>NZ_JAVMKF010000078.1:16318-36982 GCF_031732815.1 Accumulibacter sp. | reverse complement strand
TTCATGTATATCACCCAGCACACCGATTTCGCCCTGCGCGCCCTGATCTATCTCGGCAGCAACACGGACCGACTGGTTACCATCCAGGAGATCTCTGATCGCTTCGCCGTCTCGCGAAACCACCTGATGAAGGTGGTCAACGCGCTGATCCGGGCCGGCTTCGTCGAGGGCTTGCGCGGCAAGGGCGGTGGCCTGCGCCTTGCCCGTCCGCCGCGTCAGATCGTCGTTGGCGAGGTGGTGCGCCAGATGGAACCGTGCATGGATCTCGTCGAGTGTTTCGCTGCCGAGGGCTGTCAGTGCATTCTCGATCCCGGCTGCAAGCTGAAAGTCGGCCTTTCCAGGGCGCTGGCCGCCTTCCTCAAGGTGCTCGACGAGATGACGCTGGCCGATCTCGTCGGCAGGAGCGAGCGCAGCATCCTCACCTTCTTCCCTGTCGCCTGATCCACCGGCATTCCGGATGACCCCATTGCGGCAGCTTGCCGCAAAAGATGCATAGCAGTTGCATCTTTCAAGGGCTTCGAATAATATCCCTCCTAAAAGATGCATAGAAAACTCTTCTTATGCTGTTCATCAACCACGAAAGGAAACGCCATGCACGCCACACGCAAGCTCTGGACCTGGCTGGCGGTGATCTTTGTCCTCTCCTTCGCCGCGCTTGGCTGGGTCGGGAACGAGATCTACGTCAGCGCCCCGCCGATTCCCAGGGCCGTCGTCAACTCGAAGGGCGAAGTCCTCTTCGCCGAAGGCAGCGTCCAGCGCGGCCAGGAGGCCTGGCTCGCCGCCGGGGGCCAGCAGTTCGGCTCGGTCTGGGGCCACGGCTCCTACCTGGCGCCGGACTGGTCGGCCGATTGGCTGCATCGCGAGGCGATCGCGCTGCGCGAGATTCGTGCGCAGCAACAGCACGGCACCGGCTACGCCCACCTGCAGGCCGGCCAGCAGGCGGCCCTCGACGCCGAGCTGAAGAGCGAGATGCGCCGCAACACGCACGACGCGGCTACGAACGTCGTCACCCTGTCCGCCGAACGCGCCGAGGCCGTGCAGCAGGTCGCACAGCACTACGTCGACCTCTTCAGTGACGAAGCTTCGCTCGCCGCTCTGCGCGAGCAGTACGCGATGTTGCCCGGGGTGCTCAAGCTCGCCGAAGACCGCGAGGCGCTGTCCGCCTTCTTCTTCTGGAGCGCCTGGTCGGCGACCACCGATCGCCCGGGCGAGAGCGGGCTTTCCTACACCAGCAACTGGCCGCACGAGCCGCTGGTCGGCAACACGCCGACCGCCGGCACCGGCATCTGGTCGATCGCCAGCGTCATCCTGATGATCGGCGCCATCGCCGGCATGATCTTCTTCCATTCGCGCCATGAGCAAAGCGACCCGCTGCCGCCGAAGACCGACCCGCTGTTCAGCCTGAAGCCGACGCCGTCGATGCTGGCGACGCGGAAGTACTTCTTCGTGGTGATTGCGCTGATCCTGGCCCAGGTCGGCATGGGTGTGCTCACCGCGCACTACGCGGTCGAAGGCACCGCGCTGTTCGGCATCCCGATCGGCGAGATTCTGCCCTTCACGGTCAGCCGCACCATCCACACGCAGTTTGCCGTGCTCTGGATCGCCACCGCCTGGCTTGCCACCGGCCTCTACATTGCGCCGGCGATCTCCGGCCATGAGCCGAAGTATCAGAAGCTTGGCGTGAACCTGCTGTTCTACGCGCTGCTCTTCATCGTCGCCGGATCCACCGCCACCGGTTGGGTCGGCAGCCTGCACAACCCGGGCAACGAATTCGCTTTCTGGATCGGCAACCAGGGCCTCGAGTTCACCAGCATGGGCCGCGTCTGGCAGATCCTGCTCTTCGTCGGCCTGCTCATCTGGGTGGCGCTGCTCGCTCGTGGCTTGTGGCCGGCGCTGAAGACACCTTCGGAATCGCGCGGCCTGATCGCCATGGTCTTCCTCTCCGCGCTGTGCATCGGCGGCTTCTACGCGACCTCGCTGGCTTGGGGCCGCCAAACGCACTACTCGATGATCGAGTACTGGCGCTGGTGGCTGGTGCACCTCTGGGTCGAAGGCTTTTTCGAAGTGTTCGCCACCGCCGTCATCGCACTCCTGTTCACCCGTCTTGGCCTGGTTCGCGCTGCCGCCGCCAACACCGCCATCGTTGCCGAGACCATCGTCTTCCTGTTTGGCGGCATCCTCGGCACGCTGCACCATCTCTACTTCACCGGCACACCGACCTCGGTGATCGCCATCGGCGCAATGTTCTCGGCGCTGGAAGTGGTGCCGCTGGCGATGATCGGCGTCGAGGCGTGGCGCAACTACCAGCGTTCGCAGGCGGCCGAATGGGTGGCTGCCTACAAGTGGCCGATTCTATGCTTCATCGCAGTCGGCTTCTGGAACGTGGTCGGGGCAGGCCTGCTCGGTTTCTCGATCAACACGCCGATCGCGCTGTACTACATGCAGGGCATGAATATGACCGCAGCGCACGGTCACGCGGCGCTGTTCGGGGTGTACGGCATGCTCGGCATCGGCCTCATGCTCTTCTGCCTGCGCGGCCTTTTCCCGCGTGCCGCATGGTCCGATCGGCTGCTCGCCGGAACCTTCTGGTCGCTGAACATCGGTCTGGCGATGATGGTCTTCATGTCGCTGGTGCCCGCCGGCATCGGCCAAGCATGGGCCAGCATCACGCACGGCGTCTGGTTCGCCCGTTCGCCCGAGTTCGTGCATGGCGCGCTGATGGAGGGCTTCGTCTGGGCACGCGTGCCGGGTGACATCGTCTTCGCGTTCGGCACGCTGTTCCTCGCGCTGTTTGCCTGCAAGCTGCTTGGTGCGCGCAAGGCAGCGCCGGTTGCCGGCGGCGTGCGCCAGATCGCCTGAGCCATACGGTTTGGCCGATGCGCAATCGGTCGCAGGAAACCGTTGCTTACACCTTTCTCTCTTGGCCC
This sequence comes from Accumulibacter sp., assembly GCF_031732815.1. Lineage (GTDB taxonomy): Bacteria > Pseudomonadota > Gammaproteobacteria > Burkholderiales > Rhodocyclaceae > Accumulibacter. The sequence continues at coordinate 34,055 of NZ_JAVMKF010000078.1, read as the reverse complement.
GGCCCTGTGCCGGGCACCTTTCAGCGCTGTCCTGACCCCTTCAGCCTGGAGTTTTCTTTCACATTGACCGATTTGCCTGAGACGGTATGGTCGAGCTTCCGCCAGCGGAGATTGACGACCTGGTCAGAGGCAGGCGACGCGTCCATTCGGCGAACATACACATACCGCTTTCTTGCCCCGCTCGACCAGCCCGCGCGCGGCGCGCGACGGTATCACAGCTTGACGCTGATCCCGGCGTAAAACGAGCGCCCCATACCCGGAAGCCCGATCCCCCAGGGGACGGCGTTGATGCTCATGGTGGTCCCCTGACCAAGGTATGCACCGCCAAGCGGCTGGACATAGAACTTGTCGAACACGTTGTCGATGCCGAAATCGACGCGCACGTCCTTCCAGGTGTGGCTGGCGCGCAGATTCACCAGGCTGTAGCCCGGCGTCCGGATTTCATTGCGCGCGTCTGCCACCTTGTCCTTTCGTTTTACCGTCACAAGCTCAACGGCATTGTCCCAGCCGCCCAGGGTATGCGTCAGGCTGAGTCGGGCGTTGAGCGGCATGATGTTGTACAGGGAATCGCCGGTGTCGCGGTTCCTGCCGTTGGTATAGCCGAGCTTGCCCTTGACGGCGAAGCTGCCAAGTGCTGTTGCGGCGAGCGGAGCGTGTCCGGAGAGGTCGACGCCGACCAGGCGCGCCGCCTGGTTGGCATATTGCAGGACGACGAAACTGTTGCTGCTAGTCGCGTTGGCCGGTGTGCATGATGCGCCGCTGGTGCAGCGCAGCGCGTCGATGTAATCGCTCACCCGGGTGTAATACGGCGTCGCGGTCAACGCCCAGCTTCGATCGTCGGCGTGCCAATCGAGCGTAGCGCTCAGCGTCCAGGCCTTTTCGGGTTTCAGATCGAGATTCCCGAGGTAGCCGTTGCCGTCGCCAGCGAAGTTGTTCATCACCGCCGCCATCGACCAGGTCGACCACGTATAGCGCTCGTAAAGATTGGGTGAGCGCACCTTGTGTGCGAAGCCGAACTCGAGGTCGACAGCGCGATTCGGCACATGCCGGGCAAGCGCCGTCATCTCCCAGTTGTGGTCGGTCCGCGCATGCTTGCGCGCGTTGAAGGCGTTGGCGTCGGCATACTGATTGCCCGTCGCGCCGCTGGCCGTGCTGTAGCCTTGCACCATGTCCGCGTCCATGCGAACGCGTTCGTAGCGTACGCCGAGAAGCGTCGTCCAGCGCGCATTCAAGCGTCCTTCCCATTCGGCGAAGGCGCCCAGGCGATCGCGCTGGCCGTTGTTGATGTTCCAGAACGTCCCCGGCCACATGCCAGCCCCGGACGGTGGCCACCAGTCATCGAGACGGTAGCGTTGCTGATCGACGCCGACGCGCAGCAGATCCTGCGGGCTCAGATCGATCGCGGCGTGCACTGAGGCGCCGAGGTTGCTGCTCTCGCTTTCCATCGGCATGCCGGCTGCACAGTTGACGCCAATCGGCGAACACGGCGTGGCGAAGGCAGCGGTCGGGCCGCCAGTGGCTGTGCCATACCAGAACCTCTTGTCGGTGCCGAAATCCATCTTGTGCCGGACGCTTTCGCGGTAGGCCCGTGCTTCCAGGCTTCCCCAGGCAAACTGCCCTTGGTACTGCAGGTTTGCCCGCTGCTGACGGTTGTCGGTCATGTCCATGCGCTGGTTCGGGTAAAGCTGCTCGGGAACGTTCTGCCAGCCGAACTTGAGGTCGATCAGGTGGTTCTCGTGGCGCAGGGCCAGGCCGAGCGCCTGGCTGGCGGTCCGGTACGCGCTCGATCCGACTTCGTCGAGCGCCAGCCGGTGGCCGGCGCGCCCCGTTTCGCGCGTCGTCTTGAACGCTTGTCCCGCGCGGTAGTTGTCGGACTCGGCGTAGGCCGCTTGGTAGCCGACACTCAGTTGGTCGCTGGCCAGCGTCGCGGCAAGATTGCCGCCGAAGGCACCGCCGTTCGAGCGATAGTAGGCGCCGAACTCGCCGCTGTTGAGCAGAACGTCGCGCGCGGCGGCAAAGCGTGGCGGCCGCGACTTGACGATGATCGTACTGCCGATACTGTCGCCACCGGCGCTGACCGGCGGCAGCGCGCTGTGCACGGTCAGGCTGCCGACCTGGCTTGGCTCGATGTAGGACAGCGGCGGATTCATGTGGTTGGGGCAGGTGGAGATCAAGTCCATTCCGTCGAGCTTGATGCGGTGACGATCATCGGCCAGACCATGAATCACCGGCAGACTGGAAACGCCACCCCCCGCCTGCAGGTCGACGCCGGGGATGTCGCGCAACAGGCTGGCCGTGTCGCTCGTCGCCGCGCGCATCTGGCGCAGGCGAGCGGGCGTGAGCGAAAGCGCTGCCGGCACAGACTGGATCTTCGAGTCGCTGACGACGATGTCGCCGAGCATCGGGGCGTCCGACTCGCCTCGCTCGGCTGCTTCGGCACTCGCCATTCCCGAACAGGCAAGGGCAACGGCCAGCGCCACACGGCGCGGCCGGTGAAAATCCAACATCTTCTCTCCTCGGGTGAGTCGGCGGCCGCCGGGATGGCTGCCGCGCTGATCAGTCGCCGATGGTAGGTTGCTGGACGCTCGTCGGGAATGTGACATGGGGTCGCACAGCCGCGCCTGCAGATGCTGCACTCGTGACCGATCGGGCGATTCCGGCGGGGGTCGGCCGGTGACCAATGCGAAGCGGTAAGGGCTAGAGGAGTTCGAGCAGGCGGAACTCTTCGCTCTCGGCAATCCGGATCACATCGCCGGCACACAGCCAGGTGGTTCCGTGGACCCGCTCGCCGTTCAGGAAAGTGCCGTTGCCGCTGTAGAGATCGGTGATTCGGCAACTCCCCTTGTCGAGCGTGATCAGCGCGTGGTGTCGGCTCACCGGCGCGTCGCTGATCACCACATCGTTTTCCGGCGCCCGGCCAAGGCTGGTCACGCCCTCGCGCAATTCATGGCGGGCGAGGGCGTTGGTCCGCGAGACGAGCACGAAACCGCTTTTTGTGGCTCGCCCCGGCGAGACTGGCAGATCCTTCGGCAGCCTGATCAGTTGCGTATCGGTGCTGTCGAAAGACGGCGTCTTGTGCTCCCAGTCGCTGGCAAAAACCGCGCTCAGCCGACGCAGGACCTCGCGGTCATCGACCGTGATCGATAGCTCGCGGCGCCGGTCGAGACTCTCGGTGCGCAGGTTCATGCTGCCGATGATGGCCGTCGCACCGTCGATGATCACGCACTTGGCGTGCAGCTTGTAGCGTGGCACCGCGCGGAATTCGATTTCCCCGGGCAAGATGTTGCCGTGCTCCTCGTCGCCGAGAACGCGAACCTGAACGCCAGCTTTCGCCTTGTCGACGAGCAGGCGCACGATCGCCGGGTCGGTCAGTTTGGCATCGGCGATCTGAATCGAGGTGCGTGCGCTGCCCAGCAACTGCTCGATTCTTTGCCGGCTGTTGAACGGGCTGATCAGCAGGGGGAGCGCCTCGTCCGGCGTGAAGCTGCGGTCGTTCCAGTCGGCCGCAAAGAGCCGGTCGATCTCGCTGGCGATCGCCGGATCGTGCGTTTCGACGCCGAAGTCGCGCGTGTAGTGCAGGTTCTCGCGCGTCGGATTGAAGGTGAAGACGAACGCCTGTTCGGCATCCACCGTCATCACTTTGTAGTGATAACGCGCTCGCTTGCTGTCGCCGGCGGGTTCACGGGTGGCGATTCCGGCTTCCTTGGCGTCCTTGAGCAGCTTGCGATTCTTCTCTTCCCAGCCGCGCGCACTGCTCGCGATCAGCACGCGAATGCGTACGCCGCGTCGGCGAGCGTCGACCAGGGCGAGCTGGATGATCGGGTCATCCATCCGGTAGACGGTCAGATTGATCGTACGTACCGCCCGGTCGACGGCGCGCACGATCGGGAAAAAGCTGTCGCCTGGTTGAACGATGAGCGAGATCTTCTGCAGCATGACGAGTTCCTGGGTTCGCCGCGTCAGAGCGAAGGCAAGCCTTCGCCCTGACCTGACGGCCGTACGCGACGCAGCCGTCGCCACGCTACGACGCGCGTCGTGTCGGCAGAACCGGCGCGCCGCGCGCGAGTGCTACCACCTGCAGATTGTAAGCGAGGAGCGCGCCGGCTGAAACCGTCGGCGCCGCCGCGGCCTGGGAAAGTCGCGCTCGACGGCGCCACCCAGAGCGATGGCCGGGCGCGGGCGCGCTGCCAGTGGTTAAAGGCAGAGTTTGACGATGCAGCTTGTCGACCATTGGCCAGCGAGCTAATGCGCAAGACACTCAGAGCGCGCTCGCGTTCGCGCTGCATCGCTCGCCTGCCCGCGCGATCCTTGTGGCAACCGATTCAACCGGTTGGCAGAGGATTTGCGCTTGACGGGCGCGCCGTGTGCGGCATAGACTCCATCGCCTGCCTTTCCTTTCTTCTCCGTTTGCCCCCCTTGCGCAAGTTCATCGCCTTTCTGCTTGCCCTCGTGCTGCCGCTGCAAACGCTGGCCGGGCTGGCCATGCCGTGGCAGGTGGCTGCGCCGTCGTCGGGCGCGCAGGTTGGCACGCACTGCACGGCCGATGCTGTGGCTGCTGCCAGCGACGCGCAGCTCGACGACGCGTCGACCGCGGCCGGCGAAGCGTCGTGCGAGCATTGCGCGATCTGTCACCTGGCGGGCGCCGGCGTGCTGCCCGCTTCGGCGCGAGTCCCGACCGGTGGGCCGCGGCAGTCGGTCCTGGTTGTCCGCGGTGAAGCGCAACCCGCTTCACACCTGCCGGAAGAGCCCAACCCACCGCCTGTCGCCATTCGCTTCTGACAGCGAAGGCTCTTCTCGCCTTTCTCCCTGCCTGATTGCCGCCGGCACTCGCTGCGAGTCGCCTGGTCGGCCAACGGTCGGCTGGTCTGCCACAACTCGGTGACGCAACGAACATGGATATTTTCTCGCGCAGACTGAGCGCACTTTGCCTGCTGCTCGCTACGGCGCTTGCTTCGGCGCAAGCACCCGACATTCCCTCGGCAGGACTTCCCGGTTCGCGGGTCGACGAACTGCTGGTGCTCGCGCGTCGGCAGAATGCTGATCTGGCGGCCAGCGGTTTCGAACTCGAAGCGGCCCAGGCGCGCGTGCACTCGGCTGCTGCGCTGCCCGACCCGATCGGCCGGCTCGAACTGCGTGACGTCACCAACCGGGCCGACAATGGCAGCTTTAATCTGTTGCCGGGGCGCGTCGGGAGCACCAGATATACCCTCGCCCAGACGTTTCCCTGGTGGGGCAAGCGCGACCTGAAAAGGCAGGTCGCCGAGGCCGACGCAGCGCAGGCCGAGGCGCGTCGGGCCAGTGCATGGAGCGAACTGGCGGCGAAAGTGAAGACGGGTTTTGCCCAATACTATCTGGCCGGGCACAGCCTGCAGCTCAACGGCGAACTGCTGCGCCTGGCCGAGACGCTCGAACGGCTCGCGCAGGCGCGCTACGCCGGCGGACTCGCAGCGCAGCAGGACGTCATCCGGGCGCAGGTCGAGAAGAGCAACTTGCGCGGCGAACGCCTGCGCCTGGAGAGCGAATCCCGGCAGACGGCGGCGCGCCTGAACGGGCTGCTGCGCCGACCGCCGACAGCACCCTTGGCCGAGGCCCGTGTCCTGCGTCCGCTGCCGTCGGCCGAGCAGCTCGCCGACGGCGCGTTGAGCGCGCGTCTGCTCGCCGCCAATCCGCAGCTTGCCGCGCAGGAGGCTCAGCTCCTGGCGGCCGAGACGAGTGGCGAGCTGGTGCGCAAGAATCGCTATCCGGATGTGACGATCGGCGTTTCGCCGATCCAGGTGGGCAGTCGCGTTGCCGAATGGGAACTGATGTTCGAGGTGAACATTCCGCTTGCGCGGGAAAGTCGCCGGGCGCAGGAAAGCGAAGCGCTGGCCTTGGCTGCTGCCGCGCGCGCGCGCAAGGAGGCGGTGGCCAACCAGGTCGCCGCCGATCTGGCCGAGAACGTCGCGGCACTGGAAGCAGCGCGCCGCCTCGAACAACTGATCGCCAGTGCCTTGCTGCCGCAAGCCGAAATCGCTTTCAAGGCGGCGCTCGCCGGCTACGAGACGGGCCGGCTCGATTTTGCAACCTTGCTCGAAACCCAGCGACAGATCCGGCAGGCCAGACTGGATCGCCTGCGCGCGCAAACCGAGGCGCAGATTCGCCTGGCCGAAATCGAACGCTTGCTCGGGGAGGATCTATGAACAGACAGTTGGTCGTCGGCGGTTTGTTGATCGCGCTCGCCGCGCTTGCCGGCGGCTACCAGTGGGGCAGCCGCAGTGGCGAAGCGAGCGGCGACAAGGAAACTCCCGCAGCGGCGGCGAGCAGCAAGCCGGCGCGCAAGCTGCTCTACTACCGCAATCCGATGGGCTTGCCCGACACCTCGCCGGTGCCCAGGAAGGATTCCATGGGGATGGACTACATCGCGGTTTACGCCGGCGACGAAACGTCGCCGGCAGGCGAAGCCGGCGTGTCGATCAGCAGCGACAAAGTGCAGAAGCTGGGCGTGCGAACCGAGCTTGCCGCCTTGCGCGAATTGCCGCGCAGCGTGCGCGCGGCTGGCCGCATCGAGGTCGATGAGCGACGCTTGTACGCTGTTTCGACCCGCTTCGACGGCTGGATCGAAAAACTGCACGTTGCCGCTGGTGGTCAGCCGGTGGTGCGCGGTCAGCCGCTGGCCGAGGTGTACAGCCCCGAACTCGTTTCGGCGCAGAAGGAATATCTGCTCGCCGTGCACGGCAAGCAGGCGCTCGCCGAGGCGGGAGCCGAGGCGCAACGCAGCATGCAGCAACTGGCCGAGGCCAGTCTGGCGCGCTTGCGCAACTGGGAGATCTCGGCCGAGCAGATCAGCCGCCTGCGCGCGGGCGGCGAGGCGCAGCGCCTGCTGACGCTGCGCTCGCCGGCGGCGGGGGTGGTCGTCGACAAGAAGGCCGTTGCCGGCATGCGCTTTAGCGCCGGCGAGATGCTCTATCAGGTGGCCGACCTGTCCTCCGTCTGGGCCATCGCCGACGTTTTCGAGCAGGACATCGCGCACCTACGCGTCGGCCAACCGGCGACGGTGCGTATCAACGCCTTTCCCGACAAGGTGTTTACCGGCCGGGTCGCCTACATTTACCCGATGCTCAAGGCGGAGACGCGCAGCGTGCCGGTACGCGTCGAGTTGGCGAACCCGGGCGGTCTGCTCCGGCCGGCGATGTATGCCACGCTCGAACTGTCGGCGAGCAGTTCAGGGCGTGTGCTGACCGTGCCGGTCTCGGCCGTGATCGACAGCGGCGTGCGCCGCATCGTCCTCGTGCAGAGCGGCGAGGGGCGTTTCTCGCCGCGCGTCGTGCGCCTGGGGACACGCGCCGGTGAGCATGTCGAGGTGATTGACGGGCTGAGGGCGGGCGAGGCCGTCGTCGTCGCAGCGAATTTCCTGATCGACGCGGAAAGCAACCTGCAGGCGGCAATCAGTGGCTTTGGCCGAGCCGCTGAAGGCAGCGCGCTGCCTGCCGACCATTCCCAGCACGCTGCACCGCCGGCCGCCCCGGCCGCCCCGGCCGCTCCCGGCGGGCACGCCGGACACAGTGGGCACGCGGCTGGCGGCGGGCACAGCGACCACGCGGGGCACTGAGATGCTCAATGCAATCATCGACTGGTCGGCGCGCCACCGTCTGCTGGTGCTGCTGGCGACCGCCTGCGTCGTCCTGGCGGGGATCTTCGCCGTGCTCCGGACGCCGATCGACGCGCTGCCCGATCTCTCCGACGTGCAGGTCATCGTCTACACGGAGTATCCCGGCCAGGCGCCGCAGGTGGTCGAGGATCAGGTCACCTACTCGTTGACGACGGCGCTGCTCGCCGTGCCCCGATCGCGCGTCGTGCGCGGCTTCTCGTTTTTCGGCGCGTCCTTCGTTTACGTCATTTTCGCCGATGGAACGGACATTTACTGGGCGCGTTCGCGCGTCCTCGAAGCGCTCAACGCGGCAGCCGGACGCATGCCGAAAGGCGTCGTGCCGCAGATCGGGCCGGATAGCAGCGGGGTTGGCTGGGTCTATCAATATGCCTTGCTGGCCAGGGACAAGACGCTGGCCGAACTGCGCACGATCCAGGACTGGTACCTGCGCTATCCGCTCAGCAAGGCGGCTGGCGTGGCCGAGGTGGCTTCACTCGGCGGCTTCGTACAAACCTACCAGGTGACGGTCGATCCCGACAAGCTGCGCGCCTACGGCATTCCCTTGATGAAGGTGGCGCAGGTGATCCGCGATTCGAACCGCGATGTCGGCGGTCGCGTCGTCGAGATGGCGGAGACCGAGTACATGGTGCGTGGCCGAGGCTATCTGCGTGGCCGTGAGGACATCGAGCAACTCGCGGTCAAGGCCGCGGGCGGAACGCCGGTGCTCATCCGCGACATTGCGCGCGTCGAACTCGCTCCCGACGAAAGGCGTGGAGTCAGCGAACTGAACGGTGAAGGCGAAGTCGTTTCGGGAATCGTCATGGCGCGCTACGGCGAGAACGCGCTGGCCGTGATCGAGAACGTCAAGGCAAGGATAGGCGAGGCGGCGTCAGGTTTGCCGGCCGGGGTCAGCGTCGACACGGTCTATGACCGCTCACAGTTGATCGAGCGCGCCATCCGCACGCTGCAGACGACCTTGCTCGAGGAGTCGGCGATCGTCGCACTCGTCTGCATCGCTTTCCTGCTGCACGTCCGCAGTGCGCTGGTCGCCATCCTGATGCTGCCGGTTGGCTTGCTCATTGCCTTCATCGCCATGCGCCTGCTCGGCATGAACTCCAATCTGATGAGCCTGGGCGGTCTGGCCATCGCCATTGGTGCCATGATCGACGCGGCCATCGTCATGATCGAGAACGCGCACAAGCACCTCGAGCGACTGCCGCCGACGGCCGACACGCAGCAGCGGAGCGAGGCGATCATTGCCGCTGGCAAGGAAGTCGGTCCGGCGCTTTTCTTCTCGCTGCTGATCATCACGATTTCCTTCCTCCCGGTGTTTACGCTCGAAGCGCAGGAGGGCCGCCTGTTCGCCCCGCTGGCGTGGACCAAGACCTTCGCCATGGCTGGTGCGGCGTGGCTTTCGCTGACCCTGGTACCGGTCCTGATGTTGCTCTTCATTCGCGGGCGGATTCTGCCCGAGGCGCGCAATCCGGTGAACCGCTGGTTGATCTTCGTCTATCGGCCGGTGATTGCCTGGGTTCTGCGGCGCAAGGCGTTCACCGTCGTTCTTGCCGGCGTTGCGCTGGTGCTCAGCTTCTGGCCGGCTGCTCGGCTGGGTTCCGAGTTCATGCCGACGCTCAACGAAGGTACGCTCTTCTACATGCCGGCTTCGCTGCCCGGCATGTCGATCACCAAAGCGGCCGAACTCCTGCAGACGCAGAACAAGATCATCAAGCGCTTTCCCGAGGTGGCGTCGGTCTATGGCAAGGCTGGGCGCGCCAACACGGCAACCGATCCGGCGCCGACCGAGATGTTCGAGACGATCATCAACCTCAAACCCGAGAGCGAATGGCGTGCGGGAATGACGATCGACAAGCTGGTCAGCGAGCTCGACCAGGCGCTGCAGTTTCCCGGTGTCGCCAACTCGTGGACGATGCCGATCAAGGCGCGCATCGACATGTTGTCGACCGGCATCCGGACGCCGATCGGCATCAAGGTCTTCGGCAACGACCTGAACGAGCTGGAACGGCTGGCGAAAGCGATCGAGGTCGCCGTCAAACGAGTTCCCGGCACGACCAGCGCCTTCGCCGAGCGGATCACCGGCGGCTATTACCTCGATATCGATCCGCAGCGTGATCAACTCGCGCGCTACGGCCTGGCCGTCGGCGACCTGCTGGCGGTAGTCGGCAGCGCGCTGGGCGGCGAAATGCTGACCACGACCGTCGAAGGCCGCGAGCGTTTTGCTGTCACCATGCGCTATCCGCGCGAACTGCGCGGCGATGCCGAAAGCATGGCACGCGAGGTCCTCGTGCCGACCATGGACGGCGCGATGATTCCGCTCGGGCAACTGGCGCGCGTTGCGATCGTCAAGGGGGCACCGGCGATACGCACGGAAAACGCGCTGCTCGCCGCCTACATCTACGTCGACCTGCGCGGCCGCGACATCGGCGGCTACGTTGCCGAGGCGAAGCGCGCAGTTGCCGAACAGGTCAGTTTTCCACCTGGCTACTACCTGACGTGGAGCGGCCAGTTCGAGTATCTCGAGCGGGCAATCGACAAGATGAAGATTGTCGTTCCGGTGACGCTGCTGAGCATCTTCTTCCTGCTTTATCTCAACTTTGGTCGGCTGAGCGAAACCTTTATCGTCATGCTCTCGATTCCCTTTGCCCTGGTCGGCGGCGTCTGGCTGATTTGGCTGCTGGATTACAACCTGAGCGTCGCGGTTGCCGTCGGCTTCATTGCCCTTGCCGGCGTTGCCGCGGAGACCGGGGTCGTCATGCTCATCTATCTCCAGCAGGCCTGGGCGGCAGCGCAGCAGGTAGCGCTTGCGGCCGGCCGCCAGCCGCTGCCGGCGGATCTCGCGGCAGCGGTGATGGAAGGCGCCGTCGAACGCGTGCGGCCGAAGATGATGACAGTGGTCGCGATCATGGCCGGCCTGCTGCCGATCATGTGGGGTAGCGGCACCGGGTCGGAAGTCATGCGCCGGATCGCCGCGCCGATGGTTGGCGGCATGCTGTCGTCTACGCTCCTCACGCTGGTCGTCATTCCAGCCCTCTACACTCTCGTCCAGGAGTACCGCTTGCGTCGCCGGTGAGCGCCGCCCTGCACGCCTGACTGGCCGGGCCAAGGAGGGCGCGTTCAGGGCGCTGCTCTTGTTCCACATAAAATCATTGAATTGACAATCGATTTGTGGTAGGGCAAAGTGTATCGGGGGGAATTTGGACAGGTTTTTAAGGAGGAGACGGGGATGAAGATCAGGACGCTTCTGTGGAGCGGCTTTGGCGCCGTGATTGTCGTCATGACGACGCTGGTCGCCTTTGCCATCGTCCAGTTCCAGATCGTCGACGGGCACGTCGATGACATCGTGCGCGCCGGGCGCAACGAGTCGTTGGCGCGTGAAATCGCCGAGGGCGTCAACGCCATGCGCCGCTACCAGTTGAATGCCCTGGTGGTCGCGGCCGACGAGCGCGGCAAGGAACTCGAGCGCGTTGCCGCCACCGGCAAGGCGAACGAGCGTTTGGCCGAGGAACTCGAGCAGTCGCAGCGGCGCGCCGAAACACGCGAGCTCGCCGGCACGATGCGGGCGCTCAACGCGCGCTACACGCAGAGCAACGAGCAGGTCGTCAAGCTTGCCAAGGAAGACGAGCTACTCGCCATGCAGAGCCTGATTCAGGGCGAGGCGCGCGGTATACAGCGCGAACTTTCCGCCGCAAGCGAGCGCTTCATCGAGCTGCAGCAGGAAAGCAAGGCGCAGGAGGAAAAGGAAGCCGCCGGCGCGCACGCGCTCGCTGAAAACCTGATGTCGGGGCTCTTGCTGCTGGCGATCGTCCTCGCCGTCGGCATCGCGTTTGTCGTCAACCGCCGAATTGCCGGGCAACTCGGCGGTGAGCCGGAAGACGTACGCCAGCTCGTCCAGCGGATTGCCAGCGGCGATCTGCGGCAGGATCTGCAGTTGCGGGTGAACGATACGCAGAGCCTGATGGCGCATCAGCAGCACATGCAGACCCATCTGCGCGCGCTGTTGCAGGACATCACAGCGACCGTCGAGCGTACCGAAGGCGCTGCGCAATCGCTGGCCAGTTCAGCCCAGCAGGCGGCGGCAGCATCGGGGATGACGAGCGAGTCGGCGACCTCGATGGCGGCGGTCGTCGAAGAAATGTCGGTCAGCATCAGCCAGGTTGCAGAAAGCGCCCGCGACGCCTTGAAAACCGCCAACGAGGCGGCCAGCTTGTCTGACAGCGGGGGCGGTGTCATCGAAGACGCGACCAGCGAAATCAACCGGATTGCCGATACCGTCCGGCGGACTTCCAGGGCGATCAGCGTGCTTGACGAAAGCTCGGCGAAGATCTCGACGGTCGTTCAGGTGATCAAGGAAGTGGCCGATCAGACCAACCTGCTGGCCCTCAACGCGGCGATCGAGGCGGCTCGCGCGGGCGAGTCAGGCCGCGGTTTCGCCGTCGTCGCCGACGAAGTGCGCAAGCTTGCCGAGCGCACGGGCAAGGCGACCAGCGAGATCAATGCGATGGTGGTAAGGATTCAGGAGGAGACGCACAACTCACTCACCTCAATGGATACCGCCGTGCACCAGGTCGACCGCGGGGTCGAGCTGGCTGGTGCGGCGGGTGCGGCAATCCGCAGCATTCGCGCGAGTGTCGACCAGGTGCTGGCGGTCGTGAACGAGATCGGCCGCGCCATCGAAGAACAGTCGATTGCCAGTCAGCAGATCGCGCAGCGCGTCGAGCAGGTTGCCCAGGCGTCGGAGGAGAACAACGTGGCGGCGAAGGGAACGGCCGGTGCCGCAAAAACGCTCAGCGAATTGGCCGTTGGCCTGCGCGGTACGGTCGCTCAGTTCCGAACCTGAGCGCCGGATCGGCTGCTCGTCGACGCCTGGCTCAGGACAGTGGGCAGGAGAGTGGGCAGGAGAGCGTCAAAGGCCGGCCGCGTGTACCTCCCGCCCGCCGCGCGCTGACAGACGGGTCGTGCAGTCTGCCAGGCGACGCCTGAACGTCTAGCCGCCGTAGTTCGCTTCGGCAAAGCGCCAGTTGGCCAGCTTGGCCAGGAAGGTCTCGACGAATTTTGGCCGCAGATTGCGGTAATCAATGTAATACGCGTGCTCCCAGACGTCGATGCAGAGGAGCGCCTTGTCGCCAGTGGTCAACGGCGTTCCGGCCGCTCCCATATTGACGATGTCGACCGATCCATCCGGTTTTCTGACCAGCCAGGTCCAGGCTGAACCGAAGTTGCCGACTGCTGACGCCTGGAAGGCCTTGGCGAAGTCGGCAAAACTGCCCCATTTGGCGTCGATTGCCGCGGCCAGCGCTCCGCTCGGAGCGCCACCGCCGTTCGGGCTCAGGCAATTCCAGAAGAAGGTGTGGTTCCAGATTTGCGCAGCGTTGTTGTAGATGCCGCCGGCGGGCGCCTTGGTGACAATCGCTTCGAGCTCGAGCGCTTCGTATTCGGTTCCCTTGATCAAATTGTTGAGATTGGTGACATAGGCCTGATGGTGCTTGCCATGGTGGAATTCAAGCGTCTCCTGCGACATGTGCGGGGCGAGCGCATCGCTGGCAAAGGGAAGTTGCGGCAACAGATGTTCCATTTGTCGTTCTCCGTGAGGGTCATTCGTTATGCGGGAAAGCAGGTGCTACAGGAAGATGAGACCAAACCAGCCATGCGCCAGCCGGACAGCGCATGGCACAGGCCAAAGCCGACCAGACCGACGTCGGGTCAAGCGCTACCGCTGTCCTCAGGTGGCGGGATTCTAGTCGGGGTGCCAAGCGCTGACAATGGTCCGGCCATCAGGCGCCTGGCCGCTGTCGTGCTGCAGTGCCAGGACGCGCGCGGCGAAGCGTCCTCGCCCGAGGAAGACAGCGACGCGCTGCTTAGGTTCCAGCGCCCTGCTGTCATTCACCAGGCGCCCCTGCTCGTCGGCAACCATGGCGTAGCCGCGCGCGAGCACCGCCGTCGGGTTGAGATGGGCGAGGCCGTCGGCCAAGCGAGCAAGCTCGTTGTGCTTGTCGTGCACGGTCTTCTGGCGGGCGGCCACGAGGCGTTCGGCAATTCGCTCCAGCTCGGTACGCAGGCGCGTGGGATCGGGTCGGCTGATGAGCAGGCGGCGGCGGCCGTCGGCGAGCGCGCCAGTGGCTTGCGCAAGAGCTTGCCGCATGCCCAGCCGGAGGTCTTTGTGGTGCTGCTGGAGGATCTGGCGCCGACGCGCGACGAGGTCAAGCGGGTGTTGCAGGCGCCGGGCGAGCCAGTCGAGTTGCTGGCCATGCGCTTCGATCCGACGGGCAAGCGAGCGCTGCAGGCTTGCCCGCTGGGTCGCCAGGCGGGCGAGTAGCGCGCCTCGCTCGGGAACGGCCAGTTCGGCCGCCGCGGTCGGTGTAGGTGCGCGTTGGTCGGCGGCGAAATCGGCAATCGTAAAGTCGGTTTCGTGGCCGATTCCGCTGACTACCGGCAGCGGACTGGAACGGATGGCGCGCGCCACCGCCTCGTCGTTGAACGCCCAGAGGTCCTCCATGCTGCCTCCGCCGCGACAAACGATCAGGACGTCGCATTCGCCACGCTGACCCGCGCACTCGATCGCGCGGGCGATCAGCAGCCCGGCGCCTTCACCCTGCACCGGGCTTGGGTAGAGAACAATCCCGACCTGCGGCGCGCGTCGTTCAAGTGTGCTCAGCACATCACGCAAAGCGGCCGCTTGCGGCGAGGTGACGATGCCGACGCGCCGCGGGAAGGCGGGCAACGGCCGCTTGCCTGCGGGCGAAAACAGTCCTTCGCGCTCGAGTTTGTCCTTCAAGCGCAGGAAGCGCTCGAAAAGGCTGCCGGCACCCGCTTGGCGGGCCGCTTCGACATTGAGCTGGAAATCGCCACGCGGCTCGTAAAGCGTGACCAGGACGCGCGCCTCGATGTGCTGACCGTTCTCGAGTCGCCAGCCAAGGAGTTGCGCCCGGCTGCGGAACATGACGCAGCGGGCCTGGGCCGAACTGTCCTTGAGCGAGAAGTAGACGTGTCCGGACGCGGCGTAGCTGAGATTCGACACTTCACCAGCGACCCAGCAAAGCGGAAAGGCTGCTTCCAGCCGCTCGCGCGCCAGGCGATTGAGCAGCGAAATCGGAATCGGCGCGGTCGGCTGGGCGAGACTGGCGGCGTCTGGCAGGGTGTCGAACATTGGTGCATTGTACATTGGACGGTCTGCCGCCCATTGCCGATCCGGCAGCGTTCGCGCAGCTCCCTGCCCGACTTTTGGGCAGAGCGGCGAAGAGCCTTGTGGAATCGCAACTTAGCTGATTCACCAACAGGCTGAGCGAGCGCTTGTCCACAACCTGCCGGGATAGCTTGGCCGACTTGCCGACGGAGCGGGGCTTGCTGCCGGCGCTGACGCAGGCTAAAGTGCCACGTTTCTGTTGACATCCTTTGGGGAAAACCGTGTTTGCCATCGTACAGGCTGCTGGCTGGCCAATCTGGCCTCTGCTGTTGGCGTCGGTGATTGCCGTTGCCTTGATCATTGAGCGCTCGCTGGCCTTGCGGCGCGCCAGAGTCGTTCCCTCAGGCCTGCTCCAGAGGGTGGTCGCGGAATACCGGAAGAACGGCGCGAGCATGGCGATGGCCGACGAACTGGACGCGCATTCGCCGCTCGGACGCGTGCTCGGTGCAGGTCTGCGCAATGTCGGCAGTTCGCGCGATATCATGCGCGACGCCATCGAGGAAGTCGGCAGTGTCGTTGCGCACGATCTGCAGCGCTACCTGACGACACTCGGTACGATCGCTTCGATCAGCCCGTTGATGGGCCTGTTCGGCACCGTCGTCGGCATGATCGAAATCTTCGGCTCGCAGGCGCCGAGCGGCAGCAACCCGATCCAGCTGGCGCATGGGATCTCGGTGGCCCTGTACAACACCGGCTTTGGTTTGCTGATCGCGATTCCGAGCATGATCTTCTGGCGCCATTTCCGCGCGCTGGTCGACGGTTTCATCATCGAGATGCAGCAGCAGGCGGTACGCCTGGTCGAGGTTCTGCACGGCGAACGCTCGTCCTGAGACCGCCGATGAACTTCCGACGTGGGCGCAGCGGCGACGAGCCCGAGATCAATCTGATTCCGCTGATCGATGTCCTTCTGGTGATCATCATCTTCCTCATGTTGACCACCACCTATGCCAAGTTCTCCGGCCTCGAGATCAATCTGCCGACCGCCGAGGCCAGCAAACAGAACGAGCAACCAAACGAGATCAACGTGGTGGTGACCGCTGCCGGGCAGGTCCTGGTCAACAAGGCGCCGCTGGCGGCGGCGACTCCACCGACGATCAGCGAAGCCTTGCGGCGTGCCGCCGGCGAAGCCCGGGATCCAGTCGTGGTCATCAATGCTGACGCCAAGGCGACTCATCAAAGCGTCGTAGACATCATGCAGGCGGCGCAGAGCGCCGGCCTGGTGCGGATTTCGTTCGCCACGCAAGCCCCGCCCTGATGCTTTTCGGCGGCCTCGCGCAGCGTCTTGCGCGCTGGTGGTATGAACCTCGTCTGCGCGCGCCGCTTTATCTGCTGCTGCCGGTTGCCTCGCTTTATGGTGCTCTCGCCGGCCTACGACGGGTGGCCTATCGTTGCGGCTGGCTGCGCGCCTGCCGTCTGCCGGTACCGGTCATTGTCATCGGCAACTTGACCGTCGGCGGGAGCGGCAAGACGCCTCTTGTTCTCTGGCTCGTTCAGCGCCTGCGCGCCAGCGGCTGGCGGCCAGGGATCGTCAGCCGCGGTTACGGTGGGCGCAGCGGGCAGATCCTGGCGGTTGCGCCGGACTCGCCCTGCGCGCTCGTCGGGGACGAGCCCTTGCTGCTCGCCCGGCGCAGCGGCGTGCCGGTCTTCATTGGCCGCGATCGTGTGGCTGCCGCTCAGGCACTGCTCTCTGCGCACGCCGATTGCAACGTGATCGTCTCGGATGACGGCTTGCAGCACTATCGCCTGCAGCGCTCGATCGAATTGGTCGTCTTCGACGAGCGCGGCCATGGCAACTGCCGGCTGTTGCCGGCCGGTCCCCTGCGCGAGCCGCTGCGGCGGCTGCGCCAGGCCACTGCCGTGGTCTGGAACGGCGGCCTGCCCGAGGTCTTGCCGGATGCGGCGCAGGCGTTGCCAAATTTTGCCATGCGGCTGGTTGGCGAGCGTTTCGTGGCGGCGAACGGTGAGTTGCGCAGTTGCACTGCTGCCGACTGGTCGGGGCGCAAGATCTATGCGCTCGCCGGGATCGGCAATCCGCAGCGCTTTTTCCGGCATCTGGAGGCACTCGGCCTGCAGGTGGACGCTCGCGCCTTTGCCGACCACCATCCTTACAGCGCTGCCGATCTCCTTTTCGCGCGCGATGGTGTCCTGCTGATGACCGAGAAAGATGCGGTAAAATGCGCCGCATACGTCTCCGCAGACGCCTGGGTGCTGCCGGTTGAGGCGGTCATCAGTGGCACTGAGCGTCACGCCGACCTGTTCGAGACGATACTGGAGAAACTCCATGGATGCTCGTCTGCTTGATATCCTCGTCTGCCCGGTGTGCAAAGCGAATCTCGAGTACCGCAAGGCGCAGTCGGAACTGGTATGCAAGCCTTGCAAGATCGCTTTTCCGATCCGCGACGGAATCCCGATCATGCTGCCGGATGAGGCGCGCGCGGTGACCGGCGAGGCGGATTGAAGCTGGCCGCTGGCGTGCCGTTCAAGGTCGTCATCCCGGCGCGCTACGGGTCAACACGACTGCCTGCCAAGCCCTTGCTGGATCTGGGCGGGAAACCGATGGTTGTGCGGGTCGCCGAGCGCGCGCTGCTCTCGACGGCGGATGAAGTGGTCATCGCGACCGACCATCCAGAGGTGCTGGCGGCCGCCGAGCGGCACGGCATGCGCGCTATCCTGACGGCTGCCGGGCACGCCACCGGCACTGATCGTCTGGCCGAAGTCGTCGAACGCTTCGCTTGGGACGATGAGACGATGGTCGTCAATGTGCAG
This sequence comes from Accumulibacter sp., assembly GCF_031732815.1. Taxonomy (GTDB): domain Bacteria; phylum Pseudomonadota; class Gammaproteobacteria; order Burkholderiales; family Rhodocyclaceae; genus Accumulibacter. The sequence continues at coordinate 16,464 of NZ_JAVMKF010000078.1, read as the reverse complement.
GGTGACGAGCCGCTGATCGACCCGCAACTGATCGAACAGACCGCCGCGCGTCTGGCGGCGAGTGGCGCCGACATGGCAACGGTTGCCCACCCACTGAGCGATGCGGGCGATTTCTTCAACCCGAACGTGGTCAAGGTCGTCTGTGC
>NZ_JAVMKF010000078.1:0-16218 GCF_031732815.1 Accumulibacter sp. | reverse complement strand
TTCAAAAAGGTTTGACCGACGGCGCTTTTGCGGGTAAGTTTCCGCCTGTCGAGCACGACAACGTGCTGCCGGAGCCCACAAGTGCAAACTTAATTGCATGAACAATATGATAAATTGTTTGGTCTGATTGTTCCGAAGGCGAATCATGAGACTTATTCTGCTGGGCGCGCCAGGGGCTGGAAAAGGTACCCAGGCACAATTCATTCGCGAGAGATTTGGCATTCCGCAGATCTCCACCGGCGACATGCTGCGGGCGGCAGTGAAGGAGGGCACACCGCTCGGCGTCGAGGCAAAGAAAGTGATGGACGCGGGGGGGCTGGTTTCCGACGACATCATCATCCGGCTGGTGCGCGATCGCCTGCAAGCGGACGACTGTCACGCCGGCTATCTGTTTGACGGCTTTCCGCGCACCTTGCCGCAGGCGGAAGCGATGAAGATCGCGGGCGTAGCGCTGGATTACGTCCTGGAGATCGATGTTGCCGATCAGGAGATCATCGACCGCATGAGTGGCCGGCGGGTGCATCTGGCTTCCGGGCGGACCTATCACATCCGTTTCAATCCGCCGCGGGTCGACGGCAAGGACGACATTACCGGCGAAGATCTTGTTCAGCGCGATGACGATCGGGAGGAGACCGTCAGGAAGCGGCTGGAAATCTACCACTCGCAGACGAAGCCTCTGCTCGAGTACTACCGTAACTGGGCGGCCAGCGGCGATCCTCAAGCGCCGAAATGTCGCCGAATCGCCGGTGTAGGCAGTGTGGAGGAGATCAGGGTGGCGGCTTTCGCTGCTCTGCAATAGGGCGGTTGCCGTTCCGGTGGTCGTCGGCGCGCGCCGGCAGCCTCCGGGGCGACAGGTTGTGCACTTTGGGTGTGACGTTAAGCCGACCGGTGGGGGAATTTCCGCGCGGTCCGGGTAACTTTTGAGAGGGAGGTTGCTTATGTCGTCGTTTCTGATGTTCGCGCTGGTCTGCGCGGTCATAGCGGTCCTTTACGGAGCCGCCATGACGAAATGGATTCTCTCGTTGCCCGCCGGCAACCCGCGCATGCAGGAGATCGCCAAGGCGATTCAGGAAGGTGCTTCCGCCTACCTCGCCAAGCAGTATACGACGATTGCGCTGGTCGGCGCCGTGCTCTTCGTTGTCATCTGGTTTGCCCTCGGCAAGCTGATGGCCTTCGGCTTTCTGATCGGCGCCGTCCTGTCGGGCGCGACGGGTTTCATCGGGATGAACGTTTCGGTGCGCGCCAACGTGCGCACCGCGGAAGCGGCGCGTAGCGGCATCTCGGCCGCGCTCGGGGTGGCTTTCAAAGGCGGTGCGATTACCGGCATGCTGGTCGTCGGGCTTGGCCTCCTTGGCGTCGCCGGCTATTACGCCGTGCTCAAGGGCTCTGGCGGCGATCTGCAGCATAGCGTCGAACCGCTCGTCGGTCTGGCTTTCGGCGGTTCGCTGATTTCGATCTTCGCCCGGCTGGGCGGCGGTATCTTCACCAAGGGTGCCGACGTGGGTGCTGACCTGGTCGGCAAGGTGGAGGCGGGGATTCCGGAAGACGATCCGCGCAACCCGGCGGTCATCGCCGACAACGTCGGCGACAACGTCGGTGACTGCGCAGGTATGGCAGCCGACCTCTTCGAGACCTATGCGGTAACCGTCGTTGCGACGATGGTGCTGGGCGCGATGATGCTGAAAGGTGTTGTCGGTGCCAACGACAACCTGGTCGTCTATCCGCTGGTGCTCGGCGGCGTGTCGATTCTTGCTTCGATCATCGGCTGCTTCTTTGTCAAGGCTACCGATGGCGGCAAGATCATGAACGCCCTCTACCGCGGTTTGGCGGTCGCCGGGATCCTGGCGCTGATCGCCTTCTATCCGATCACGACGATGCTGCTCGGCAATGGCGTGACCCTGGCTGATGGGAGCCTGATCTCGTCGATGAACATCTTCTGGTCTGCGGCGATCGGTCTCGTTCTGACCGGGGTTCTCGTCTGGATTACCGAGTACTACACGGGTACCGACTTTTCGCCGGTCAAGCGCGTTGCCGAAGCCTCGACCACAGGTCACGGGACGAACATCATCGCCGGCCTGGCCGTTTCAATGAAGGCCTGCGCGCTGCCGGTGCTCGCCGTCTGCGCGTCGATCTACCTCACCTACGCGCTGGCCGGCCTCTTCGGCATTGCCATCGCAGCGACATCGATGCTGTCGATGACGGGTATCATCGTCGCCCTCGACGCCTACGGGCCGATTACCGACAACGCCGGCGGTATTGCCGAGATGTCGGGATTGCCGAAGTCGGTGCGTGACGTGACCGACCCGCTCGATGCAGTCGGCAATACGACCAAGGCGGTTACCAAGGGCTATGCCATCGGTTCTGCCGGTCTGGCTGCGCTGGTCCTTTTCGCCGACTACACGCATGCGCTCGAGGTCAACTTCGGTGGTGGCCTGCGTTTTGACCTGTCTGACCACATGGTTATCATCGGCCTCTTCCTTGGCGGTCTGATTCCTTACCTGTTCGCCGCCATGGCGATGGAGGCTGTCGGCCGGGCGGCCGGCTCGGTGGTCATCGAGGTTCGTCGCCAGTTCAAGGAAATCAAGGGCATCATGGAGGGCAAGGCGAAGCCCGACTATTCGCGCGCGGTCGGTATGCTGACCGTTGCGGCGATCCGTGAAATGATCGTTCCGTCGTTGCTGCCGGTGCTCGTACCTGTTCTCGTCGGCCTGCTGCTCGGTCCGAAGGCGCTTGGTGGCTTGTTGATGGGAACGATCATCACCGGTCTGTTCGTCGCCATTTCGATGACGACCGGGGGTGGCGCCTGGGATAACGCCAAAAAGTATATCGAGGACGGTCACTTCGGCGGCAAAGGCTCGGATGCGCACAAGTCGGCGGTTACCGGCGACACCGTCGGCGATCCCTACAAGGATACCGCGGGGCCAGCGGTCAACCCATTGATCAAGATCATCAATATCGTCGCCTTGATGATCGTGCCGCTGATGGTTCCGGCGTCGCCGGGCAAACCGGCAGCGGCGGCACCGGCAGCGGTTGCGGCCAGCGCGCCGGCAGCGGCCAAGATTTACTTCGCGGTGGGTTCGGCTGACTTGCCGGCTGACGCGGCGACGACGCTGACGGAAATCGTTGCGCATGCCAAGGCCAACCCAGGCGCCAAGGTCGCCATTTCCGGCTTCCATGATCCGAGTGGCAGCCAGGCAGTCAACGAGGAAGTCGCCAAAAACCGGGCTAAAGCCGTGCGCGAAGGACTGAAGAATGTCGGCATCGCCGAGGACCGGATCGAGTTGAAGAAACCGCAGGTGACGACCGGAACCGGCGATGCGGCCGAGGCGCGTCGCGTCGAGGTGAGCATCCAGTAGGATCTCGCTGCGCGCTGTTGCTCGTATCTGCTCCACCGACTGGGGGCTGCTCCGAAGCAGCAGCCCGGTCGCTCCGAGGAACTGAAGGCCGCTTGCAGCGGCCTTCAGTCTTTTTCGGGTTGCAAACGGCGCGCCGCGTCGCCGCAGCCGCTTCCACCAGGCTGTCGGCGGCGAATGCCCAGCGTTGCGTGCTAGCCGGCGAGCGACGGATTGAGCGTGTAAGTCCCGACCAGGCTCGCTTCAGCCAGAATGTGCCCGCGCATTGCTGCACGCACTTCGTGCCCGGTTGATCTGCCGGCGCAGTCGAGACGCTCGAGGTCAAGTGCAAAGACCGTGAAAACATAGCGATGGACGATTTCATCGTTCCACGGCGGGCACGGGCCGTCGTAGCCGAAGTAATCGCCGCGCATGTCATTGTCGTTGGCAAACCAGCCGCTGTAGTCGTTGATTCCTTGGCGAGCGCCGAACAGGGCATGCGGGCCGGCCTTGCCGCGTGGTGTCACTTCGCTCGAGAAGCTTCCCGCCGCGATCTCGCCGAGTGTCGCCGGCAGGTCAAAGAGAACCCAATGGAAGAAGTCGACGCGCGCGAGCGACGCGGGAACCGTGCGTCCCTCCTGATTGACGTCATCGCCTTTGCTCGGCACGTCCGGGTCGTGGCAAATGATCGCGAATGAACGCGTCCCCGCTGGCACATCGTGCCAGGCGAGGTGCGGGTTGAGATTTTGGCCAAGGCAGACATGGTGTTCGGGATCGCGAATGCAGAAGGCGAATTCCCCCGGGATCGGCTGGCCGTTGGCAAGACTGTTGCTGATCAGTTTCATGGTTGTTCCTCCAGGTTGTTCATGCGGATTTCACTCGGCCGCCCGACGTCTGAAATCGCTCAGGCGGAAACCTGCGACCCATAGTGTAGCGAAATAGACCGTCGCCCCGAAGCTTACGACGAGCGAAAGGCGCAGCAAGCGCTGAGTCAGACCCCAGGTCAACCAGTCGTTGTTGGTGCCAGCGGAAAACCAGAGCGCTGCCGCCATTGCCAGCAGTGCGAGGACCAGTTTGCTGACGAATGCCAGCCAGCCAGCCAAGGGCGAGTAGATGCCCTGGCGGTGCAGGCCGCGGTAGAGCAGCGCGGCGTTCAGGCAGGCGGCCAGACCGATGGCCAGTGCCAGTCCGGCGTGTCGCAGCCAGGGGATCAGCAGCAGGTTGAGAAGCTGTGTGACGAGGAGGCAGAGCAAGGCGATACGGACCGGCGTTCGCACGTTCTGGCGGGCGTAGAAGCCGGGTGCCAGCACCTTGACCAGAATCATTCCGAGCAGGCCGACACTGTAGGCGACGAGCGCCTCGCGGGTGCGCATGACATCGTCTGGGGTGAAGGCGCCGTGATGAAAAAGCGTTGTGACCAGCGGGACGGCAAGCATGGCGAGCGCCAGAGCAGCGGGTGCAGCGAGCAGAAAGGTCAGTCGCAGACCCCAGTCGAGCAGTTCCGAGTACTCCTTGTGCCGCCCGCTGGCGTGCGACTTGCTCAGCGAGGGCAAAAGGATGGTGCCCAGCGCGGCGCCGAGCAGCCCGGCCGGAAACTCCATCAGCCGGTCGGCGTAGTACAGCCAGGAAACGCTGCCGGTATTCAGGAAAGAGGCGAAGATACTGTTCAGCAGCAGGCTGACCTGAGCCACCGAAACGCCGAGCAAGGCCGGCGCCATCAAGCGGAAGATGCGCCGCACGCCGGCATCCTGCAAGCTCAGGGAAAACCGCGGCAGCATGCCCAGGCGGGCGAGACTGGGAATCTGGAAGACGAGTTGCAAAGCACCGCCGAGAAAAACTCCCCAGGCAAGTGCGATGATCGGCGGGTCGAAATAGGGCGTTGCGAACAGCGCCATCAGAATCAACGACAGATTGAGCAAGACCGGCGTGAACGCGGGGATGGCGAAGCGGCTCCAGGTATTCAGGATACCGCCCGCGACGGCAACCAGCGACATGAAGAGAATGTAGGGAAAGGTGATGCGGGTCAGTTCGACGGTCAGGGCGAACTTGCCACTGTCGGCAGCAAAGCCGGGCGCCGAGATATAGACGAGAATCGGTGCGGCAAGCATGCCGAGCAAGGTGACGGCGAAGACGACAAGGAAGAGCAGGCTGACCACACGGTCCACCAGCTGGCGCGTTTCGCTTGCGCCGTAACGGTTCTTGTACTCACCGAGGACGGGTACGAAAGCCTGTGAGAAAGCGCCTTCGGCGAACAGCCGGCGGAGCAGGTTGGGCAGCTTGAAAGCGACGAAAAAGGCGTCGGTCAGCATCCCGGCGCCAAAGGTACGGGCAATCACGAAATCGCGCACGAAACCAAGAATGCGCGACAACAAAGTCATGCTGCTGACCGTGGCGAGGCTTCTGAGCAGATTCATTCACTTTCCAGGCTGGGTTGCGCAAGGGCTGGCTTCGCCCTTGCGGCCGGTGGAGCGCCTGCCACAACCAGGAGGCGCGGCTTCCTCGACAGGCACCCGCGGTGGCCGATGGGACAAGCCCCTGGCGGCTGCCCGGCGAGTCCCGTCACCTTATCGTTACATCAGCACGATGTCGTACTGTTCCTGCCAATAGCTCGGCTCGGCTTGCAGCGATATCGGTTTGCCGATGAAATCGGAGAGCATCGCCAAGCCTTGCGATTCCTCGTCAAGGAAGCGGTCGATCACTGCCTGACTGCCCAGCACGCGATACTCGCGCGCGTTGAACTGACGCGCTTCGCGCAGCAGTTCACGCAGGATCTCGTAGCACACTGTGCGCGCTGTCCGCACTTCGCCGCGGCCGCCGCAGGTCGGGCACTCCTCGCAAAGCACGTGTGCCAGCGATTCGCGTGTGCGCTTGCGCGTCATTTCGACGAGTCCGAGCGCGGTGAAGCCGTTGACCGTCAGCCGTGTGTGGTCGCGCGCGAGCGCCCGGTTGAACTCGGCAAGCACCGCTGTACGGTGCTCGTCGCTCTCCATGTCGATGAAGTCGATGATGATGATGCCGCCGAGATTACGCAGGCGAAGCTGGCGCGCAATGGTCTGAGCTGCTTCGAGGTTCGTCTTGAAAATGGTGTCATCGAAGTTGCGTACGCCAACGAAGCCCCCGGTGTTGACGTCGATGGTGGTCATGGCTTCAGTCTGATCGATGATCAGATAACCGCCGGACTTGAGGTCGACTCGCCGCGCCAGCGCTTTCTGAATTTCGTCCTCGACGCCGTGCAGGTCGAAGAGCGGCCTTTCGCCAGTGTAATGCTGCAGCAAGGGTGCTACGGTAGGGGTGTACTCGCTGGCGAAAGCGGTCAGCCGCTGGAAGTTCTCGCGCGAGTCGATGACGATGCGCGTCGTTTCCGGATTGACGAAGTCGCGCAGAACACGCTGCGCCAGCGACAGTTCCTGGTAAAGCAGTGCGGGCGGAGCGGCGGACGCCGACTGCAACTGGATATCGCGCCAAATCTTGCGCAGGAACTCGATGTCCTTGGTCAGCTCGCTTTCGCTCGCATTCTCGGCCATCGTTCGCACGATGAAACCGCCGGTTTCTTCACCCGGTACCAGGCGGCCAAGTCGTTGGCGCAGCGCTTCCCGTTCCGACTCCTTCTCGATGCGCTGCGAAATTCCGATGTGTCTGTCCTGCGGCAGGTAGACCAGCATGCGTCCGGCGATCGATACCTGCGTCGACAGGCGCGCGCCCTTGCTGCCCATCGGATCCTTGATGACCTGTACGACGATGCTTTGCCCTTCGATGAGCAGGCGTTCGATCGGTCGAAGGGGTTCGTCGCCGGAGCGCGGTTCGCGGATGTCGGCAACGTGCAGAAAAGCCGTTCGGTCGAGACCGATGTCGATGAACGCCGATTGCATGCCAGGCAGAATCCGGGCAATTCGTCCCAGGTAGACGTTACCGACGAAGCCGCGACTGGCGCTTCGTTCGATGTGCAGTTCCTGCGTGACGCCTTGGTGCATGACGGCGACGCGCGTTTCCTGAGGCGTAAAGTTGATCAGGATCTCTTCGGGCATAAGCGAAATTGTCGGGACAATGCAGGTAAGATGACAGTTTGCTGCATTTTACCCCGGCGGCCACGCTGTTCGGGAGTTTGCCAGCGGCGGCCGACCCCGGCAGAGCGGACCGCAACCTGCTCTCTTCCCGCTCGCCAGCCGCATGGTCCTGATATCGTTGCAATGAACTCGGCGATCACCGCTCATCTCCTGGTTGATGTTTCGGCGCACGGCCTGGGCCACCTGGCACAGGTGGCGCCCGTCCTGAACGCGCTTGGCGGGCGTCTGCCGAACCTGCGCATTTCGGTGCGCAGCGGCCTGTCGTCCGGGCAACTGCGCGCACGCATAGCACCCGCCTTTACCCACCTGCCCGGGGCGAGCGATTTCGGCTACGTCATGCGCGATGCGACGCGCGTCGATCTTGCCGCGACGGCGCTCGCCTATCGGCGTCAGCACGCAGAATGGGAGCAGCTCCTTGCTCGCGAAACCGCTTTTCTCGCTGCGCTAAAGCCCGATCTCGTACTCAGTGATGTCGCCTATCTGCCGCTGGCTGGCGCGCAGCGCGCGCGCCTTCGGTCGATTGCCATGTGCTCGCTCAACTGGGCCGACCTCTTCGCGCATTTCTTTGCCGGCGAAGCCTGGGCCGCCGCGATTCATCACGAAATGCTGGCTGCTTACAACAGCGCCGAAGTATTCCTGCGCCTGACGCCCGCGATGCCGATGGTCGACCTCGCCAAGCGGCGCAGCATTGCTCCGGTGGCTGCCATTGGTCGCTCTCGCCGTGGCGAATTGCGCGAGAAGCTTGGCTGCGCAGCAGACGAACGCTTGCTCCTGGTGGCTTTTGGCGGCTTCGACAAGCGCTTGCCAATTGCCGGCTGGCCGCCTGCCGGCAAGCTGCGCTGGCTGGTGCCGCAGGCCTGGTGCTGCGAACAGCCCGGTATTTCACCGCTGGAAAGCCTCGGCCTTGCTTTTACCGACCTGATCTGTTCGGTCGATGCCGTGCTCACCAAACCCGGCTACGGCACATTTACGGAGGCTGCCTGCAACGGTACGCCAGTGCTTTACCTCCGACGCGAGAATTGGCCCGAGCAGGAACCCCTGATCGACTGGCTGGAAAGCAACGCGCGCTGTCGGGCAGTGGACGAATCCGAATTGAGTGCGCTTGCCATCGCCAGCGTCGTCGATGAACTGTCGCGCCAGCCCGCGCCGCCCATCCCACCGGCCGGAGGTGCCGACGAAGCGGCGGCGATCCTGGCCGAATGCTTGTCCTGATCGGTCGTCGCTGTAGCTGGCGCGAACCGGCGGCGCCTACTTGCCCCGCTTCCGGGTACCGGGCTTGTCGCTTGCTGCGCCTGCCGGCTCGGCAAGCTTCTCGACCACCGACAGCGTCGAATGCATGCGGCCGTTGTCGGTTTGTTTGCCGTCACGGAACTCGCCTTCCCAATAGTCGCCGGTCGTCCAGGTCAGGCGACCAAAACCGTGGCGGTTGCCGCTGACCCAGGCGCCAATGTATACGTCGCCGTTGCGCACCGTATAACTGCCCGTTCCGTGTGGTTCGCCGTCCCTGAACGTACCTTCGTAGCGGTCACCGTTGGTGTAGTACATGACGCCCTTGCCGTTGATCATGTCGTCGGCCCACTCGCCCTCATAGCGCTGCCCGTTGCCCCAGGTAAAGATGCCCTTGCCGTGCTTCCTGCCGGAGACCATTGTTCCTTCGTAGCGATCGCCGTTGACCCACTCGATGGTTCCTTCCCCGGTCATTGCGCCGGATGAGCGGTCGAGCGACAGGCGGCCGGTGGCGGTGAAGGCATCGGTCTTGATGACCCGCTCCTTGCTCTCAAGCATCGGGTCGCTCTTGCTGACGGCGACGACGGGCGGCGCTTCGGGTTGGGCGGGGGTCGGCGTCACGGCAGCCAAGGTTTCCACCCGGGCCGGGGCGGGCGTTGATACTGCTGGCGGCGAGCTTTCTACCGCCGTTGGCGGCGGCTTCGCGCTGCTCGTCGGGCTGACCACAGGGCCGGCCTCGCCGCCGCTAGCGCCGTTCTGGCGTGTCGGCGCGGCTGCCTGCTTGACCTCCTGAACCTGCGCCGGCGCGGCGGCGACCGGCAGCGGGCGGACGGCGATCGGCTGTACACTCGCCGCCGACGGACGGGAAAGCGGCATGAAGTAGAAATCGCCGGTCATTGATGACGATTCCCAAGGGATCTGGCCATCGCGCGTAGCTTTTGCAACTTCGCGCCGGACGTTCTTGAACACCTGCTCGATGGTCAGGCCGGGCACCTGCAATTGCTTCAGAAGCTCCTGCGTGTACAGTCCGTTGCGGCCTTCGCCGTCGGCCGCGGTGCGACCCGGGGCTGTCGCATAGGCGATCAGGCTGCCCTTTGGCGCCTCCATTTGCGCCAGCCCGGCTGCGCCCACGCTGCGATTCGCTCGCCGTTCAAAGGGGTTGTTGCGGCAGGCGTCGAGAATGACGACGTTCAGTTCGCTGGTGCTCAGCTGGTCGAGTACCCCGTCGACGTCAACGGACTCGACGCGCACGGAGGACTCGCTCTTGATCTCTGCGTCGATCGGAATGAGATAGTTCTTGCCGCGAACCTGCATGCCATGGCCCGCGTAGTAGAACAGGGCGACCGTATCCAGCGTCAGCCGCTCGCCGAACTTGGCGATCGCCCGGTTCATTTCCTTCTGCGTCGCATCAAGCGCGACGATGACCTCGAAGCCGGTCCGTTGCAGCGCCGCGGCCATGTCGCGTGCGTCATTCACCGGGTTGTACAGCGGGGCTTCCTTGTACTTGGCGTTGCCGATCACGAGTGCCACACGCCGCTCGACCGCCAGCGCCGCCGAGCATTGAGCGAGTGTCAGCACAAGCAGGATTGCCTGGAAGACTTGTCTTAGCATCATCATCAGAAACACCGTTTATCACCACACGTCCAACGGCGGCGCGCAAGCGGCCGACCCGATGACCCGTATCTTCCCCCGTCCCGACAGCCCTTCCCATCAATGACGCGCCGCACGCGGCAGGCGGACGCCTCGCGCCCAGCATCCAGATACATTCTATATTAGCTCGGAAGCTATCAAGCGACATCGGACAACAATTGACCGGTGCACGTGCGATTGTGCACACTTAACGGCAAAAATGTCCAACGCTCGCCGGCGGAAAGCGCTTTCGCTGGTGCCCGGGGCGCGCATCCGTGCTTCCCGGTCTCCCTCAAGAGGAGCCTTGCCGAGACCCCCTGGCGCACAATCCTTGCGTTTTGTAAACAGATATTTGCTGGAAGTTCGCAAAAGATGTCTCAAGAACGGCAACGGATGACCGTTTGAGGAGACATAGCCGGCAACAGCCGAACGTCCAACGGAGCAGGAAAAGTGTTCAAGCACACCGAACTTCCCCCGGTTGATTCATCGAGGCGCCTTTCGCGCCGACTTCACTGGCGTCACACGGATGCGGCGAGCGCTTTTCGTCCGCCCGGCAGCGATGCGGCGGGTCATCGCGGTCAGCGCCATCTGGTCCATGCAGCGCGCGTCGGCTTGACCAGGACCGAGAGTGTCGTGCTCGAACTGCTGGCCGCTGAAGCGCGCATTGGCAAGCTTGAACAGGCGCTGCAGGAGGCCCGGGCGGCGGCACACACCGATGCCTTGACGGGAGCGCTGAACCGGCGCGGCTTCGAGGAGGCGTATCGGCGCGAGGCGGCGCGCGCACAGCGCAACGGACGTGATCTGGCGCTGGCCCTGATCGACCTGGACGATTTCAAACGCTTGAACGATACCTTGGGACACCACGCCGGTGACCTGGCGCTGGTTCATCTCGTGAGCAGTCTGCGCGCCGCGCTGCGTCCATCCGATGTCGTCGCTCGTTTCGGCGGCGAGGAGTTTGTCGTTCTCCTGCCCGACACCGCGCTGCCCGAAGCGACTGCCGTCATCGCCCGGGTGCAGCGGCAGTTCGCCACCGGCTGGATGGCGAATCGAAAAGTCGCCCTGACCTTCAGCGCCGGTGTCGTCGTGCGCGGATTCGACGAGATTCTGGAGAAGGCCTTGCGCCGCGCCGACAAGGCGACATATGCGGCCAAGCGCGCCGGAAAGAACTGTATCATCCCCGCTTGAGCTACCGCTCAGTGGCTGGCACGCAATCGGGTTCGCCGGCCATGGTAGACTGCCTCTTCACCGGAACAGCGCGGCTAAACCGACGGTCATCCTCATCATGCGCTATCTCTCGACTCGTGGTCATCCTTGGTCCAGCCCGGCTTTCCCCGGACCGGCATTCAGCGACATCCTGCTTGCCGGTCTGGCTCCCGATGGCGGTCTGTACGTGCCGGAATCGTATCCCCTGGTCAGTCGGGCCGAGTTGGATGAATGGCGAGCGCTGAACTACGCTGATCTTGCCAGCGCCATTCTGGCGAAGTTCGTCGACGATATCCCGCCTGCCGATCTGGCGTTGCTGACCCGGCGAACATATACCGCGCAGGTGTATGGCAACGGGCGGGTTGCGGCGCGAGCGCCCGAGGTCGCTCCGCTAAGCTGGCTGATTCCGCCGGGGCGCTTCGGTCAGGAGGGGGGGCTGGCGCTGCTCGAACTGTCGAACGGTCCGACGCTGGCCTTCAAGGATATGGCCATGCAATTGCTTGGCCATCTATTCGAGTATGTTCTGGCCCGGCGCGGCGAGGAGATCAACATCCTCGCGGCCACCTCCGGCGACACCGGATCGTCGGCGGAGTACGCGATGCGCGGCAAGCATCGCGTGCGCGTTTTCATGCTCTCGCCGCACGAGCGGATGAGCGCCTTTCAGCGGGCGCAGATGTACTCGCTGCAGGACGCCAACATCTTCAACATCGCCGTGCGCGGCGTCTTCGACGACGCGCAGGATATCGTCAAGGCGGTTGCCAACGATCTGTCATTCAAGGCGCGCTACAAGATTGGCGCGGTAAACTCGATCAATTGGGCGCGCGTTGCGGCGCAGGTGGTGTATTACTTCAAGGCTTATCTGGCCGCTACTGGTGAGCCGTCCGCGGATGCCGTTCAGGCGGTCGATTTCGCCGTTCCTTCGGGGAATTTCGGTAACGTCTGTGCGGGCCATATTGCGCGCATGATGGGCTTGCCGATTCGTCGGCTGGTCGTGGCGACGAATGAAAACGACGTTCTCGACGAGTTCTTTCGTACCGGCATCTATCGGCCGCGACCCACCGGCGAAACCTGCCAGACTTCGAGCCCGTCGATGGACATCTCGAAGGCGTCGAATTTCGAGCGCTTCGTGTTCGATCTCGTTGGCCGCAATCCAGCGACGATTCGTCAGTTGTGGGAAGCCGTGGACGCCGGCGGCAGCTTCGACTTGTCGTCCTCGCCCTGCTTTGAACGTCTGCCCGAGTTTGGTTTTGTCTCTGGCCGGAGCACGCACGCCGACCGCCTGGCGACGATCCGGCAGGTCTACGAAAACTACGGCCTGATCATAGACCCGCATACTGCCGATGGCCTGAAGGTCGCTTGCGACTTGCGCACCGCCGAAACGACGATGATCGTACTGGAGACCGCGCTGCCAACCAAGTTCGAAGAAACGATCAGCGAGGCGCTGGGTTGCACACCGCCGCGCCCCCCCGCGTTGCGAGACCTCGAAAGCCTTCCGCAAAGGGTAGAAGTCGTAGACGCCGATCCGCAAGTGGTCAAGCGTTTCATCGAACGACACGTCACCTAGCGCGACTCGCTGAGGCGTCAGCGGCGGCCGGTCGCCGGCAGACGCTCATTCGTCCGGGTTCGGCTCCGGTTCGATCGACAGGATATCGACGCTGGTCGTTTGCTCGTCAATCTGGGTGCTGGTGACTTCGCGGACGACAATGTTTTCCCCCTCGATGACCAGGACCTGGCGACTCCGCCGCTTGGCAAGCGCCCCTGAGGCCGTGACCAGCAGCTTGACCGGCCGCAGGCGCGGAATTTCGGGTAGCAGCAGCACGCGCAGGTACTGCGTACCCAGCGTGTCGGAAGGTTGTGCAAGGACGGCCGAGACGGCGCTTGGCGCAAGAATCTGCAGGCCGAGTTCCAGGTGCTCGGGATTTTCCGAGAGCGCCCAACGAACGATACAGATTTGCCATTCACTTTCCGATCCCGTGCGCACTGCGACGACGCCGCCGACCGTAAGGGCGCCCGTCTTCCCTGAAAGATGCATTACCGCATAGCCTTCGGCGCTTTCGTTGGTAATCATCCAGGTCGATAGCTCGCTTGCCGTCGGTTCGCCTTTTCGGCAGACCTGCCACAGGTTGTCCAGCCCGGCTGCCAGCAGCGTGCGCGTATTCTGTCGTCGCCGCTGGAAGCGACGTTTACCCGAACCGCTCCAGCGCGCGACCAGGCGACGAAGTACGCCGAGCCCGGCCGGCGTCTCGGCAAAATCGGAAAGGTCCAGGCGGCGCGCCGGAGTGCCTGCTTCAAGCGCATTGATCTGGTTCCTGATCAGCAGGCACAGGCGGGCGCACGAGAAGTACTCGATGGGCTGCGCCTGCGGTGTGGCCTTGCGTTGCGACGACGCAGCCGGCAGGTCGCGCGTCGGATCGATCCAGAATGTACCCGGGCTGCCGGCCGAGGCCGCTGTTGTCGGCTCGAGGTGATCGGCAAAGCGCTCGAAATACGAGGCAAGAAAAACGACCTCCGGCGGCGTCAAGGACGCTGGATGGGCGCAGCCGAGAAGAACAGCCGCGTGATAGACGTGCTGCAGGCTGCTGTCGAGACCGTCCGGCACCGCAGCTGCCAGATGCAGCCGTTGTGCCGTTGCATACGTTTGATGCAGTTGCTGCCAGGTGCCGACGCGCGGCGGCGCGGCAATCAGGTGGCAGACAATCAACTGCTGGGCAGACGCCTGCAAACTTCGCCAGAGGGCCAGCGTCGGTGACAGGCTGGGGTGGTGAACAGACGGCTGGTGCTCTGGATCGAGTTGCTCGACGAGGGCGAGCGTCTCGTCGGCCATCACCTGCAGCAGGTCGACGATGCTGCGGACCAGCCGGCGGGTTTTCGCTGCAACCGGCAAGGCACGCTCGGTGAGCGTCGGCAGCAGTCCGGCGACCACGCCTGAAGCACGGGCGTACAAGCCATCGAGGGCCACCGCCTTCTGCTGTAGCGCGCCCGGCGCCTGGCGCAAGCCGGTCAGGTGCGCACGCAGCGTTGGCAGCTCCTCGGCGGGGTGCGGTGCCGACGGCGACTCAAGCCACTTCAGGATGGCCTGACTGTCGGCCGGCGTGCCGGCGGCGTGGTAATCATTCGGGGCGGTTTTCGTCATCGGGCTAACTGCCTTGTGGCCTGGCGTCCTTGCGCCGGCAAGTCTGCCCTGCCGCGCGCGGCGGTGGAGAGAAAGGACTGCCGGGCAGTCCAAGTTGCTCGTCATGAAACCAGGGCATGTTGACTGGCTACTCCCATTTTCTGGAATTATACCCGCCTGACAGCTCGCCTGCGCGAGCGGTTCCGCCGCTTGACCGGCGGCAGGACTGAATTCAGTCGATCTCGCCCGCCTCCTGCCTTCTTGCTATAATCCGTCCTTTTTCCTCGATTTGGAAGAGGCTCCCATGGTTGTTATTCGTCTGGCTCGTGGCGGCGCAAAGAAGCGTCCCTTCTACAATATGGTGGTAGCTGACGGACGGGCGCGGCGTGACGGCCGGTTCATCGAACGGATCGGTTTCTACAACCCGCTCGCTGCCGAGAAGGAGCAGGGATTGTACGTCTCCGCGGATCGTCTGGCCTATTGGCAACAACAGGGGGCGCAGCCGTCGGCGACCGTCACGCGGCTGCTCAAGCAGTCTGCCGCCAAGGCGGCGGCCTGAGCCTTGCCCCTTGTCTCGGCTGGCGACGACGGTGCGCGGTCGGCGCAGACTGACGACGGCGCGCCGGCCGATCTGGTCGTTCTGGGGCGGGTAGGCGCTGCCTATGGGGTGCGCGGCGCCGTGCATGTCCAGCCCTTCGCCGACGATCCGGCAGCGTGGTCCGATCTGCCGCAGTGGTGGCTGGGCCGCGACGCCGGTGAACCGCAAGAGTGGCGGAGTTTTCGTCTGCGTCGCTGCATGCTGCGGGGTGACCGCCTGCTCGCCTGCCTGGACGGGGTGAGCGATCGGACCGCCGCCGAGGCCTTGCGCGGGCTGCTCGTCGGTGTCTCCCGGCAGGCCCTGCCACCGACCGCAAACGACGAGTACTACTGGGGCGACCTGATCGGCCTGAAGGTGATCAATACCCGGGGAGCTCCGCTCGGTCGCGTGCTGGGGCTGCTCGAGACTCCGGCCAACGCCGTCTTGCGCGTGGGTGATGGGGTTGGCGAGGAGCGCTTGTTGCCTTTTGTCGGAGCCGTCGTGCTCGAGGTCGACCTCGCCGGGTGCTGCCTGCGGGTAGACTGGGAAGCCGACTGGTGAGCCCGGTGGAACTGCCGAAGGCGTCTGGCAGCCCGTTGCTGATCGATGTCGTGACGCTGTTTCCCGAGATGTTCGGCGTCTTGTCGCAAGGCGGCGTCGCCCGCAGGGCGCTGCTTGCCGGCGCCTGGTCCTTGCATCTTTGGAACCCGCGTGATTTCACGCGTGATCGGCACCGCACCGTCGATGACCGTCCTTTTGGCGGAGGCCCGGGAATGGTGATGATGCCGGGGCCGCTGGCGCAGGCAATCGCGGCTGCCCGGCAGCGGCAACGGGATGTCGGCGGCCGCACCAGCCGGGTCATCTGTCTGTCGCCGCAGGGGACGCTGCTGACCCATCAGCGGGTGCTACAGTTGGCGCAGAGCGAGAGCGCACTGGTGCTGGTTTGCGGGCGTTACGAAGGAATCGACGAGCGGCTGATCGAGGCGTGCGTCGATGAGGAAATTTCGATCGGGGATTTCGTGCTCTCGGGCGGCGAGATCCCGGCGCTGGCGCTGATCGATGCGGTGGTCAGGC
>NZ_JAVMKF010000077.1:0-6598 GCF_031732815.1 Accumulibacter sp. | reverse complement strand
CGTTGAACTCGCGCAGGTCGAAGCCGCCGTCCACCTTGCGGTAGCACTTCCACCAGACGGCTTGGCCGTTCTCGTAGTCCGGCATCCATTCACGCTTCAGCGTGGCGTAATTGTGGTCGAATGGTGCAATCGGGCGGGTCGGGTCGAGCGCGTCGAGCGCCTCTTCCCAGAGCGTCCTGCGAGGCGGTGAATTGGGTGACATGGCTGGGCTGTTGTCGAGTACGCGGAGGGAGTTGGGGATCAGGCGCTAGAACAGGCGCTGCCACCAGCGGCGCACCGGTGGCGCGGGCCGGCGTTGGGCGATGACGAGGCTGATGTCGTCGTTGCTGCCCGCCGCACGCGCCGCCGTGGCGAGGCGGGCGGCGACCGCGGCGAGCGGGGCGACTTCGCCGCTCGCCGGCGCGAGCGCGGCGTGCAGTTGGCTGGCGGTGAGCCCGCGGTGCAGGCCGTCGCTGCAGAGCAGCAGGCTGGCGGCGAGCGGCAGCGCGAGCGGCTGGACTTCCGGCTCGCCCATGTGGCCGGTGCCGACCATGCACGCGCAGTCGTCGGCGCTGGCGCCTTCGTCCGGCGCTTCGCCGCGCTGTTCGTACGTCTGGTCTTCGGTCAGCGCGACGGCGTGCTGGTCGTCGAGATAGTAGGCGCGCGCGTCGCCGATGCGCAGCAGGTGGCCGTTGCCGTCGCTGCGCAACCAGGCGGCGGCGAGCGTCGCCGCGCCGGGGGCGAAGGTGACGGCGTGCAGCGCGCTGCGCACGCGGTCTTCGGCGCGCCGCATCCAGTCGGCGATCTGCCCGGCGTCGCCGAGCGCTGCCGCGGGCAGGTCGACGGCGTGCTCGGCCAGCGCCTGCGCGGCGATGTCGCCGCGCGCGCCGCCGCCGACGCCGTCGGCCACGGCGAGGAAGACGGCGTCGCCGTGTGCGCGCGCGCGCAGCGGGCGGATGGCGATGCGGTCTTCACACTGCGCGTGGCGCACGCCGGTGACTTGCGCCCAGGCGATGCGCCAGCCGGGCACGTCTTGCGTGCCCGAGCGGACGGTGGGCGTTGGCGGGAAGTCGTCGTTCATCGCGCTCTTCGGGTGGTCGGCGGGGTTGGTGGGCTTGGCGGCGCCAGGAGCTGCGGCTGGCGGCTGCACGCGCTGCGCCTCGCTCGTCGCGTCGGGACGGTATTCTATGCCTTTCATGGGGTTTCGATTCGCAGTTGCACGGTGCCTTCGCCGCCGTCGCCGCCGAGCGAGATGATCTGGCTGCTGCCGGCGAGCAGTGTGAAGCGTTCGGGCTGCGCGGCGTCGCCCAGGTAGCTGCCGTTGCGCCCCAGGTTGCGCAGGCTGACGATGCGCGTGTTGCTGTCGTAGGCGGTGATCTGCAGGTGATCGCCGGAGACGAAGCTGCTCTTGCCGTTGGCGTCCCGGCGTTGGGCGTGCACGCTGAGCGTGTGTTCGCCGCTCGGTGCGCAGCCGATGGTGAGCGGGAACTGGCCGGCATACACCGGATGCCGGCGCTCGTCGCCGTCGCCGTCGCCGAGCAGGCGAAGGTAGAGCACCGGCAGCGGCGCAGCGGCGCGCAAGGGTGTGCACGCAGGTGCGCGCAGCGGGGTGGTCGGCGCGGTAGCGGGTGCGGTGGCCGGCGCGGCGCTGGCGTTGGCGCTGGCGTTGGCGCTGGCGTTGGCGCTGGCGCTGGCGTTGGCGTCGACGGTCGGCGCTGCGCTGCCGCCCGCTGCACGGCGGCGCAGCGTGACGTAGTCGCCGGAGAAGCGGAAAGTGGCGTGCAGCCGCGCGCCGTCGCCGGCGAGCAGCGTGTGCACGAGGTAGCCATCGACCAGCGTTTCCGGTGCGACGACGTTGAGGCCGCGGAACTTGTCGAACTCGAGCTGCTCGGCGGCGCCGGGTGCTTTCAGGCAGCGCGCGATGGTGATCCGCTGGCGCGCTTCCGACGGCATCTGGGCGATCGTGCGCAGGCCGGGGGCATACACTTCGGGGAGAGCGACTTCGATGCTGCGCACCGAGAAGCCGGTGCTCGGGTCGTCGGCATGCACGGGTTCGACGTAGTCGCGCAGGAGGAGCGCGGTGGCGTCGGTGAGCGCGTTGTTGAAGGCTTGCAGCCACGCTTGCGTGGGCTCGGCGACGCGCTGCGGGGCGAGCGCCGGCTCGTCGAGGCGCTCGTCGTCTTCGTGCCAGTCGGCCGGCGGGCCGAAGAGGCGGTCTTCGATTATTTGGCAGAGGCGGCGCCAGGCGCCGGCGCCGCGGGTGGCTGGCGCGGGCTTGGCCTGGCCGGCGCTGCGCTCGCCGGGTGGGTGTTGCGGGTGGGGTCGGAACGATGCGTTCATGCTGAGGTCTCCGGTGGGTTGAACAAGCCTTGGGCAGGGTGTGTCGCTGCTATAGGTAGAGATGTCGCCGGAGGCCGGCGACGGCCAGTTTTTCGGCACATTTTTGTCCGGCCTGGCCGGCAGGCGGAGGCGAAGGAGCAGGCGATGCGCGGGCAGACGGCGCTGGCGCGGCTGATGCACGGCGTAAACCAGGCCGTGCGCGGCGCGCGCTTCGAGCCAGGCGAGCAGTTCGCGCCAGCCGGGCGGTTCCGCGCTGCCCGCCGGCGGCGGCGACAGGCGCTGCGGCGCGAGGACGAGGTCGAGGCGAGTCGGGCGCGCCTCGGGATGACGGTGCGCGGCTTCGGCGAAGATGTCGCGCAGTTCGAGCAGCAGGCTCGGCCAGTCGCCGGCGTCGCTCGTTCCGGAAAGGCGGAGCGTCGCGCCGGGGCGCGCGTGCGGGTTGCGGCGTCGGGCGTTCATTGGCTACTCCCCTTGGCGACGGCGGCCGCCGGCGTGTACAGGCTGTTGAGCAGCGCCAGGCCGATTTCGGCGGCGACGTTGCCGTCCGGCCCGCGATCGCCGGCGGCGTCGACGCGCTGGCTGCTACGCCGCCAGTTGCGCTCGACCTTGACCACGAGCAGCGTGTCGAAGGGCGCCTGCGCCGTCGGGGCGGCGAGCGCGGCGAACCACTTGATCGGCCGCAGGCGACAGGCGGCGGCGACGCGCCGTGCCTGCGCGTTGTCCGGCGCCTGGCGCGCGGCGGCGCACTGCTGGCGCCATTCGTCGAGCGTCAGGCGGTCGGCGGGAAAAAGCGGCGTGCCGGTCTTGCCGGCGATGCGCGGGCCGCCGGTTGCGGCGCAGCGCAGAACGCCGCCGGCGCTGACGGCGTTGCGACAGGCGGTGAAGGCGGTGCCGCTGGCGCTTCGATGGACGCCTTCCAGCGCGCCGAGGATGCTGCGCGCGTCGTGCTGCGCCAGGCCGGTCGGCGTCAGCGGCGCGACCGGGCGGCGCTCGCCGCTGCTTTCCTGTACCGCTGCCAGCAGGTGCGGGACGGCTGCTTGCGCCGCGCCGTTGGCCGCGGCGGCCAGGTGCAGCCAGCTTTCGGCGATGCCGAGCGGGGTGGCGAGCGCGTTGCCCTGGCCGAACAGCTCGGCCAGCAGGTTGACCAGGTCGGCGCCCTGGCAGCCGCGCCAACGCTGCTTGCCGGCGTGGCGCGCGCAGTCGCGCAGGTCTTCCGGGCGCAGTTGGTCGACACGTTCGGCCAGGCTGCGCCCGTCGGCGGTGCGCAGCAGGCGGCCGGCAAAGACCGGGTAGGCGAGCGCTGCGCTGCGCACGTGCAGCGCGTTTTCGCGGTAGGCGGCGCGCAGCAGCGGCGCTTCGCCGGCGCGCGGCGCGAGTCCGCCGAGCAGGTCGAGCTGCGGCCGGCAGGCTTCGCCGGCGCGGCAGCCGACGTTCCAGCCGGTGCTGGCGAGAACGCGCTCGAGCGCGGCGAGCCGGCGGCGGATGCAGGCGAGGTCGAAATCGGCAGCGCGGCAGAGGACGAGGTCGATCATCGCTTCGGTGTCCGAGCTGCGCAGGATGTCGGGCAGCGCTCGCCTTTCCTGTGCGTGCAGCGTCTGCGCGGCGAGCAGGGCGGCGGCGAGCTGCGGTTTGTTCAGCGAGCCGGGCATTTCGGCTTGCTCGACCTGATTGTCCAGGCGGTGCAGGCGCGCCTTGTCGTCGGGCAGGGCGGGACAGTCGGCGCCCGCCGGGCGTCCCTGCTGGCGCTCGACGTAGCACGCGCTGCTCGCGCTGCCGAGGCCGAGAATGGCGCCGTCGCTCGCCTTGACGACGAGGATGCCGACGCTGCGCGCACGCGCGTTCTCGTACATCTCGCGCGCATGCCGTGCGACGCACCACCCGCAGCGCGCGCAGGCGGCGGCCTGACCGCTGTAGCAGGCGGCGGTGATCTGCGCTTTCTGCTGTACGCCGGGGTCGAGCGTCAACCACAGGTGGCGGCCGACGTGCAGTCCGTTGGCGAGCGTGTTCGGGCTGGCCGCCTGCCACGGCGCGCGCCAGTCGCCGAGCAGGGCAAAGAGCGCGTTCGCCTGCGCCGGGTAGTCGCCCGGGGCGAGCGGCGTTCCTTCGTCGCAGCGCGTCGCCGCGGGCGCGGGCGCGCCGGCGCCCGCGGCGTACAGGCATCCGGGCAGGCGGAAGGGGTTGAATCGCCACCAGGGCGCCGGGTTGTCGGCGGCGCGCAGGCGGTCGAGCAGTTGATCGCCGTCGGGCGCTGCGCGCAGCAGCCAGTCGGCCGCGTCGGCCAGCGCCTTGTCGGCGGGCGGCGCTAGTGCCTCGTCGCTGTCGCTGGCTGCCGCTGGCTGCAGCGCGTGCGCCGGGCGCGCCTGCGCCAGGCGCTGGTTGAGCCGCTCGAGCGTCGCGCAGACGGCGGGCGGCTGCGCGCATTCGGCGCGCGGCGCGCTGCCGGGCTGCAGGCTGTTGCGCAGCCAGCGCAGCGCTTCCAGGCGCGGCTGGTTGAGGTGCAGGTCGGCGCCTTCGCCGGCCGTCGGTCGGCTGAGCAAGGCGACGAGCACGGCGGCGAGCACGCTGGCGGCGAGGAGGAGAAGAACGGCGGTGCGCGCCAGTGGCGATTGTGCGTAGCGACGAGTCGCTTGCATGGCGGGGTCTCCGGGGTCTGATGGGTTGAGGATGAAGACGCAGCGGGGGCGCGCTGGCGGTCAGTTTTCCGCCAGCGCGAGGCCGCAGCAGACGGCCGCGCTGCACAGGCTGACCTTGCCGTACGAGAGCAGCGGCAGGTTGACGCCGGACATCGGCGTCCAGGCGAGCGTGCCGCCGACGCTGAGCAGCGTCTGCGCCAGGGCGACGATGGCGGCTGCGGTGAGCAGCCAGAAGAGCGCCGCGCGCTGCATGGCCAGCGCTGCCGGCGAGCCGGCTGATGGCAGGCGGCGAGGCAGCGCAGACATGACGACGGCGAACCACCAGACGAGCGCCAGCCCGATGAGGGCGACGGCGGCGGCGCGGCCGTAGCGCGCGAGATGCGCGGCGAAGGCAAAGTCTTCGACCAGTTGCAGCGGCGCGCCTTGCACGCGGCTGCCGCGTCCGCTGGCGCAGGCGGCTTCGCCGACCTGTGCCGGCGCGCCGCACCAGGGCGTGCGTCCGGCGCCGAAACCGCCGGCCGGGGTGGCCTGGATCAGCCAAAGGACGCGCATCTGGTCGTCGTGCGCGGCGAGTTGCGGCGTCGCGCGCGCCACTTCGCGCTGGCGGGCGAGCGCGCTGAATTGCGGCAGCAGGTCGACCAGCGTGCCGCGCCAGACGGCGACGGCGCTCACCGCGAGCACGCCGGCGAGGAGCAGGGCGACGCCGCTACGCCCGCCGGCAAGTCGGCGAATCGCCAGCACGCCGAGCAGCAGCGAGCCGGCGAGCAGCAGGACGAGCAGCGGGCCGGCGTCGGCGGAGACCGCCAGGCCGAGCGTCGCCAGGCCGCCGACCCAGAACAGCGCGCGCCACAGGCGGGCGCGGCGCGCCGGCGAAGCGGCGCACTCGCTACCGCGGTAGAGCAGCCAGGCGAGCATCAGACAGACGCCGATGCGCAGCGCTTCGCCGCTCAGGTGCGGCATCGCCAGACCGGGCAGCGTCGCGCTGCGCCCGCTGCGCCCGAGCCAGCCGACGAGCAGCGCCAGCGCGAGGCCCGCGCCGAGCAGGCGTAAGCGCTGGCGCGGGTCGATGGCGAGCGCCGACAAGCGGCTGACGCCGCGCAGCCAGGCGCGGCCGATGGCGCGCCGGGCGTAGGCGACGAGCAAGGCGATGCCGTTGGCCAGCCAGCAGGCTTCCGCGTGGCGCAGCGCGAAGAAGCGCGCTTGCGGATCGGCGCCGCCGGCGAAGTCGGCCATGACCAGCCAGGTAAGGCCAAGCAGCAGGCACCAGAGTGGCCAGAGCAAGGCTTGCCAGCGGCTCGTCGGCGCCGCTCGCCCGGCAGCCGCGGGCGGCGTCGGCGAGCGCGCGGCGAGCCAGGAAGCCAGGCCGGCGAGGACGATGCCAGTCAGGCCGGCAGCGAACAGCCAGATCGCCGCGATAACGCGCGGCGTCCAGCCGAAGGCCTCATGCAGCGCTGTTTGTCCGGCAGGCGGCACGCCGCAGGCGAGGGCCATCGCCGCCCAGAGGACGAGTAGCCACGGCAGACCCCAGCGCTGCACGCGGCGCGCCAGCCAGAGCATCGGCAGGCCAAGGATGGCGACAGCCGGCAGCCAGTCGGGCGCGGCCGCCGCCAGCCAGGCGGCGCGCGCTGCGCCGTCGGCTGGCACGG
>NZ_JAVMKF010000076.1:33561-37004 GCF_031732815.1 Accumulibacter sp. | reverse complement strand
GGTGCCGCACTCAAGCGCCGCCGCGGATTTGCAGCTCTGCCGAAAGGACACGGCGGCCAGGCTGTCGTGCATCGAGGCGCTGGAGAGCAGGACCGCAATCGGTACGCCACAATCGGCGGTGTCGAGAGGTAGCTTGTAGCCGCTCCAACTGTTCTTGCAGCCTTGCGCATTGCACTTCGTGCCGCGATCACAGACCGTCGGGATCTCGTCGGGCATTTCCGCCAAAGTCTGCCCGCGTTGGCGCTGGATCGGAGACGGCTTCGCGGCCGGACGCGCTTCGCCACGCCGAGGTCGGTCTCGCGTGCTCGCCGGCGCCTGTATTTCAGGCGCAGTCGCTTGGGCTGGGCTCGCTTCCGCCGGAAACAGCGTCGATTGTGCCGTGCCGGCCGCGTTCACTGCGGGCGGTTCCTGCCGCGACGGGTGCTCGCGTGCTTCGATGGCCGTGCCATCGCGACTGAGACGCCCGATCAGTTGGTCCCCGAGATGTTCCTCGACCAGGGCTTCATGCACGCGCTGGCCCAGGCCGCTTTCGGCAAACTCGTCGAAGGCGCGCGAGAACGTGGCTTTGGAAGGCAGTTTCTTGCCCAGCGGGAAACCACTGATGCGGCGCAGCGCACGGTCGGTCATCAGTCGCTCGATCAGCCCAACGGTCGTCGCCAACCCCGGCACCGCCTTGGCCACAAAGGCGTTCGCCAGCCAGGCTCGCTCAAAGGGCGGATGTCCCACTCCACTCCACGATGTTCCCGTAAACTCCTCGATGCGTACCCATTCCAGGAGGTGGATCAGCTTCTCCAGTTTCGGCGTCAGCGGACCGAATGGCTCGACCCACTCGGGCACCAGCTCGTGTTGAATCACGTGCCACCGTTGCACCAAAGCCGCCCGTGCAGCGATGATCGTGATCAAACCCTCCGCTGCTGTCCCCGAATCGTGCGCGGCGTTCAGCGGTCAGTGGGTTGGCCGTTGGAGTCAGGACAATATTGGGCAGAACGGGCTGTGGATCGCCGAAATCGACGCCGATTGCACGGCAAAGCTATCTTACGACCGGAGTGACGCTCCGCCTGACCGCTTGATTACCCTGTAAATCAAGGGCGCCGCGCTGTCCTTTCTATGCAATTCATCTACCGGCGGCTGTGTTTTCAAACGCAGGGGCGATGATCTTTGGGCAGGCTAACCCAAGCCCTCGGGCGGCAAGAATAGTGCCGTTTTCGAAAGGGTCAGATAGGTAGATAAGGAAACGCCGGCAAGATGAATACATTTGGCCACCCACCTTTGATCATCGATACCTGATTTGCCAATTTTGGATTCGCTTATCCCGAACTCAGGCTGCTTATGGACCAGGTTCGGCGAAAACGATGACGATACCGGCTGGTCGTCCGGGTCGGTTGTCGGACGCAATTCGTCGATGACCTGGCGGATGGCCCCGGCGATGTCGGCGAGGGTTTCTTCGAGGTCCGGCGTCTCGGCAATCGAACGGCCCTCCACGGACAAAAGCGGGAAGCGGCTGGGCGTCGGGATCAGTTTCAGCAGTCGCTGCGACGCGATTGGACCGGGATCAGCCGCGTCTGGCCCGACAGCGATCGGTTCAGCACGTGCTCGAAATCGCCACGGCAAGAAGGTGTGGACAGGAACTCGGCGCTGAGCAGCACCAGGATCAATTCGGCTTCGACCACGGTGGCGGCGATGTCCACCGTCCAGTCGCCCTCCTGCGGCGCATGCTGTCGAAATGCGATCCGTCCGTCGGCTTCGCTGGACGCCAGATGGCGACGCAAGATCCGGCAGTCGCCTTGATCCTGGGACACGTACAGGAATGCGCCCTCACCGGCGACACAGGTGGTTCGAATACCGCTTCCGCGATGTTTTCCATTGGCATGGAACGGTCTTCTACGACCGCTTCTTTGCGCGCTGACGCCGGGAGCGGTTCGGGCCATGGCGGCGCGGGCGGTGTCGAGTGCCGAACGCTGGCCGGCGCCAAATGGCATGATACGCCGGGCGCGGGCGAAGCCGCGGCCCATCATGGGCGTCGGCGGGGAGCAACGGGTAAGCGCCGTCGGTATCCGGGTCCAGGCCGATCAGCGGAGCCTGGCCGTCCGACGAAACCGTGGTTCCGAAGATCAGCCCGTCGATCCGCGGGAGAAGCGTGAGCCAGTAGGGCGCCATGGCACCGAACAGACCGGTTTGCACCCCCTTCGTCCGGCGGTCTGGCGAACGACGAAGCGGGCGCCAAGTGAGAAGGCGGTGACCAGGCTGCGGCCGTCGAGTCGCGGCACGGCGAGACTGTTCAGGGTGGTGACTCGTGCGGGAGCGACGATACGTTGACCGCCCGGATCGGCCAGGCCGTCGAGCGCCGCTGCCAGCGTTTGCAGCAGCGCCGCCTGATGGGCCTTCCGGGCCTCGTAGAGCAACAGCAGGCTGCCTGTCGTTTCCACCGGCGGGCGATGCCGCTGCTGGAAAGCGTTCAACCAGTCGTTGTGCTGTTTGCCGTCGGCGATGGCGGTGCGGTGCTCATGAGACGGCGGTGACGTGTCGGCTCGCCCAAGTGCGAGAGGATCTCGCGCACGGCGCCCGCGTCGGTGATGAAGGCAATGATTCGCAGCTCGCCGCGACAGCGTGGGCAGACGCGTGCAAAGACCGGATAGATGCGCGCATTGTCGGTGGCCAGCGGCCAGATCGCGGCGCGCGCCTGGGGAACTGCTGCGGCAACGGCTGCCGGCCAGGCTGGTCATGGGAGCCGCCTTCGGCATCGCCGGCGTCATCGCCGCGGCGGTCTGCTACGCCTATCTGAAGGATAAACTGCGAAGAGATCAGGGCTGGCTTGCGCGGCGCTCCGGCAGCCAGCCCTTGGCTGCGTTACCAGACAAGCCGCGTGCCAAACAAACCGAAAACCGGATCGCGCGTGACCAGGCTGGCGGATTCCAGTTCGGCTTGGGCGGCCAGTACCCGGTCGAAAGGATCCCGGTGCTCCAGCCGATAAGCCCCTGCGCGCAGAGCGTGCAAGTAGCTCACCGGCAAGTGCGTAAAGCCGTCGGCCTCCACCAGTTCATGGAAGCGCTCGGCTGCCGCACCGGCCCCCGCCAGCTTGCCGAGGCGGAACTTGGTGGCGATTTCCCAGGCGCTGGCCGCGCTGACCAGAACCAGATTGCCTTCGTTCTGGATGCAGGACCGGGCGCGGGAGGAAAGCTGTGAGTCGTCGGTCCACCACCAGAGCAGGGCGTGGGTGTCGAGCAGCAGCTTCATCGGCCTTCCCAGGCCGCCAGTTCGCTTTCCGGCAGGTGCTCGAAGAATTCCGGCCCGACCTGTCCTGCGAGGCGGCCGGGCCGCCGCCCGCCTGCCTGCTGCGCCAGCGGCACCATCCGCGCATAAGGCTGGCCGGCCTTGGCGAGGATGATCTCCTGCCCCGCATGGGCCTGCTCCAGCAGCCGGGAGAACTGAGTCTTCGCTTCGTG
>NZ_JAVMKF010000076.1:0-33461 GCF_031732815.1 Accumulibacter sp. | reverse complement strand
CCTGCCCCGCATGGGCCTGCTCCAGCAGCCGGGAGAACTGAGTCTTCGCTTCGTGTACGTTGACGATCACTGCCATTGACCACCTCATATGGACTAACTTACTGGACTAAGGCTACAACAGTCGCGGCGGACGAGCAAGCCTTGCGTCGCGTCGACAGCCGCGGCGCGCGAGATTTGGCGCCGCGGCGCAAAGCCGCTCAATCGTGATAGCGTCCTTGCAGAAATTCGATACGGCCGTGCTTGAGGGTATGGACGTAACGATCTTCCTGGGGCCGCGCAGCGCCGACTCGACGAGTCCGAGCACGTGCGAGGCGAAATTCGGCACGCGCTCGCCCGGCCAGATGAGGAAGGGAGAATTCGCCACGACCTGCCGCAGCTTGTACCCCGTGCTCGCGCACGAGACATGACGACCGCCCGGATTCGATCCAGAAGATCAATAGAGAACTCCTGCCCGCACAGAAGCATGCCCAAAGCTTGGCCTTGGCGCTGACGGCCGGAGGCGTTGATTGTGCCGGAGCTTCAGCACTGCCAGGAGACTCCGCTGCAACGCAAGCCAGAGCAGCCGACGAGGTGCCGACTGGAAACAAGGTTTCCATTTTGTCGCGCAATCGCTAAGCAATCTATTCCTGCGACTTTCATGGTCTCGTCATAGCAGGCTCTTTTATTGACGTTTTCCGCTCTGGCACGCTTCTTGTGTGCGCAGAGGTCACGACAAGGAGCGCGCCCTGTCGTCGAGCCGAAACGGCAACGTCCCGACCGACGGTCGAGCGCATCAGGAGGGGAGGGAAGGATGGCAAACACAAGCCTGCTGAAACTGCAGGGAAGCCGGGTCGTTACGGCAGCAAGCGAGCGGCTCGGGCTGTCGCGGCGCGAGTTCCTCCAGTTCTGTACCGGCATGGCGGCGAGCCTTGGCTTGCCGCAGGGCGCCGATGCTGCCGTGGCCGAAGCGATTGCGACGCAGAAGCGACCCTCGGTGATCTGGCTGCATTTCCAGGAATGCACGGGCTGCACGGAGTCGATGTTGCGCGCCGAGCACCCGACGCTGGAGCGGCTGATCCTCGACGTGATCTCGCTCGATTACCACGAAACGCTGTTTGCTGCCGCCGGGCATCAGGTCGAGCAGGCGCGCAAGACGGCAATGAGCGAGAACAAGGGGCACTACGTGCTGGTCGTCGAAGGCGCCATTCCGACGCGGGATGGGGGAATCTACTGCAAGGTGGGCGGGCGCACGGCAGTCGAACTGACCAGGGAGTGCGCCGCCGATGCCGCTGCAGTCATCGCCATCGGCTCGTGCGCCAGTTGGGGCGGCATGCCGTCGGCCGACCCCAATCCGACCGGCGCCTCCGGCGTCGCTGCCGTGCTCGGCAAGCCGGTGGTGACCATCCCCGGCTGCCCGCCGAACCCCTACAACTTCCTGTCGACGGTCGTCCACTTCCTGACCTTCGGCAGCCTGCCGCCAGTCGATGAGCTGGGTCGGCCGAAATTCGCCTACTCGCGCCTGGTGCATGAGAACTGCGAGCGGCGTGCGCACTTCGACGCCGGACGTTTTGCCATGGACTTCGGCGACGAAGGTCATCGCAAGGGCTACTGTCTGTACAAACTCGGTTGCAAGGGGCCGGAAACCTACGCCAATTGTCCGACGATCCTGTTCGGCGACGCCGGCGCGGGAACCTGGCCGGTGGGCTGCGGCCACCCCTGCATCGGCTGCACCGAGCAGGGAATCGGCTTCAGCAAGCCGATTCACATGCTGGCCAAGGTGAAGAACGCCGAGCCGCCGCAGCAGTATCCGCGCATCGTCGAAGAGAAGGGAAGCGGCGCAACGCTGGCTTCGGCCGCCATTCTGGCCGCGGTTGCCGGCGCTGCCGCCGGCGGTACAGCCATGGTGGCGCGCAATCTCGGCCTCTCGCACAAGCTGGAGGAGGCAGAACGCGCAGCCGCCAGCAAGACGGAGCTTGGCAATGGACAACGATAGATCTGCCTCAACCGCGCCCGTCGGCAACCGGCGCGAGTTCATCCGTGGCTGCCTGGCAGCCGGCGGGGCGGCACTCGCCGCTGCGACGACGAGCCGCCCGGCAGCCGCCCGCGAAACCTACCAGCGTCCGCCGGAAGCGCTCGGTCTGCTCTACGACGCGACGCTATGCATCGGCTGCAAGGCCTGCGTCGCCGCCTGCAAACGCGCCAACGACAACCCGCCTGAGTTTTCGACCGTCGACAAGCTGTGGGATACGCCGCTCGACACCAGCGGCTACACCTTCAACATCATCAAGATGTACCGCCACGGAACGATGCAGACGAAGGACGCCGAAGAAAACGGCTACGCCTTCATGAAGACCTCGTGCATGCACTGTGCCGATCCGTCGTGCGTCTCGGCGTGCCCGGTAACGGCGATGACCAAAGATCCGACGACGGGTATCGTCGCTTATGACGCCGAAGCCTGCGTCGGCTGCCGCTATTGCGTGGTCGCCTGTCCGTTCGGCATCCCGAAGTACCAGTACGACTCGCCGACCGGCAAGATTGGCAAGTGTGAATTGTGCCGCCATCGCTACCAGGACGGCCACTATTCGGCCTGCGCCGAAGTCTGTCCGACAGGTGCCACGCTTTACGGGCGAACCAGCGACCTGTTGGCCGAAGCCAAGCGCCGCCTGGCGCTCAAGCCGGGCAGCCTGACCACTTACCCACGCGGCAACCTGAGTGGCGGCCCTGATCAAAGCTATGAGGGCTACGTCGGAAACTACAAGCAGCACGTCTACGGCGAAACCGAGTATGGCGGCACGCAGGTCCTCAAGCTTTCGGCGGTCGATTTCGCGAAGGTCGGCATGCCGTACCTCTCACCCAAGTCATCGGCGTCGACCTCGGAGACCATTCAGCACACGCTTTACGGCGGACTGCTGATGCCTTTCGCCGTCCTCGGCGCGATGACTTACGTCGCCAAGCGCAACGTCAGTCGCGCCGGTGAGGCGCCGCCCGAAGCGCCGGGAGGAGAAGGCCGATGAGTACGTTACACCATGCGCCGCCAGCACCCGTCGGTGGCAGCCTGTTTGGCGCCACGACGCTGATCTGCGGTGTCCTGATGACGGTCATGGCGGCGATCATCGTCGTTCGCATGTTTTTCGGCCTCGCCTCGGTGACCAACCTGAACGACGGCTATTCGTGGGGTTTGTGGGTCGTCGGTGATGTCTTCATCGGCTCGGCACTTGCCTGCGGCGGTTTCTCGGTCGCCCTGCTGGTCTATATCTTCAACCAGGGACAGTATCATCCGCTCGTCCGGCCGGCGCTGCTCGGCAGCCTCTTCGGCTATACGCTCGCCGGCGCCGCGATCACCGTCGATCTCGGCCGCTGGTGGAACTTCTGGCACATCTTCTGGCCCGGGTATTTCAACGTCAACTCGGTGATGTTCGAAGTCGCCGCGTGCATCACACTGTACATCATCGTCATGTGGATCGAGTTCTCGCCGGTGTTCCTCGAGAAGCTCGGCATGCGCGAAGCGCGCCAGAAACTGAACAAGGTGCTCTTCGTCTTCATCGCGCTTGGCATCGTTCTGCCGATGATGCATCAGGCGTCGCTGGGTACGATGCTGGTCGTCATGGGCGGACAGGTCAACCCGCTCTGGCAGACACCGCTGCAGCCGCTGATCTATCTCCTCTCGGCGATCATCCTCGGCTACGGCGTCGTCCTCTTCGAGTCGTGCGTCGCCGCCTCAGCCTATCGCCGGCAGATCGAGTTGCACCTGCTGAACCCGATGGCGCGAGTCATGCTGGGCACGATGGCCTTCTACCTGCTCGTCCGCTTTGCCGACGTCATCTGGCGCGACGCACTTCCCCTCGCTTTCCAGGCGAACTACGTTGCGCTCAGTTTCTGGGTCGAAAACGCCTGTTTCATCGCGCCTTTCTTGCTCATCGGCAGTGTCGAGGCGCGGCGTAATCCGGCGCGTCTGTTCCTTGCCGGAGTCGCCGTCATGCTCAGCGGAATCCTGCTGCGCCTGAACGGCTTCCTGATCGCTTTCGACACAGGGCCCGGCTGGAGCTACTTCCCTTCGGTAGCCGAGTTGCTGGTCACTCTGGGGATCTTCGCCGCCGAGGTTTTCGGCTACATCTACATCACCCGCCGCTTCCCGGTGCTGCCGCGCGAACCCGCGCCAGCCCGCGCCGCGCAGGCCTGACGCGCTTTCCAGGAGACCAGCATGTCGCAAAGAGTGACGATTGATCCGGTAACCCGTATCGAAGGCCATTTGCGTGTTGACGTCGAAGTCGATGGTGGCAAGGTCAGGAAAGCCTGGGCTTCCGGTCAGATGTGGCGCGGCGTGGAGAACATACTGGTCGGTCGTGATCCGCGCGACGCGTGGGCCATCACCCAGCGCATCTGCGGGGTGTGCACGACGGTGCATGCGATCGCTTCCGTACGCGCGGTGGAGAACGCGCTGCAACTCGAACTGCCGATCAATGCGCAGTACATCCGCAACATGATCATCCTGGCGCATGCAGTGCATGACCACATCGTGCATTTCTACCACCTCTCGGCGCTCGATTGGGTGGACGTGACCAGCGCGCTGCGCGCCGACCCCGGCAAGGCAGCAAGCCTGGCCGAGAGCCTGTCGACCTGGTCGGGCAACAGCAAGGCAGAGTTCACCAAGGTCAAGGATCGGCTGAGCGGCTTCGTCGGTACCGGCCAGCTCGGCATCTTCACGAATGGCTACTGGGGCCATCCGGCGATGAAACTGCCACCCGAAATCAACCTGATCGCCGCCGCGCACTACCTGCAAGCGCTCGAAGTGCAGCGGCACGCGAACAAGATCGTCAGCATCCTGGGTTCGAAAACGCCGCACATCCAGAACGTCGCGGTCGGCGGAGTAGCCAATGCGCTGGCCGTCGACGCGCAGTCGGTGCTGTCGGTCGAGCGCTTGTTGGCGGTCAAGACCTGGATCGACCAGTTGGCCGACTTCGTCAAGAACGTCTACCTGATCGACGTCGCGGTCGTCGGCGGCTCGTACCCGGAATGGACGGCGATCGGCCGCGGATTCGTCGATTACCTGTCGGTGCCCGACATCCCGCTCGACGGGAAGAACACTCGATTCGCGCTACCCGGCGGGCACATTGCCAACGGCGATCTGGCCAGCTTCAAGGAAATCAAGAGCCATGCCGACGCCTACTTCAGGGACGGGGTTGCTGAATCGGTCAAGCACTCGTGGTACCAGGGGGGCAAGGGTCCGCTGCATCCGCACCAGGGCGAAACGCGGCCGCAGTACACCGATTTTCAGGACGACGGCAAGTATTCCTGGCTGAAATCGCCTACCTTCTACGACAAGCCGATGCAGGTCGGCCCCTTGTCGCGCGTCCTGGCGATGGTCGCCGCGCAGCACCAGCCGACGATAGACTACGCCACGCGCGCCCTCGACCTGGTGTCGACGGTCGCCAAGACCAAGGTCGGCCTGGATGCGCTGCATTCGACGATCGGTCGCCACGCGGCACGCGCCATCGTTTGCGCTGTCGCCGTCGACCAATTGGCCACCCAATGGGACCTGCTGCTGGCGAACATGGCGAAGGGGGATCTGAAGACCTTCAACAAGCCGACTTTCCCGCAGGGTGAGATCGCCGGCTTCGGCGTACACGAAGCCCCGCGCGGCGTTCTCTCGCACTGGATCGTTATCGCCGACGGCAAGATCAAGAACTACCAATGCGTCGTTCCGACGACCTGGAATGCCGCACCGCGCAACGAAAAGGACGCGCCAGGTGCGTACGAGGCCTGCCTGGTGGGAACACCGGTAGCCAATCCGGAACAGCCACTTGAAGTGCTGCGCACCGTGCACTCCTTCGATCCGTGCATCGCCTGCGCCGTCCATGTCGTCGACCACGAAACGCGACCGGTGGTCAGGGTCGATCCCGCCTGATGCAGCCGCTCGGACGCAAAGCAGCAGGCCTCGCGGCGTGTTCACCGCCATCGCGGCAGTGCGGCTGAGGCCGGGCAATGCGCGTTGTCGTTCTCGGTGCCGGCAACATTCTACTTGGCGACGAGGGGCTGGGCGTCCGCGCCATCGAGCGCCTGCCGCTGGCCTATTGTCTCCCGGCGTGCATCGAGCTGATCGACGCTGGCACTTGTGGTATGGAAATGCTTGAAGAACTGGAGGACCTGGACGCCTTGATCGTCGTCGACGCGATTCGTGCCCAGCGCGAACCCGGCACGTTGATCCGTCTGGTCGGCGAGCAGGTGCCGGTATTTTTCAGGACAAAGCTCTCGCCGCACCAGATCGGCCTGTGCGACGTCCTCGCGACGCTCGAGTTGCTCGCCCGGGCTCCCCGCTACACGGCCATTCTCGGGCTGCAGCCGCAGTCGCTGGCGCTTGGCCTTGAACTCACCCCGGTGGTCGAAGCTGCCATGCCCGAGCTGCTTCGCATGATCGTCGGCGAACTCGGCGCGCTCGGCGTCCACCCCGCGCCGCGCGAAGCTGCGCGGGTCACCTGAAATGTGTCTGTCGCTGCCCATGCAGATCGTCGCCCACACGGACGACAGTGCTGACTTCGCTATCGTCGAGCGGCGAGAAGTTGGCTTCATCCGCCGCGAGCGGGTAAACCTGATGCTCATCGGGCCACAAGCCATCGGCACCTGGGTACTGGTCGCCCTGGGTCTGGCGCGCGAAGTGGTCGCCGATGCTGAGCGCGCGCTGATCGAGGACGCTCTCGCCGCACTCGCGGCAGAACTCGCCGGCAACTACGACCCAGCCGCTCATTTCACTGACCTGACGAGTCCGGATCAGCACATGAGGAGACAAACGTGAGCAGCGGCTTTCGCCAACCGGCGTTTCGCGATGAACTACCGCCCGCAGCCGACATCATTGGCGAAAACCCAGCGCCTCGCCTGACCACGATGTATCGTCGCATCTGGTTCGAGACGATGCATGAGATGCCTTTCGTCAACACTGCGCTGTCGGTCGAAGCACTCGGTTTTCAACGTTGGCAACCGGGCAACCCGGCAACGACCGACCCGGCCGCGGCGCTGCTCGACGGGCACCCCGGCGCGGCAGCGCCAGCTCCCGCTGGCGACTGGATCGGCGCCGTGATCACGCCCTGGTTCATCAATGTGTTTCTCCTCCCCGGCGGCGGAAGCCTGTGGTCTGATCGGCGGCGCGGCGAACGCTGCTGGCTCGAATTCCCGATTGGTCCGCTCGAATTCATCGCCGACCATGATCCGACAGCAGAGGTTGCGACCTTCCAATACTGTCCGCTCTTTGCTCCACCCAGCGAGTTCTCGTCACAAACGGCAGCGCGCGCCGCCGCGCTTGCGGCACTGGCTGCGATGTTCGAGCCGCTGCCCGGCGCCCCCCGCTCAGCGGCCGCGCCATCGACAAGAAAACCTGGATCGTCTCGGCGCGCTTTTTTCCGTCGGATCTCTCAGGGCTGAGCGCCCAAAGCCGCATCAGCGGCGTATCATGGTCGGCGTTCCCGCGACGCACCCGCGCTGCAACTCTCTTGCTGCCCTGTCCGATGACGCACTTCGTTGCTGACGATGGAGAGAAGATCCACGTCAAGATTTCCGGTGACGGTCCGCCCATCGTCATGTTGCACGGCTGGACCGCCAGCCATCGCGAATGGGGACCTTTTCTCGACCAACTGACCCCCGACTACCGCGTTTACCGCTGGGATGCGCGCGGGCACGGCGGCCACCGCCTGCTATGCGACACGGTGCCGACGGTGCAGCGCATGGCGCGCGACCTGCGCAACCTGTTCGACCACTACCAACTCGACCAGGTGGTCGCGGTCGGGCACTCCTTGGGCGCTCTGACCCTGTGGCAATACATCATGGAGAATGCTTGCCGAAATCTGCGCAAGGTGTGCTTCATTGACCAGTCACCGAAATTGCTCACCGACGATAGCTGGTTGAACGGAATTTACGGCGATTTCGACCGCGAACGCTCGACTGCCTTCCTCCGCCACCTGGCGAGCGATTTTGCCGAGTCCGTCCTCCGCCTCGGGGGCATGGGTCTCAACCCACGCGCTCGCGAAAAGTATCGCGACCATCCGCAGAGCCTGGACAAGGCGCGCAAATGGCTGCGCGAACAGGACCCGGCGCCGCTTATCGCGTGCTGGCAAAGCCTGACCGAAGCCGACTACCGCGCCACACTGGACCGCATCGACATTCCCGCACTGTTGGTCTACGGTGGAGCGAGCAACTACTACCGCAGCGAAACCGCGCACTACGTCAAGAGCCGGATTGCCAACGCCGTGCTGCACGTTTACGAGGGCACCGATCACTCGCCGCACCAGTGGCAACGCGAGCGCTTCATCCGCGACCTGCGCGACTTCATCGACTCGCCTTCAAGCGACCGACGAACCGTTTGCGAAACTTCGCCAGCTTCGGACTGACGACGAATTGGCAATATCCTTGGCCGGGGTTCTTCCGGAAGTAGCCCTGGTGGTACGATTCAGCCGGGTAGAAGCGTGGCGCGGGCAGCACCTGGGTAACGATCGGCGCCGGCCACAACGCCTGTCGGCTGAGCTCGTCGATCGTCTGGACGGCAAGCTCGCGCTGCTCGGGAGAATGAACAAAGATCACCGAGCGGTACTGCGTCCCCACGTCGTTACCTTGCCGGTCAGGCGTCGTCGGATCGTGGATCGCGAAGAAGACTTCAAGTATCTGCTGGTAACTGCATTGCTGCGGGTCGAAGCTCACTTGCACGACCTCGGCGTGCCCCGTCGTCCCGGCGCACACCGCCGCGTACGTCGGTTCCTCGAGATCACCACCGCAGTAGCCCGAAACAACGGATTCAACGCCGATCAGTTGCTCGAAGACCGCCTCAAGACACCAGAAACACCCTCCGCCAAGCGTCGCCATCTGATTCCCCGGCTGCATCTCTGCTCCTCCTTCGCGTGTTTGATCATCTCGCGCAGCGCCTCGCGCTGCGCGCGCGGCCGGAGCAAGACGCACCTCAGACGCGCAGTTCGCTCCGAACCACCTAGCCTACAGCAAATCCCGCCGACTGCGACAGCTTGCGCGGCTAGCCGATAGTGGCTCAGGCACTGAGCGAATGAGCAGCAACTCGCACCTGGTCGGCGTCGGTTTCGGGCTGCTCGCTTACGGCATGTGGGGATTCTTTCCGCTCTTCTTTCGCCAGTTGTCACACGTCCCGCCGCTTGACATCCTGAGCAACCGCGCCGTCTGGGCCTGCGCCTTCGTCGCCGTGCTGCTCACGCTGCGCCGCGATTGGCGCAAAGTCCTGGCCGCACTGCGGACGAAGCGACAAGTCCTCATGCTGGCCGTAGCGGCGCTCCTGATCGGCAGCAACTGGCTGGTGTTTCTCTGGGCGGTGGCAAACCAGCAGGTCATCGCCTCCAGCCTCGGTTACTTCCTGACCCCGCTGGTCAACGTCGTGCTCGGTCTGCTCATCCTGCGCGAACGATTAAATCGCCTGAAATGGATCTCGGTCGCACTGGCCGTCGCCGCGATCGGCAACGAGATCCTCTGGCTCGGCAGACTTCCCTGGGTATCGCTGTTCCTTGCCGGGACCTTCGGCACCTATGGGCTCGTGCGCAAGCAACTGCCAGTCGATGTCGTCTCGGGCCTCTGGCTGGAAACGCTGGCCATGCTGCCTTTCTGTGGACTGTACGCACTTTGGCAGGCCGAACTCGGCCACCTCGTTTTCAGCGGGCACGATGTGACGACGATGTGTCTGCTGATCGGTGCCGGAGCGCTCACGGCACTGCCCCTGCTGTCCTTTTCCGCCGCCGCCCAGAGGCTCGACCTGGTTACCCTCGGCATGCTGATGTATATCAATCCGACCCTGCAGTTTGTCACCGCAGTCTGGGTCTTCGGTGAAGCGATGCTGATGCCCCGCCTGCTCAGCTTCGCGCTGATCTGGTCCGGTCTGCTTGTTTTCAGTTGGAGTGCGTGGCGCGAATACCGCGCCGCCGGATGATCGATCACACACTAGCGCCGAAGGTTGAACCAGCGAGCGGCGCGGCTGGCTTACGACCTATTCGTCGATCTCCTCGACGCTGACGTTGCCCTTGCCCGAGCGCTTGATGCGATATTTCGTCCCGTCCTTGCCGGTCCAGCGAGTCGCTGACGGTGGCACCTTGACGCCGTCGATGGTGACATTCCCGTTGACCACGCTGATCCCGCTTGCCTCAGCGTCATCATCCCGGCTGGTCGTGACACGCGTCCCGGGCGAATGCGTGATCGACGACGAAGTCTTGCCTGGATTGACGTAGACACCGTTCGCTTTGGTCCCGGAAGACGCCTTGCCAGTGTTGACGTTCACGCCATCGGCACCGCCTGTGTTCACGTTGACACCGCCCGCTCCACCGACGGAAACGGAAACCTGTGCCGCAACAGATCCCGCGGCGCACGCGAGCACGACAGCGATAAGCATTGCTTTCATGCGAATAGCACTCCTTTCATTGGTTCTGCCGACGCTTCCATGTCGGAACGTCCGCCGGCACGACACCCCACCCTGACAAGCTTACAACGCGCGACGCGACGAGCGGTGGACCCTGCCAACGAAACGCCTGCGCAGCAACGCTCGACAGGCCTCGGCGTGACAAACAAAACGGGCGCCGAAGCGCCCGTCGATGCTGCACTCGAGAGAAATCGGTCAGAACGAATGCCGAATCCCTGTACCCAGCGTATAGTTGCTCTCGCCGACCGCACCAATTCCTGCGCCACCGTTGGCGACCTGCGTCTGAATGGCGATCGAATTGCGGTCGTTGTCGATGAACGTATAAGCGACATAAACCGCCGTCCGCTTGGACAGCGAATGGGTATACATGGCGCCCCAGCCGGTGCTTGCGCCATCCGACGCGTTCTTCCGGTCGATCGACAGCTTGCCGTAGCTCAGACCGATCACGCCCGACTTGAACACTGGAACGCTGATCCCGACGGTCCACAAGGTGTTGTCGTCGATG
This sequence comes from Accumulibacter sp., assembly GCF_031732815.1. Taxonomy (GTDB): domain Bacteria; phylum Pseudomonadota; class Gammaproteobacteria; order Burkholderiales; family Rhodocyclaceae; genus Accumulibacter. The sequence continues at coordinate 22,569 of NZ_JAVMKF010000076.1, read as the reverse complement.
CCAAGGGTCGTGGCGTTCTTGTTATCCAATGCCTGATAGCTGGCATACGCCTTGACGAACTGGAAGTCCCAACTGCCGCCGAGATACCACTCGTTGATATCCTTACCGAGGCCAGCCGCGTTCGGATAGCCGACGGTGACGTTCTGCCGGCTGTGATAGACGGCGTCAAGATTGATCGGACCGCGGGCATAGTTGACCCCCAGACCGAGCAGGCCATTGTCACTGGTGCTCGTGTTGTTCAAGCCACCCACCGCATTTTCGCCGAAGCCGTAAATGGCCTTCAACGTCAGACCCGACATGTTGCCGCTGGTGTAGGAAATCGAGTTGTTATAGCGCGATGGGCTGTTTGGCGTGATCGTGTTGCCGGCATAGACGCTGAAGTTCGACTGGATGCTCATGTCGGTCGCTTCCAGTGCATCGTTGTTCGCCGTCGCGTCAAAGCCTGGGGCGTACTGACGGCCCAGGGCAACGGTACCCAACTTGCTTTGCAGCCCGACAAACTGCTGCCGCGCGTTCAGCCCACCGGTGCTCCCGACCCCCGCGTTAGTGTCCAGCTCGAGCGCGTACTCCAGCGTGAACACCGCTTTCAGCCCATTGCCGAGCGCCTCTTCGCCCTTGAAGCCGAGGCGGTTGCCTGCCGTGACGCCACCGCCAGCCAGTCCGCTGAACTTGTTCGTGCCGGGAATTCTGACGCCCAGGCCGTTTCGACCGGCATCACCTGCGCTGTATACATAGCCCACATCGGCAACGCCATAAACGGTGACGTTGGTTTGCGCGGCGGCAGTACCCGAAGCGAGACCCGCAATGGTCAACGCAATGAGCTTCTTTTGCATAGGGACTTCTCCAATAGGTGGGCAAACGTAAGAACTAGAGATGGCCCGCCGCGGCTGGTCAAGATGAGGACCACCCGGGCGCTGGAAACGGATTCTGACAGACGCGCAAGTGGTGGGCAAGGCTTGGCGCGAGGTTCACGGGAACAACGCGCGATTTGTCTCATTTCCGTCACAGACCGTGTCCGCCCCGCGGCCGGTCGGCCACCACCAGGCGCGCGGCCCACGCGGCAAGTCGGAAGAATGGCCTGTTCTCTACTCGCCGAGAGGAATTGCCTTGACCAAGAGGCTTGATTTTTCTATCCTGCTCGAGTATTCGGTAGAGGTTCGAGGCGGTTTCCCAGCGCCCACCGAACGTACGACACCCACACCAGACGACAAGGAAACTGCACGATGGAAGAAAAGACGACGAGCAAGAGAACGCCGACCAGAAAGCCTGCGGCAAGCGAAAGCGTCTCCAGCCAGCCTACGCCAAGCAAACCCACCGTCCGTAAGACCGCCGCCCCGAGTGCTGAGAGGAAAACCCCGGCAAAGAAGGCTGCTCCTCCAGTGCCGGCAGAGCCGGTCGTCGCGCCGCCGGGCGAACCGCCAGCGCCAGCCGAGGCCGCCAGCGACGCACTCTCGGCAAACAGACCAAGCCCGGAAGAGCGCTACCGCATGATCGAGTCGGCGGCCTACTTCATTGCCGAAAAAGACGGTTTCCGCGATTGTTCCACGCGCTATTGGGCGCTCGCCGAACAGGAAGTCGCGCAGCGGCTTGGCGAAGCCACGGGCTGAGCCAGGCGGGTGCACGGCACCCGCTTTACAGGAGAAGAGACAAGTGCGCAAGCGACTGCTTTCCGATACAGGGTCGGCCCCGCCGACGAGCGATGCCGAGTGGCTGAATATCGAGGATCTGGTTGAAGTCGAACTGAGTTCGGAAGACGTCCACCATCCGATCGAGGCTGCGCTGCTGCCCGGCAGCAACAACGGCTGGCGCGCTGCCATCCCGGGCCGGCAGACGATAAGACTGCTGTTCGCGCCGGCGCGCGATCTGCAGCGGATTCGTCTGCGTTTCGTCGAGACCGCCGCCGAGCGGACGCAGGAGTACGTCTTGCGCTGTTCGACGGACGGCGGGCAGTCGTTCCGCGACATCGTGCGCCAGCAATGGAATTTCGACCCCTGCGGTTCGACATGCGAGACCGAGGAGCATCGGCTTGATCTTCCCGGAACAGATGTACTGGAGTTGATCATCACGCCGAACATCCGTGACGACCGCACGCTGGCGTCGTTGGCCGAACTGCGCATCGCCTGAGTCACGCTGGCGCGGCTGCGGCAAGGCCGACAGACGACCGGGAAGCGGCGGTAGCGCCATGCACTGGCGACAGGCCGCGTTCCTGGCCGGGTGCGAGCGCTCGCGCCAGGAGTGACGGCGATGGCCAGGAGCAGACAGCGATGCAGTAGCCCCCGGTGTAGCTCCACTTGGTACAATGCTCGATTGACCGTCTCACAGGCCTTCAACGATGAAACGCAACCGCTTCTCTTCACGCAAGCGCATTTCGGCCGACGCAGCGGAGCTGAGCCGCCTGGCCATCGGTCTTGCCGAGTCCGGCGGCAAGCTCGAGGACGACTTCTGGCAGAATCGCCTCGGCGAACTCGTTTGCCGGCTGTTCCGCGATAGCGCTGAAGATGACCTGACTGCCGCCCTGGACCGCCTGTTCGATACGCACCCGATGGCCCACGACGACTTGGCCGACGTCATCGAAGCGCACGCCGAGTCTTGCACGCTGATGGATCGTGGCCAGGAAACCGACATCCTGCTTTTTGCCGCGCCCATCCTGAGCTGGTCGCGTTTCTCCATCCCCACGGCAACGATACCCCGATCGACACTGCAGACAATCAAGGTTCAGCTTGGCGCCCACGTTCTCGCTGTGGGCGCCAAGCTGGCGCTTGCCGACTATCTTTACAGCCCGGATCAGTTGCCGCACAGCTTCGTCGACACCTGGCAACTGATGCACAAGATCGGCGCCGCTGCGCTCGCCGGCGAGGACTTCGGCGTAGATGCATCGTCTATGCCGCAAACCAATCGATTCCTTTCCGATACGCGCTACATCCTCGGTGCCCTCGCCGTGCCGCGCGCGATGCCCCTGTTCCGCTGGAACGAGGCCGACAAGAGCACGCGCGAAGCGGCGCTGAAGGAATGGGTGCGGCAAGGCGGACCCTGCCTCGAGCCCTTGCTGACCGGCTGCGCGTACCAACCGTTGCTTGCCGACGCGTATCATTCCGCCTGTCGAGCGGCGGACAGCGCCTCGCGGCCTTATTCTCTGCATGCCTCCGTTGCCTTTCTTCAGGCCACCCTGGGGCAGGCACCGGAAACCATGCGTGCCGTGGTCGGTGGCTTCCACGAACAAAGGCTCGAGGAGTACCGGATCGGCTTCGGACCCTTAGACAGCGATGCAATCTATCACGGCGTTGTCTGGCCACTGCTCAGCGTCGAGGATGACAATACTGACGTTCCCGGCGAAATCGAGGCTGCGCTTCGCAAGACGGGGCTGACTGAAATCGTCGTTCTCGACCAGCAGTTCCCGTACGAATTCTGTGACGACTGCGGCGCGCCGCTGTATCCGAACGCCGACGGCGATACGGTTCACGCCGAGATGCCGGAAGAAGCCGGCCTGCCATCGCAGACGCTGCACTGAAGCAAGGCAGCCTCCGGATGACGAACAACGATCATCTGCTGCAGCGCAGCCTGGCCGCCGTCTGGCACCCGTGCACCCAGATGAAGCAGCACGCGCTGGACGGTCTGGCGCTGCCGCTGATCCCGATTGCGCGCGGCCAAGGGGTCTGGCTGATCGACTTCGAAGGCCGGCGTTACCTCGACGGTATCAGCTCCTGGTGGGTCAACCTGTTTGGCCACTGCAACCCGCAGATCAACGCCGCCTTGCGCGCTCAGCTCGACGAACTCGAACATCTGATGCTCGCCGGCTTCACGCATCGCCCGGTAGTCGAGCTTTCAGAGCGCTTGTCGGCACTCGCCGGCGGCAAGCTTGGCCATTGCTTCTACGCTTCGGACGGAGCGTCGGCGACCGAAATCGCGCTGAAGATGTCATTCCATGCGTGGCGCAACCGGGGACGCGAGGAAAAGCAGGACTTCCTTTGTCTGACCGGCAGCTATCACGGAGAGACCGTCGGCGCGCTGGCGGTAACCGATGTCGCCTTGTTCAAGGACGCCTACGCGCCGCTGCTGCGCTCGGCCGCCACCGTCGCCAGCCCCGACGCGCGCCTGGCGGAAAGCGGCGAGAGCGCGCCGGACGTCGCCCGACGTGCCGCGGCCGACCTGGAACTTCGCCTTGCCCGCGAACACCAGAAGATCGCCGCTCTGATCGTCGAGCCACTCGTCCAGTGCGCCAGCGGGATGGTCATGTACGACCCGGAATACCTGCGCCTGGCCCGCCAGCTCTGCGATCACTATGAGGTGCACCTGATCTGCGACGAAATCGCTGTCGGCTGCGGTCGCACGGGCAGTTTCTTCGCCCATGAGCAAGCTGCCATCCAGCCCGATTTTGTTTGTTTGTCAAAGGGGATATCAGGCGGCTATCTGCCGCTCTCGGTCGTGCTGGCCACTGACGACGTCTATCAGAGTTTCTACGACGACAGGATCAGCCGTGGCTTCCTGCATTCGCACTCATACACCGGCAATGCGCTCGCCTGCCGCGCTGCTCTGGCAACGCTCGATCTGTTTGCCGAACATGCGGTGATCGCCAGCAACCGTGCGCTCGCCGAGCATCTCGGCCAACGCCTGAGCCCGCTCACCGATCACCCACGCGTACGCAACCTGCGGCAGCGCGGCATGATCGCTGCCTTCGATGTCCTGACCGACGACCCAGCTTTCGCGCTGCGCTTCTACCGCGCTGCGCTTGCGCGTGAGATCCTCCTGCGGCCAATCGGCAACACGGTCTACTTCATGCCACCCTACGTGATCAGCCGCAGCGAATGCGATTTTCTTGTCGAGCGTGCGATCGGCGCGCTTGAGGACGCGCTGCAGCAATGATCTGGGACGAACTCGAGCAGGAACTCGAGCGCCTCCAGCGCGACGGCCTGCAGCGTCGGCAGCGCACACTCGAGGGGCCGTGCGGACCGCTCGCCAAGATCGACGGCCGCACCCTGGTCAGCTTCTGCAGCAATGACTATCTCGGGCTGAGCACGCACCCGGCGCTGGTCGAGGCAGCGTGTGCCGGCGCACGCGCCTGGGGCGTCGGCAGCGGTGCATCGCACCTCGTCAGCGGTCATCTGACGCCGCATGCTGAACTTGAACGCAAGCTTGCAGACTTCATCGGTTTTCCCCGCGCGCTTCTCTTCTCCACCGGCTACATGGCGAACCTGGGCATTGTTCCGGCGCTGCTCGGGCGCGCTGATGCCGTTTTCGCCGACCGCCTGAACCACGCCTCGCTGATCGATGCGGTCCGCCTCGCGCGCGCTGACCACCAACGCTATCCTCACTGCGACCTGGCGGAACTGGAACGTCTGCTGGCCAACAGCCAGGCCAGACGCAAGCTCATCCTGACCGACGCTGTCTTCAGCATGGATGGCGATCTGGCCCCGCTGCCCGGCCTGCTCGCGCTTGCCGAACGCTACGATGCCTGGCTGGTCGTCGACGACGCGCACGGTTTTGGCGTGCTCGGGCGCAACGGTCGCGGCAGCCTGGCGCATTTCGCTCTGCCGGCCGCCCGGCGTCTGCTCTACATGGGCACGCTCGGCAAGGCGGCGGGGGCTGCCGGCGCTTTCGTCGCCGGTGACGAGCGGGTCATCGCCTGGCTGATGCAGCGCGCGCGAACGTACATCTTCACCACCGCAGCGAGCCCGCTGCTCGCCGTCGCGCTGTCCGCCAGCCTCGATCTGATTGCCGACGGCGACGCCCGGCGCGAGCACCTTTGGCGGCTGACGGCGCAGTTGCGTGACGGGCTGGCCGGCACGCGCTGGCGCCTGCTGCCGTCGACGACAGCCATTCAGCCGGTCATCATCGGCGACAACCAGACGGCAGTAATGCTGGCCGATGCCCTCTACGAACGCGGCCTCTGGGTGCCGGCGATCCGCCCGCCAACGGTACCGGCCGGGACGGCACGCCTGCGCATTTCGCTGAGCGCAGCGCACAGCAGCGAACAGGTCGGCCTGCTCGTGGACAGCCTGCGCGAGCTGCCATGCGCCTGATCAGTGGAACCGGCCCCGAGCTTGCACTGATCCACGGTTGGGGAATTGGCGCCGGTGTCTGGCAGCCGCTGGTCGGCCCTCTGGCCGAAAACTGCCGGGTACATCTGGTCGACCTGCCGGGATACGGGGCATCGCCCGACGACGATGAAGGCTTCGCACAGACGGCCCGGCGACTGATCGAATCGCTGCCGGCAGGGGTCACGCTGTGTGCCTGGTCACTCGGCGCATCGCTCGCGATGCACGCCGCGTTATCATTCCCGCAGCGCGTCGCCGCCTTGATTCTGGTTGGCGGCACGCCGCGCTTCACGTGCGACGACGACTGGCCGGCGGCTCAGACAGCGCAACTGCTCGACCGCTTTGCCGGTGAGGTACAACGCCGACCGGAGCAAGCGCTGCAACGCTTTGCCGCCCTGATCAGCCAGGGAGAAGACGATCCCCGCCGGCTCACGCGAGCGCTCCTCCTCACCCTGCGGCAGTCACCGACGCCGGCAGCAAGCACTCTGCAGCGCGGACTCGACTGGCTGCGCGAGATCGATCTACGCCAGACAGTACACGCTATTTCCCTGCCCTGTTTGCTGTTGCATGGGGCAAACGACCCGCTTAACCCGCTTGCCGCTGCGCAGTGGCTGGCGCGTGCGCTGCCACACGCCAGGCTGGAAACATTCCCGGCGGCCGGGCACGCGCCCTTTCTCGCCAACGGCGAGCGTTTCGTCCGTCATGTCGTCGATTTCTGCCATCACGCAATTGCCGCCTAAGCGGCGCGTGCGCGAGTCCTTCGATCGCTGCGCCGCATCCTACGACGCAGCCGCGGTGCTGCAACGTTGCGTCTGCGAACGTTTGCTGGCGGGTTTCACCCCACGTTCCACCCCTGCCACTATTCTGGATGCCGGCTGTGGCACCGGTTTCGGCGCCCGCCTTGTGCACAGCCGCTGGCCGGCTGCGACCATCGTGGGAGTGGACTTCGCCCCGAAAATGCTGGTCTTTGCGCGCCAGGCCGGAGCAGATTGCGTTGCGGCTGATATTGAGGCGCTGCCGTTTGCTGCTCAGCGTTTCGACCTCTGGTGGTCAAGTCTGACCGTGCAATGGTGCGATCTGCCGCGCGCAGTGGCCGAAGCGCAGCGCGTCCTGCAGCCAGGCGGCGAGCTGGCGCTGAGCACACTCGGCCCGGAAACGTTTCGCGAATTGCGCGAGGCCTTTGTCGGCGTCGACAACCACCGCCATACACTCGGCTTCAGCGAACCGGAGGCCGTCAGCAGAGCATTGGCGCAGGCTGGCTTTTCGGCGATCAGCGTGCAGCGCGAAGCTATCGAGCTGCACTATGTCGACCTGCAGGCGCTACTGCGGGCGGTCAAGGAAATCGGCGCCAATTCAGTTGGCGACGAGGGACGGCGCGGAATGCTCGGGCGACATGCCTGGCAGCGCGTTCAGGCAGCCTATGAGCAGCATCGTACGGCCGCCGGCTTGCCCGCGCGTTACGACGTTATTCTGGCCTACGCACGCAAATGAAAAATGGAACCGCCTGGTTCATTACCGGTACCGATACCGAAATTGGCAAGACCTTCGTTGCTTGTGCGCTGCTGCACGCCCTGCGCCAAGACGGGCTGACGGCGATTGCCATGAAGCCGGTGGCGGCGGGCTGCGACGCACAAGGACGCAACGACGATGTCGAGCGGTTGCTCGCCGCTTCGTCGTTTCACCCGGCACGTGAGCTGGTCAATCCCTATGCCTTGCGCGCCGCCGTTGCACCGCACATCGCAGCACGCGAAGAAGGGCAGGCGATCGACATCCAGCGCATCGTCGCCTGTTTCGCCGAACTCCGGACGCTCGCCGACGCACTCGTCGTCGAAGGGGTGGGCGGCTTCTGCGTGCCGCTCGACGAATCGACCGATACCACCGACCTCGCCGCGACGCTTGGCCTACCGCTTCTGCTGGTCGTCGGCATGCGGCTGGGGTGCATCAATCACGCGCTGTTGACCGCTCAGGCAATTGCCGCACGTGGTCTGACGCTGGCGGGCTGGGTGGCCAACCGGATCGACCCGGCGATGTCGCGCTTCGACGAGAACCTGGCAACCTTGCGGACCCGGCTGCACGCACCGCTGATCGGCGTCGTCGAGTACGGAGCAACGCCCACCGACGCTGCACGCCGGCTCCGGCTTCCCGCTCAGGCTGCTTCGCCTGCCCCGCTTCGACCTCGCACGCCCCAGCACTGACGAACGCAAGGCGCGGCCACCTGGTGCTGGCGGAATCGTCTGCCGCTCGACGCGTCTGAGCGTCGGCTGCCCGGCATCAGATAAACCAGGCGAAGGCAAACACGGCGGACATTGCCACGGCAAACGCCACTTTGCCGACTGCGGCGACGATGAAACCGATTCCGGCGGCGGCACCCGCGCGCACCGCGCGGCCTTCGTCGCGGCGCGCCAGATACTCGCCACAGATCGCGCCAATCACCGGGCCGAGCACCAGCCCCGGCAAGCCCGCGAAGATTCCGACCACCGCACCGACGCCCGCGCCGGCGATGGCCAGCCCACTGGCGCCAACGCGTTTGACGCCCCAGACCGAAGCAAGCAGTTCGAACAACCAGGCAGCAAGCGCGAGCAACGCAAGCAGCAGCACGGTAAACGGCGCGATGCGCGTGAAATCTTCAAGCCACGCAGCCAGCAACATCCCGCCGAAGAGGAGCGGGATACCGGGTATGAGCGGCAGGAACACTCCCAGAAAACCGCACAGCATCGCCGCCCAGGCGAGAACCCACCACACTTCACTCATCATCTTCCCGCAGCTTGAAACGGTCCTGTGATCTGTACGAAGCAGGCGCCGTCGCGCCGACTCGCTCGGCTTACCCAAACGAGAGATTAGCAAACCCGGTGACGGCCATCAACTCGGCGAATTGATGTCGAATGGACTGGACCCCCGAAACTCCGGACCGATCGAAGCGGTCGACTGCCCGGTATCGAGAATGATCCCGGCGCGCGTTCAACCAGCGGCGAGCCACCATACCGACCGAATTGCGGTCAACCAACCTAATGTAAAGCGTGACGCACGTCACTTGTGTTTAACCAAATTAGGTCAAGAATTCATGCCTGTAACAACGCAGACGAAGGGCGATGCGAGTGCGCTGCCAGAACACTTGGCGAACCGGGACGATGGCCCTCCAAAGCATGGTGCGCTATCGCCTGTTGTGCTAGCGTAGGATTCATCGATAGAAAATACAAATGGACTGGCCAAGACCAGAAACAACACTGATGGGCTTCATCTTCCCAACAACCAACCCCGACGATCAATTGCCATGAATACAAAAGAGACAAAGGTCTGTGTCAAGTGCAAGCAGGAGAAATCTGTGCTCGACTTCCACAAGAACTCCCGTAGCTCCGACGGCCTCCACTCGTACTGCAAGGAGTGCAATCGAGCACAGGCACTCGCCCACATCCGCGCCGAGAAGGCCCGAAAAGCCTTGCTACGGGCGGCCCGGAAAGCCAGCGTAGTGGCGAAATGACGCTGCCGACAGGGCTCGACGCGGTGTGCACATCGGCCAGCCCGACAACGACCGAGGGCTTGCCCCCAACGGACAGAATTCGCCGCGGAGATCACCCGCCCGGACAGGCCGCCGGCTGTCGACCATCACCCCAATACTCGGGCTCGCCGAAGATCGTCTTCAACTGATCGATAAACAGCCGTACGCGCAACGGCAAGTGCCGGCGCTGCGGAAAGACCGCATAGATGCCGACCGGCGGCGCCGCGTATTCCTCCAGTAACGCCACCAGACGACCGCTGTCCAGGTCTTCTCCCACCTCCCAGATCGACCGCCAGGCGAGGCCTCTTCCGGCGAGAGCCCAGGTGTGCAGGACGGCGCCGTCATTGCACTCGAAGCTTCCGGACACCTTCTGGTTGGTGACTTCGCCGCCCGCTGTCTGGCGCAAAGCCCAGCCACGCTGCTGATCGAGGGCAAGGCAGTTGTGCCCCGCCAATTCGGCCGGCGTGCGTGGCGTGCCATGGTGCTGCAGATAGGCCGGGCTGGCAACGACCACCCGGCGCATCTCGCCGAGCTTGCTGCTTGCCAGGCTCGAATCGGGCATTTCGCCAATACGCACCGCGCAATCGACGCCTTCGTTCAACAGGTCGACGAGGCGGTCGGCGAGGTCCAGGCGAACGGTAACGCCCGGATTCGCCTGCATGAACAGAGCCACCTGCGGCGCCACGTGGCGCCGGCCGAAGCCCGCCGGCGCCGACACCTTCAGATGACCGGCAGCACGCACCCCGCCGAGCGAAACAGCCGCTTCAGCGCTGGCCAGGTCGTTGAGTATGCGTTGACAGTCTTCGAGAAAGGCCTGCCCCTCGAAGGTCAGGGAAAGTCTGCGCGTCGTGCGCAGCAAGAGTTTGACGCCGAGGCGCATCTCCAGCGCGTCGAGTCGGCGACCGATCACGGCCGGCGTCACCGCGGCCAGCTTAGCCGCTGCCGAGAGACTGCCGCGAGTTGCCGAATTGACGAAGGCTTGAAGCTGTTTCACCTGATCCACGCTCACATTCTATACCTGGCGTAAAAAATACTTTGCTTTTCTGCGCCCTTCTCTTCCCTTGCGCGCTCCAATAGAATATCTGGACAGTCCACCCCTCTACCGATAGGAGCCCACGCATGAGCCTCAACCTGCCCGCCGGAGTGCACGTCAACGCGCCGATCAAGCCAGAATACGAAGCGATCCTGAGCCATGACGCACTGGCTTTGGTCGCCAAGCTGCACCGCGCCTTCGAACCCCGCCGGCAGGAACTCTTGCAGGCACGCGTCGCCCGCCAGGCGCGCATCGATGCCGGCGAAATGCCCGACTTTCTGCCGGAGACGCAGGCAATTCGCGACGGGGACTGGCGCATCGCGCCGCTGCCAAAAGCCCTCGAACGGCGGCGGACCGAGATCACTGGCCCGGTCGAAGCCAAGATGATCATCAATGCCTTCAACTCGGGGGCCGACTCGTACATGACCGATTTCGAGGACTCGAACAGCCCGAAATGGGATAACCAGATTCAGGGGCAGGTCAACCTGTACAAAGCCATCCGGCGACAGCTTTCGTTCACCAACGAAGCCGGAAAGGAGTACTCGCTCAACCCGCAGATCGCCACGCTGCAGATTCGCCCGCGCGGCTGGCACCTTGACGAGAAGCACGTGACGATCGACGGACAACGCGTTTCCGGCGGAATTTTCGACTTCGCGCTGGTCTTCTTCCACAACGCGAAGGAGCAGATCGCACGCGGCGCCGGGCCGTATTACTACCTGCCGAAGATGGAATCGCATCATGAGGCCCGCCTGTGGAACGACATCTTCATCATGGCGCAAGAGCACATCGGCCTGCCGCGCGGTACGATCAAGGCGACGGTGCTCGTCGAAACGATCCTCGCCACCTTCGAAATGGAAGAGATCCTCTACGAGCTGCGTGAGCATTCAGCCGGGCTCAACGCCGGGCGCTGGGATTACATCTTCTCGTGCATTAAGAAGTTCAAGAAGAACGCCGACTTCTGCCTGGCCAATCGGGGCGCCATCACGATGGAAGTGCCGTTCATGCGCAGTTATGCGCTGCAACTGGTCAAGATCTGCCACAAGCGCGGAGCGCCGGCGATGGGCGGCATGAGCGCGCTGATTCCGATCAAGAACGACCCGGTGGCAAACGAAAAGGCGCTTGCCGGGATTCGTCACGACAAGGCGCGCGACGCGAACGACGGTTTTGACGGTGGCTGGGTAGCGCATCCCGGCCTGGTCGAGATCGCCGGCGAGGAGTTTCGCAGGGTCCTCGGCGATCGGCCGAATCAGTGGGACAAGCAGCGCGAGGAGAGCTTCAGCGCCGCTGATTTCCTGAATTTCCAGCCTTCGCAGCCAATTACCGAGGCCGGCCTGCGCAATAACGTCAATGTCGGCATCCACTACCTGGGAAGCTGGCTTGCCGGCAATGGCTGCGTGCCGATCCACAATCTGATGGAAGACGCAGCGACAGCCGAAATTTCACGCTCGCAGGTCTGGCAATGGGTCGTTTCGCCGCGCGGAGTTCTCGACGATGGGCGCAAGGTGACCGCGGAAATGGTGCGCGCGATGATCGCCGAGGAACTCGACAAGGTGAAGGCAACGGTCAGCGCGCAGGGCGAAAACACGGCCAGCTATGACCGGGCAGCGGTGATTTTCGACAAGATGTCGCTGACGCCGGACTACCCGGAGTTCCTCACCTTGCCACTCTACGAAGCGATGGACTGAGCGCTTGCCCATGGATCGCGACGAGCAGACGAGGGTGCCCGACGCGAACCAAACAGAGCATTGCGGCCGGCAAGGAGTGAGCAAGGTGGCAGCTCGGCCGCGCAGACCCATCGACAGACTCTGAGCTCGGGGCTGTTCGCCGGACAGCGGTGTGACGCCCCCCGATGTCGCATCACCAGGTGGCGCCGCGTTGCGCGGCGCCGTCCTCTCCTGGCTTCAGGCGCCAGGCAATCGCCAGATGGTCAGTCGGCAAGTCTAGCGATTCTGTGCGAGAATCCGGGCTGGACGCCGGCGTTAGCTGAAGTCGTCCGCTCGCATTCGATTCGCCGCCCGCCGGCCAGTCCTGCACGAAGAGTCGGACAGCCAGCAACCGCCTGAAAGACAGACGCGCCATGCCCGATTTCGCTTCAACGGCATTCTGGATCTCGGTCCTGCAAATTATTGCCATCGACATCCTGCTCGGCGGCGACAATGCCGTGGTCATCGCACTGGCCTGCCGACGGCTGCCCGAAAAGCAACGCAATCGCGGGATCTTCTGGGGTGTTGTGGGCGCCATCGGCCTGCGCGTCGTCCTCATCTACTTTGCCCTGCAACTGCTCACTGTCCCCTACCTGAAGATCGTCGGTGGCGTGCTCCTCTTCTGGATCGGCATCAAGCTGATTCAGCCGGAAGACGAGGGCGAGGGCGGACACGGCGATGTCGCCGGAAGCACGACCTTGATCGGCGCGATCAAGACGATCATCGTCGCCGATGCCGTGATGAGTATCGACAATGTGATTGCCGTCGCTGGAGCAGCGCACGGATCGATCATCCTGGTCGTCTTTGGCATCGCGGTGTCGATACCGATCGTCGTTTGGGGCAGCAAACTCGTGCTCGCCTTGATGGACCGCTTCCCGATCGTGATCACCGCCGGCGGTGCCTTGCTCGGCTGGATCGGCGGTGGCATGTTGATCAGCGATCCGGGACTGCCGACGACGCTGCACGCGGCCATTCCGCATTCAGGATACGCTGCATCGACGCTTGGTGCCCTGCTCGTCGTCTTCATCGGCAAGCAATTGGCGGGACGACGACATCCCGGGCAGGTCGGCGACTCACTGGCTACGCCCGCTCAGCGAGAGATCACGGGAGACGAGAAATGACTGCAGTGTGGCTTATTCCAGTCGACGGATCGCCAGCGGCAGTACACGCCGTTGACCATGTCATCCGACAGACCGCCGAGGAGGCGCGTAAACCCGAGATTCATCTGGTTAACGTACAGGCACCCCTGCCCACCGATGTTACCCGCTTTGTCGACGACGGCGTGGTTCAGGACTACCACCGAGAGGCGGGTGATGCAGCACTGCGCGTCGCGCGCGACCATCTGGCCGCCGCCGGATTGGTGTACTCCAGTCATGTACTCGTCGGCGAAACCGCGCCAAGCATCGTTGATTACGCCAAGACGCACGCTTGTACCTTGATCGTCATGGGTGCGCGTGGGCTTGGCGCGCTGGCCGGCATGCTGCTCGGGTCAGTCACGACCAGGGTCATCCATCTGACCGACCTGCCGGTGATGGTTGTCAAGTAGGGGAAAGCGGTAGCGTCGGCGAAGGCTTCGCCAGCAAGCCGGATCTTGCCCGATGACCGTTCCTGCAGCAAACCCTGTCCTCTTGTGAAAGGAATACTCTGGCCATGCCTACGCTACGTCTTTCTACCCTGATCCTGCCCCGCCTCACCGCCTTCTTCATCTGCCTGCTGCTGTCGGCAGCCGCTTGGTCGGAGTACGACAGCGACCGCGGCGAATGGCAGATCCTGCAGGCACGCTATGGTACGGCTGAGCACAGCCTGGACGTAACGCAACGCCTGCGAGACTTGGCGCGCCAGGACATTACCTTCCGCGTCAGCAACAAGGCCTTTCAGCACGATCCCGTTCCCGGTGTCGTCAAGACGCTGCGCATTTACGCGCGCGGCCCGGGCGGCCGGACACGCACTTTCGAGTATGTCGAGGACGACATCGTAGACGGCAACCAGTTTACCAGTTGGAGTAGTGGGAATTGGGGCCAGGGCGGCTGGGATGGCGGCTGGGGCAATGCCGCCGACGACGAGCATGGCGACCGCGGGCGCTGGCAGATCCTGCAAGCACGCTACGGCACCGGCTACCGCAATATCGACGTGACGCAACAGTTGCGCGAGCTTGCACGGCAAGACAATACCTTCCGTGTCACCAACAAGCTTTTCGGCCGGGATCCGGATCCGGGCGTGGTCAAGACGCTGCGCATTTTTGCCCGTGGACCAAACGGTGCAACGCGCACATTCGAGTACGGCGAGGATCAAATGGTGGATGGCGCCCGGTTTACCGGCTGGAGCAGCGGCAGTTGGGGTCAGGGGAACTGGAGTGGAGGCTGGGGCCACGACAGCGGCAGCGAGACACCGCCGGGCGGCGTCAGAATCGTCAGCGCGCAATATGGTGAGGGGCACAACCGCCTCGACGTCACCTCACGCCTGCGCTCGATGGTCCGCGATGGCCGCATCTCGATCCGCGTAGACAACCGCACGATGGGCTCCGATCCGGCCGTCGGCCGCCCGAAAATTCTCTGGGTGACCTACTACGTCGGCGGCCATGGCCAGCGCGAACTCAAGGTGTATGAGAACGAGCAGTTGATGTTGCCGTAGGGCGGACCAACGCCCGAACGGCGGAGCAGCGGCTTCCCGAGGGTCTACAGGACGTAGCGCGACAGATCGTCGTTCCTCGCCAGATCAGCCAGTCGGTCGTCGACATAGCGCGCGTCGATGGCGATGGCTGTCGGCGCGCCCGAACTGCCAGCCGAGAACGATACCTCCTCGAGCAGACGTTCCATCACCGTGTATAGGCGTCGGGCGCCGATGTTTTCGGTTCGCTCGTTGACCGACCAGGCAATCTCGGCCAGGCGCTTTATTCCGTCCGAGGCAAACTCGAGACGCAGGCCTTCAGTGCAGAGCAGCGCCTCGTATTGTCGCGTCAGACAGGCATCGGTCTGCGTCAGGATGCGCTCGAAGTCGGCGACCGACAATGAGTCGAGCTCGACTCGTATGGGAAACCGCCCCTGCAACTCGGGAATCAGATCCGAAGGTTTGGCCAGGTGGAACGCCCCGCTGGCAATGAACAGAATGTGGTCGGTGCGAATCATGCCGTACTTGGTCGATACGGTCGTACCTTCAACCAGGGGCAGGAGATCGCGCTGTACGCCCTGGCGCGAAACGTCCACCCCGTGCGTGTCACTGCGTGAAGCAATCTTGTCGATTTCGTCGAGAAAGACGATCCCGTTCTGCTCGACGTTGCGCACGGATTCAAGCTTCACCTCTTCGTCATTGACCAGTTTGGCCGCTTCCTCATCGATCAGCAGCCGGCGCGCGTCGGTAATTTTCAGCTTGCGAGCTTTCTTCCGGCCACTGCCCATGTTCTGGAACATGCCCTGAATCTGCGCCGTCAACTCCTCCATGCCGGGAGGCGCGAAAATTTCCGCCTGCATCGCCGGAGCGGCGATGTCGATCTCGATCTCTTTCTCGTCGAGTTCGCCCTCGCGCAGCTTCTTGCGGAATTTTTGGCGCGTCGTCCCGTCTTCCGCCGACTGCGCTTCGCCGAAGAAATTACTCCGTGCCGACGGCAGAAGTGCATCGAGAATACGATCCTCGGCAGCGTCCTCGGCGCGCCCGCGAACACCTTTCATTGCGCGCTCACGACCGGTCTTCACCGCAACTTCGACCAGATCGCGGATGATCGTTTCGACATCGCGGCCGACGTAGCCGACCTCGGTGAACTTGGTCGCCTCGACCTTGATGAACGGCGCGCTGGCCAAACGCGCCAGGCGGCGCGCGATCTCGGTCTTGCCGACGCCGGTCGGCCCGATCATCAGAATGTTCTTCGGCGTGATCTCCTGGCGCAGCGGCTCGCCAACCAAGGCCCGCCGCCAGCGGTTGCGCAAGGCGATCGCCACGGCCTTCTTGGCTTTCGCCTGACCGACGATGTGTTTATCGAGCTCGTGAACGATCTCCTGCGGGGTCATCGACGACATGGCTAGTCCAGTGCCTCGAGAGTGAAGTTTTGATTGGTATAGATGCACAAGTCGGCCGCGATCTGCAGCGACTTGCGGACGATATCCAGCGGTTCGAGATCGCTGTTTTCGAGCAGGGCGCGCGCTGCCGAGTGGGCAAAGGCGCCGCCCGAACCGATGGCGGCGATGCCGTGCTCGGGTTCGACGACATCACCGTTGCCGGTAACGATCAAGGAGTTATCGCGGTCAGCCACGGCCAGCATTGCCTCCAGCCGGCGCAAGGCGCGGTCGCTGCGCCAGTCTTTGGCCAGTTCCACCGCGGAACGCAACAGGTTGCCCTGATGCTTGTCGAGCTTGGCCTCAAAGCGCTCAATGAGGGTGAACGCGTCAGCCGTTCCCCCGGCAAAACCGGCAAGTATGCGCCCATGATGAATTCGCCGCACCTTGCGTGCACTTGCCTTGATCACGATGTTGCCGAGCGTTACCTGCCCGTCACCCCCCATGGCCACCCGATTCCCGCGGCGCACGCACAGGATCGTCGTTCCGTGGTACTGCTCCATCGCCAACACCCGCTTTCTGATCTAGTTTCTCGGCAGGACAATGTCCGCCACGTTCTTCAACCCAACGACGCGAAACAACTCGGCCAGCAAGTAGTTTGGGTGACGAAAGACAATCTGGCGCCCGGTCCGCTTGACAATCGTCAGGACATTGAGCAACGCCCCGGCGCTGAGAAAATCCATGCGGGTGACGGCGGTACAGTCGATCAGCACGGGGTCGTTGGCTTTTGCATAGGCCAGCAGGTCGGAAAATCGGGCCGCCTTCAGATCGCCCCGGAGAACATAGGTCTCCTCCTGCAGATGGTCGACCGGCGCGAGCACCAGCGGTGCCCGTCCTGGGTCTGCCACGCGATCCGCTTCCCAGGACGGTGGCGAAATCTCGAAGGTTACCGCATAGTCGATGGCGAGCTCTTCGAAGGTCGCCAGTTGGCCGCGCAACTGACAGATCTCCAGCTTCAGCAACCAACACCCCCGATCGGTCGCCTGCCCGGCAACGATACGCCGATCGAGCAGCATGCCGACCTGGTCGCGCCCCAGCAACTCGATCTCGCGCTTGCTCCGGCGTGCCTTGAGCAGGAGCTCGAGCAGCCTTTCGCAACCGACGCCGTCCACGCGACGAATGCTCGACAGATCAAGACGAACATGCGGATTTCGCTCCAGCGCAACGCGCACAGCGTCGAAGCCCGCCGCGTTCTCGGCCAACAGATCGCCCTTGAAGAGAACCGTCGGCATCGCCGGCGAGGATACCGCACTCACCGCCGCGTCCCGCCAAATCGGCGGTGACTTTTCGAAGAACTCGGCGTACTCGACCTCGAGCGCCTCGAACGGGGTCTTCTGACCGCTCAGGCGATACAAGTCGAACAGCATCAACCACAAGCGCTCGCCGCGAGCCGAACGATAGTTCCGCGTCGACTGCTCAAGTAGTGCACGTACCGCACTGTCCTGCCCGTTGGCATAAAGCATGGCGGCTTCTTCCGCCTCGGCGTCGACCGGATCAACCTCCGCTTCAATCTGGAACTCGGGCGCCGTCTCGCTGAACTCGAAAGCGCTGGGTTCGGCCACCCGGCTTTCACTGACCACCGCCGCTGGATACGTCAGATCCGATCCAACGAGTTCGACCGATGGAGCTATCGGCCCTTGTTCAGCCAAGGGAGCGACTGTTCCCAGGCGTTGATCCTCCTTCGGACGCGGAATCGCGGCCGGCCGGCTGATCATCTTTCTCTCCGGCGGTTTCTGCTTCTTGAAGAACGAAAAAACCATGGGCGATAAAAACTGTAGATGATTGGGCGATAAGCCTGACTTGTAACACATCGCCGGGCGCACCGCAATTTCCAAGTCAGCAGCTTTATGCATTCTGTCACATGTGCCGACGTTTGCCGCCCGCCGCCGGGCTGTCAGCAGCACTTCCTCGGCAGGGCGGCTTGTCCGCGGCGCCGACGGTGTAAGTTTTCCCGGCCGGCGCACGACCAATGGGCAGATCAACGTTCGCGGCGAACAAGTGTCCTACGCTGTGGCTGACGCGCCGCGTGCGCACCTGCTGTCTGCCTGCCGAGCATTTGCCATTTCATTTCCGAGGAGGAGATCATGAACCGTCGCCAATCGCTCAAGTGCCTGGGCTGCCTTTCCGCTTTCGTCCTGCCGGCTGCGCCGTGCAGTGGCGGCGCCGCCGGCGGGGCCGCCGGTCAGTTGCAGAAAGCCAAGAGCGAATGGGCAGCGTTGCTGCCGCTCGCTGCCTATCGGGTGCTTTTCGAAGACGATACGGAACGCGCGGGCAGTAGTCCGCTGAACGACGAAAAGCGTGCCGGCACCTTCGTTTGCGCCGCGTGTTTCCAGCCACTGTTCGACAGCGCGGCGAAGTACGACAGCGGAACAGGCTGGCCAAGTTTCTGGCAAGCGCTGCCGGGAGCGATCGCGACGAAAACCGACTTCAAGCTGATCTATCCGCGTACCGAATACCACTGCGCGCGCTGCGGCGGGCATCAGGGGCATGTCTTCAACGATGGTCCCAGACCGACGGGAAAGCGCTACTGCAACAACGGCGTGGCGCTGCAGTTCGTTCCCCAAGGCGAGCCATTGCCGGCCTTGCGCACATGAGGCGGACGCTGCTCGCCATCCTGCTCGTCTTTGGACTCTGGGGCTGCGCGCCGAACCCGGCCGACGACCAGACCAGCGGGACAAGCGAAGGCAGGACGGCGATTTTCGCTGGCGGTTGCTTCTGGTGCCTGGAGGCAGATTTCGAGCAACTGCCGGGGGTCATCGCAGCCGAATCCGGCTACACCGGCGGCTACCTGGCCAATCCCAGCTATGCCCTGGTCAGTCTGGGGATAACCGGCCATACCGAAGCCGTGCGCGTCACCTACGACCCGCAACGCCTGAGCTACGCACAACTGCTCGACCATTTCTGGCGTCACATCGACCCGACGGTTGCCGACCGGCAGTTCTGCGACATCGGCAGCCAATACCGCAGCGGAATCTACTGGCAGGACGACGACGAAAAGCAGTTGGCGGAGGCGTCGCGCGACGCGCTGCTGGCGAGCGGCCGTCTGCCGCGGATCGCCACCGAGATCCGCCGGGCGTCGACTTTCTTCCGAGCTGAGGAGTACCACCAGGACTACTACCGCAAGAACCCGCTCCGTTACGCCTACTACCGCTACGCTTGCGGGCGCGACGCCCGCGTGCAGCAAATCTGGGGCGATGACCAGCAAGCACTCCCACGCTGGTCGGACAAGGCCGATAATCCGGCCAAGGAGCTTACTCGACCTGGCAGAGCAGACCCTTCAGGTATTCCCCCTCACTGAACGCGAGCGCTACCGGATGATCGGCCGGCGCGCTCAGGCGGCGCAGGATGCGCGCCTCGCGCCCGGCGGCCAGCGCGGCTTCGCCGACGATCTGCCTGAACAACTCGCTGCTGATCCCGCCCGAACACGAATAGGTCATCAACAGACCGGATGGGTTCAGCAGTCGGAAGGCGAAAACGTTGATGTCGCGGTAGGCGCGCGCGGCACGTTCTGCATGCAAGGCCGAGGGAGCGAACTTCGGCGGGTCAAGGATGATGAGGTCGAAGCGCCGGTCAGCGTTCTTCAGCTCGCGTAACTCTGCAAAGACATCGGCTTCGCGCCACTCTGCCCGCTCGGCCGGGAGTTGAGGATTGAGCGCCAGATTATCCCTGGCCCTGGCCAGAGCCGGGCCCGAAGAGTCGATCGAGAGCACCGAACGTGCTCCGCCAGCAAGCGCCTGCAGCGAGAAGCCACCGGTGTAGCAGAAGCAGTTGAGCGTCGTTCGTCCGCCAGCCAGTTCCCTGGCAAGTCGTCGATTGTCGCGCTGGTCGAGATAAAAGCCTGTCTTGTGACCGCTGACCACGTCAACTTTCATGCGCACGCCGTATTCGGAGATATGCGGCATATCCCCGGACGCGCAGCCAAGAATCCATCCGCTGACCGGAGCCAGTCCCTCCAGCCGTCGCACGTCCGAGTCGGATCGCTCGTAGATGCGCTCGCACCCGGTCGCCTGGCGCAACGCACCGACAATCGCCGATCGCCACTTGTCGGAACCGGCAGCAGTGAGCTGGACGACTACCGTATCGCCATAGCAATCGGCAATCAGGCCGGGCAGGCCATCCGACTCGCCATGGACCAGGCGCAGGCCCGCCTCGTCGCGCAAATCCGGGATGGCCCGGCGGCGCTCGAGACAAGCCTGCACGCGACGCTTGAAGAAGGCATCGTCAACGCTTTCCTCCGGGTCAAAGGTCCATACGCGCGCGCGAATCTTCGACTGCGGACTCCACGCGGCCCGGGCGAGCGGCCGTCCGCTGGCCGCCAGGACCTCGACCGTATCGCCAGGCCGGGCACGACCGCTCAAGCGATCGACCGCGCCGGCGAAAATCCATGGATGGCGGAGGGCGAGGGAGCGGTCCTTGCCCGGCAGGAGATGAAGTTGAGCCATAATGGGGAATTGACTGCCGACAATCCGTTGCCGGCACACCAGGAAAACCAGGCGCGCAGTCTACACTACTACTCATCAGCCGCCCGCTTGGCGTTCACTCGCCGCGGCCGGAGTCCAGGCCCGGGATTCTTGAGCCCGATCAACGAAAGCAGGCGCAAACGCCCCGATAATCGCTACTCCACCCTCGCACCAGCCATCGGACCTGGCATGCACCGCTTCCCCAATGACCTGATACGCGCAAGTTTCCTTGCCCTGCTGATCGGCGCTGTCACGCCACCGATCGCCCTCGCCGAGGACGACGGCGACGGCGACGGCGACCCCGCGCAGACGGCTGCAGCGACGCCCCTCACCGGTCGCTACCTGCTGATGGACACGAACGGACGCGCAGTCAGCCACGAAGACTTCCGTGGACGCTGGCAACTGTTGTCTTTCGGTTACACCTTCTGCCCAGACATCTGCCCGACGACGCTGGCGCAGATGGCCGTCGTGCTGAACGCTCTCGGCCCGGACGCCGACCGGCTACAGGCCTTGTTCGTCACCGTCGACCCGGAACGCGATACGGCCAGTGTCCTGCGTGCCTATGTTGCGTTCTTTGACCCGCGCATTGGCGGTCTGACCGGATCGCCCGCGCTTGTCGGCAAAGCCGCCGAGAGCTTTCGGGTGCGCTTCGAAAAGGTGCAGCAAGCTGGCGCCGCCCCCGACGAGTATTCGGTCGACCACACGACCGGCATGTACCTGCTTGGCCCGGACGGGCGCTATCTGCGCAAGTTCACCTACGGCACCCCGCCCGCCGAAATCGCCGCGCGCATTCGTCACTACCTGAAGCCACCAGCGCGCTGAGCGCCGGCTGGCGGGGGCCAAAATGGCCGCGGCGTGCCATCCTCGTGGAAAAGGCACGCCACGCACCTGAACTGCGACATCAAAGTCGGCTCAGCGGCTTCGATCTCGAGCGCTTGCCAATGACGTCGCGGTTCATCACCCTCCAGCCCGGCTATCTCCTCATCAGCAAAGCTTGACGACGATGTTGTCGAGCGAGTGCGCTGCGTCGGACACGCGGTCGGCCGCGTTCGACAGGTGCCGATAGGTTTCGCGCCGCTTGAACATGTTCAGGTAGTCATCGCCCTGGAAGAGATCGGCAATCGCCCGCCGGTACGCCTTTTCAACCGTTCTCTCCGCCTTGCGCGCTGCCGCTGCGTCACCACCGGCAGCAGCCGGGTCGGTCGATAGACGGGCAAAGCCGCGCGCCAGCGCCTCGGCACCCTCGCGCAGGTGCAGGGCCATTTCCAGGCTGTGCTTGTCGGGCGCAAGACCGAGAACATCCATCTCGACCACCGTCGACTTGCAGTAATTGACGATGTCATCGAGCGTCATGATGGCGCTGTGAATGTCTTCGCGATCGATCGGGGTGGAAAACGCCTCGCTCAGCACGTTCAGGTTGCTGGCCTTGACGCGGTCGGCCTCGTGCTCGTCGGCGCGTACCTGTTGGCTGACCGCCGGGTCGGCCGTTTCCATGAACTCGACGAGCAGGCGAGTGGTTTCGGCTGCGTTTGCGCTCTGCTGGGCAAGCATGCCGAAGAAGTCGGCAACCGTCGGGAAGACGCGCTCGTACAGGCGACGGAAGATCGGCGTATTGGCTTTGGTTTGGTTATCGTCCATGAGTTATCTCCTGAGGTGGGTTTTAGTCTAGCCGATGACGACTTTAGCTATGGCGTAGATGACGATTGCGGTAATCGCCGAGGCCGGAATGGTGTAAAGCCAGGTCTTGCCGATGTCTTTCGCCTTCTTCCAGCGCACCGCGCGCGGCCGCTCGGAGTAGC
>NZ_JAVMKF010000075.1:0-6639 GCF_031732815.1 Accumulibacter sp. | reverse complement strand
AAATGCAGCACGCGGCGAACGTACTGCCGCGTTTCCGGATACGGCGGGACACCGCCATAGCGATCGACCGCGCCTTCCCCCGAATTGTAGGCCGCGACCACCAGGCGCCAGTCGCCGGCAAAGCGCTTCTGCAACCAGTTCAGGTAGGCCAGGCCTCCTCGCACGTTGTGTTCCGGATCGAACGGCCGGCGAACGCCGAAGCGCTCCTGCGTTGCCGGAATCAGTTGCATGACGCCTTGTGCGTTCTTCGGCGACACGGCAGCCGCATCGAGGTTCGACTCGGCCAGGGCAATGGCCAGCGCCAGACGCGCGTCGACCTTGTACTGCGGAGCGACGTTGCGGATGAACTGCGCAATCTTCTGCTTGGCGGCCGGCTGGCGCGCGAGGTAGGCGTCAAGATCGAACGATGAGTCTTCCCACGGACCGACCGCCTGATGCTTCGCAAGCGCGCCACTCGCAGCGCCAGCACAGTCGTCACCGAGTTCGTCATTGCCGATGTCAGGGGTATGGTATCTGAGCGCTTCCGCGTTTCCCAGGCGCGCGGCGAGCGCCAGATACGCATTGGCCAGGCGCCGTTGTCCGGTACTTGCCGATCCGCCGGCGAGCAGGCGTCCGATGCGGAAGAAACCTTCCGGACTGCCCATCGTCGCGGCATCGCAGTACAGCACGATGGCCAGACCGAGGTTCTTGCGAATGCCAATGCCCAGTTCAGCGGCGCGCCCCTGTGCCAGCGCGGCGGTGACCCGCGGCGCTTCCAGGTAAGGATCGGTAGCGGCCGGCTGTTGTGCCGTCGCGCCAACCGAGTTGCTGAGGAGAACGAGAAGCAGGAGGATGGGGCGGATCATTCGGTAGCTCGCATCGGCAGGAAGCGTTGCCTGCCTGTTTGGCAGGTCGGACTGGCGTCCAGGAAACTGTTTAACGCCAGAGAAAGCATAGCGTAGCGGGTTGGATCATGCACGCCAAGTCCTTGGTCGCCAGTGCACTCTTTCACACTCCGCTTCGGTCGGGCGGACGGATCATCACCGGGCAGCGCATCCTCGATCGATTTCCCCGCTGATTGGCGCGCTCATCCGGGACTACAATGCGCTACGTACCGACCTCGGCCGCTGCCGGGTGGCCGGCACGACAAGACGTGGCCGGGTGTCCGGCCGCCTCACCCGTTTCCTCCGCCCCCCCACTTGCGAAAACCATACGCCATGCGTTCACTTCCCCTTTCCGGTCTGCGCGTGCTTGATCTGACGCGCCTTCTACCCGGCCCCCTGGCCACCATGCATCTCGCCGATCTCGGCGCCGATGTGATCAAGATTGAAGACACTGGCGCCGGCGATTACGCGCGAACCGCCGGCGCTGTGCACGGCGGAACCAGCTACTTTCAGCTCGTCAACCGCAACAAGCGAAGCCTCTGCCTCGACCTCAAACAGGCGAGCGCAGTCGCCATCTTCCTGCGCCTCGCCACCACGGCAGACGTCATCGTCGAAGGGTTTCGGCCTGGCGTCGTCGACAAGCTGGGCATCGGCTACCCGAGCGTGTCGGCAATCAACCCGCGCATCGTCTATTGCTCGATTACTGGTTATGGGCAGGACGGCCCCTATCGTGATCGCGCCGGCCACGACCTGAACTACCTTGCGTATTGCGGGCTGCTCGATCAGATCGGCTTGGCCGGCGGCCCGCCCGCGCTGCCCAACTTCCAGATCGGTGACCTGCTGGGCGGTTCTCTCACCGCACTCGTTGGCGTTCTGGCCGGCATCGTCGACGCGCGGGCGAGTGGGCGCGGCCGCTACGTGGACGTAGCGATGACCGACAGCGTCTTCGCCCACACGCTTTTTCCTTTGCTCGCCGTACTTGCTTTCGGTCAGGCCCTGCCACGAGGAGAAGATCTGCTCGCCGGCGGTATGCCGAGTTATGCGGTCTATTCAACCAGTGACGGCCGCTACCTGGCGGTAAGCGCGATGGAACCGAAGTTCTGGCAGAGCTTGTGCCAAGTGATCAACCGCCCGGATCTGGAAGCGTTCGCTTTTGCCACCGGGAGCGAAGGCCGGCGCGTTCGTCATGAACTCGAGCAGATCTTTACGACGCGCAGCTTTGCCGAATGGAGCGAAGTCTTCGCGCGCGTCGACTGCTGTGTGAGCCCGGTTCTGCGCTTCGAAGAAAGCCTGGCCAACGAACAACTGGCAGCGCGCGGGATGATTGTCGAAGTTGATGGGGTAAAACAGTTTGCTCCGCCGTACAAGATCAGCGAGTTTACCTTTGCTGCGCGGCGGCCAGCACCGGCAGCGGGCGAGCATAGTACGGAAATCCTGCGCGAGCTGGGCTGTACGGTCGACGAGATCGCAGGTCTGCGCGCGACCGGGGCCAGCTGAGGGCGCTCGCCGCCGATCGTCGCCTCAGGCGGGATGGGTATCTGCGAAGGACGCCTCAGCGCGTACAGCAACGACGCCAACCGAGATGTTGTCGCTGCCATCGCGCTCGCACGCCAAGTCGATCAGCCGGCGGCAGGCTGCTTCGGCGGTCGGCAGGTCGACAGCGGCAACGATGTCCTTGGCTCCGACGCCATCGTGCAAGCCGTCGGAACAGAGGACAAAGGTCTCGCCGCCGTGCAAGCGAACGCCGCGTTGCGCATGGATCTCCAGACTCTCGGCGGTGCCAAGCGAACGCAGGAGGACGCTGCGGAAGGGATGCCGGTACGTCTCGCAGGCGCTGATGATGCCGTTTCTCACCATTTGTTCGACCAGCGAATCATCCTCGGTGAGCTGTGCACAGCGCCCTTGCGCACAGCGATACAGGCGGCTGTCGCCAACATGCGCATAAATCACATCATGATCGATAATGACAAGTGCGGTAGCCGTCGTCCCCATGCCTTCCAGCGCCGGGTTGCTCTGGGCGGCCGAGTAAATCACCCGATTTGCTTCCTGCATGGCGAGTTCGAGCGCACGCGCCGGTTCCTCTCCGGTTTCGGCAAAGTAGCGCTGGCAAACGGTCTCGACCGCCAGTGCGCTGGCCACCGCACCTCCCTTGTGTCCGCCCATGCCGTCGGCGACGATGGCCAGCAAGCCTCGCCGCGTCGTCTCCTCGTTGCTTGGCGGCCGGACGAGGGCGACGGCATCCTGGTTCGTCTCGCGCACACAACCGATGTCGGTTGCGACGTGCGCGTCGATCGCATACTCCGGCGTCGGCTTGCCCGCATCATCTTCCTCGCGTCGCGCCGAACTGCCGGGCTGAAAACGCCTGAGGGCTCTGGCCAGAGCCGAAATCCAGTTGCCCATCCGGTACTTCCTTGTCATCAAGCTGGCAGACGACTCGCATCCGCATCCGAGGTTCATGATCGAGTGCAGCGCTCGGCATTGTGCCACGCCGATGAGGATTGTCGCCAGCCTCCGGTTGCCTCACCCGGCCAGTCGGTCAGAGTCGGGCCTTGCCGACGGGGTTCCCGAGGAGTGGCCAATCGGTGCCATGCACCCGTCGCGCACTGGCGAGCGCGTTTGGCGGTGCCGGAAAGCTTTGCGTTCATGCGGCTGCGCGAGCAGCTATACTTGCCTTGATCGGTCGGAAGGGCCGGGCGTACAACCTCATGGAAAAGGAGATCAGAATGGCAAAGAGCGAAGCACTTCGTAGATGGCGAAGCGCCTTGGTCGTCGTCGGTGGCGCGTTGGCGCTGCCGGCCTGCTATGTGGTGCCGGCAACCGGGCCCGACGGAACGGTTAACTACGGCTACTACCCGCTACCGCCGCCAGGCACACCCATGCCGACGCCCCCGGCAGGAACAGTTTCGCCAGGAACGCCGGCGACCGTTTCACCGGCCACTTTGACCGTGCGCCTGTACCCGGCCAACGAGCGCGCGACGAAGACCGGCGTGGTCAGCGGGACGGTGGCCAACATGATGAGCGGCAAGGGTCGTTTTGTTGTCAACTACGAGGGCGAAGTCCTCAGCGGCGAGGCGACGCGGGTGTCCAACGACGACAAGCGCGGCGTTGCCAGCGCGTTCAGCTCGGGGGGCATGTACATGTCGTGCGAGTATCATATGAACACACCGTATCAGGGAACGGGAACGTGTTCGTTCGCCAATGGAGCGAAGTACCAGATGCATATCGGTAACTGAAGCTAGGCGCGCGCCGCGCGCCGTTTGCGCCAGGCGCTGATCAGGTAGATGCGCCAGGCTGCCTTGGTCGTCAGGTAGCCGAGCAGCGCAAGGCTGCTGGCGAGGGTCAGCAGCCCCGCCGCCAGAGGTTTCACCGCCTGCAGCATCCAGGCCTGGAAGGCGGCGCTCCAGGCGCTGAAAGCAGTCAGACTGAACTCGGGCGGTGCGATGAAAGCTGCGCCGTCGCCGATCAGCAGGCGACCAATCTGGTAGGCCAACAGATAGAGGGGAACGATCGTCAACGGGTTGGTATAGAGGGTCACCAGCAACGCCAGAGGGAGATTGGCCCGGCAAGCAAGGACGCCGAGGGCTGCGCCGAACATTTGGAAGGGCCCGGGAATCAGACCGCAGAAGAGTCCGACGGCGACCGCCGAAGCGGCCGAGTGGCGGTTGAGGTGCCAGAGCCGCGGATGCAGGAGCGCCGCAACAAACGGCCTCAACCAGCGGTTGTTGCGGATTGCCTCGCGACCAGGGAGCAGTTTCTTGAGATAAGCGCGCATCGACGGGCGTGTTGCAGTTTGACCAGGCGGGGAATTCGGCGTCTGCCCTCGTCCGCTCAGAGCGCCGGCATTCCCGGTACAATCGCCGGATTATCGCGCTTTCTCGCGGCGGCGCACAGCTCATTTGCCCTTACCCACTTATCCACGATCTATACCTGGAGAATCGGATGGTTTACCACTTCCTCCGTCGACTTGCCGTCTGTTGCCGGCTGCAGTTGCTCGTGGCTCGCACCGGACTGGCCTTGCTGCTCGTCGCTTGCGCGACGGCCTCGGCCCAAGGCAGCCGGCCAGAATTGCTGCTCTACTGTGGAATCACCATGGTGCGTCCGATGTCGGAGATCGTGCAGGCGTTCGAGAAGCGCGAGAATGTCCGCATCACGCTGGCGCAAGGAGGATCCGAAGATCTGTATCAGTCGGCAAAGAAGGCCAGCGTCGGCGACCTCTACCTGCCGGGTGAGCCGACCTATCGCGACAAGTATCTGCACGAGGGACTGCTCGGCGAGTTCGCACTCGTCGGCTACAACCAGTTGGCAATTCTCGTTCCGAAGGGCAATCCGAAGAACGTGAAAGGCGACCCACGCGAACTGTTGCGCAAGGACCTGGTGGTGAGCATCGGCAACGCCAGCTCGGGCAGCGTCGGCAAGGAGAGCAAGGACATCCTTGACGAGCTCCGCATCTATCAGAAAGTGGTCGCCGCGGCCGCCTTCCTCGCGCCCGATTCGCGCGGCCTGAACAACGCACTCAAGAAGGGTGAGGCCGATGCCGTCCTGAACTGGCGAGCAACCGGCTACTTCGCTGACAACGTGGGTGTACTCGATGTCATCGACCTCGACCCCAAGCTGGCGAAACCGCAGGCATTGCTGCTCAATCTGCTCACCTTCTCGCGCCACAAGGAGATCGCACGGCGCTTCATCGCGTTCACCGCGGGTGACGAGGGGCAGGCAATCTTCCGCAAACACGGTTTTCTCGACAACCGGGCCAGGCGCTGAACGGCGAGCTGACGAGGATCGGTCATGCGCCTGGGGAGCGTTCTGCGCTGGCGTCCGACGCCAGCCAATCAATTGCCAGGCAGTGAGCTGCAGGTATTTTCGGCCGGCCGCCTGCTCTGGCTGTTAGGCGGATTCTTCGCCGGACTGCTGGTGGTCGTCGGCCTGAAGGTGTTCTTCGCCGATCTGTACGGCAAGCTCGAACAAAGCAGCGCCAATGAGCGCGCGCGCCTGTTCATCGGCGATGAGATCGTGCGCATCATTGGCAGCGTCGAAACCGCCGTCTATCGCCTGGCCGCAGCCGACAATCCGGCAGCCCTGAAGCGCGGCCGACAGGAGATCAGGACGCAACTCGACAAGCTCGCGCATGCTCTGAACGTGCTCGAGCGCGGCGGAGTTGTCCGGCGCGAGATGTTCCTCAACATCGAGGGACGCGACGAGTCGGTACGCGAAGTAAGGTATACGCCGAGCACCGGCGATTCATCGTTCGTCATGGAAATGATCGAGATCGCACCATTGGTCGACGTCATCCGTAACCGCGGGGACGAACTCGAACAACTGCTCGTCCGCCAATGGGAAAACCGTGATCGCGCCGACCGCGAGCGCTTCTTTGCGCGGCAACAGGAGATCGGCCTGTTCATGAAGAACATTCCGCCGCTCTTCTTCCGCATCAACGAGAACGCCAACCGGCTGTTCGTCGACAGCAGTGAGCATCTACGGCGTATCGAAGCGCGTCAGGCCGAGCAGCGGGAAAACTTCCGGCGTACCGAATGGGCACTGGTTGCCCTGGTCGTCGCGCTGGCGGTGCTTGCCGGCTGGCTTTTCGTGCGCCAGACTAACGAAGCGAATCGCAAACTGCGCCAGACCTGGGCGGCGATGCTGACCGCCAAGGAAGAGGCAGAGCGCGCCAGCCGGGCCAAGTCGGAGTTCGTCTCGCGCATGAGCCACGAGTTGCGCACGCCGCTGAATGCCATTCTCGGCTTTGCTCAGGTGCTCGATGGCGAAGCCTTGCGCCCGA
>NZ_JAVMKF010000074.1:0-6801 GCF_031732815.1 Accumulibacter sp. | reverse complement strand
GAAAGGCAACCCGCAAGCCTCCCGACAAACGGTAGACTGACGGGCAAGCGTTCCTTGCCCTTCAGCCCAGCCTACCGAGGTCTTCCGCCATGTTCACCTTTGCTCAGGATCTTGCCGACATCCTTGAAACCGTCGACCGCCCCGGCGATTTCTATGCCCACGGAACGCACGCGTTCTTTCTTCCCAGGATCGAGGTTGACGGCGTTGGGCCGATTTCGCTGCCGCTTCTGCCAGCGCAGGCCGAGCAACTGATCGCGGTTGCCGAACAGGCGCCGTACGGGCGTGGCGCCGAAACGCTGGTCGATACGGCCGTGCGCCGGACCTGGCAGATCGCCGCCGATCGTATCCGCCTGTGCGGCCGGCAGTGGGAACAGGATCTCGGTGAAATCGTCAGGCGCACGGCTGTCGGCCTTGGCGTCCTCGAACCGGTCAACGCCGAGTTGTACAAGATGCTGGTCTATGACGCCGGCAGCTTTTTCGTCAGCCACCGCGATACCGAAAAGGCAGCGGGGATGTTCGCCACGCTGGTCGTCGTCCTGCCGTCGATCTTCACGGGCGGCGAGCTGTGCATACGCCACCGCGAACGCGAGGTCTGCCTTGACCTCACCGCGCAGGACCCGTCGGAGCTTGCCTTTGCCGGCTTCTATGCCGATTGCCTGCACGAGGTCCGCCCGGTCACTGCCGGCTGCCGGCTCGTCCTGATCTACAACCTGATTCGCCCGGGCGACAGCGAACTGCCGCAGCCACCGGCTTACGACACCCAGGTCGACCGCGTCGCCGAACTGCTCGGACGCTGGGCAGCCCAGCACAGCACCGGCGGCGACGCGGAGTGTCCGCAGAAGCTGATCTGGCCGCTCGAACACGCCTACACGCTCGCCGAGATGCGCTTTTCAACGCTCAAGCTCGCCGACGCGGCGGTCGGTTCGGTCCTGCTTGCCGCCGCTCAGCGCGCTTCGTGTCAGGTTCTTCTGGCGTTTCTCACGCTCGCCGAGAACGGTGCGGCCGAGTATGCCTATTCCCCGCGCTCGGGTCGCGGCGCCTACTACGCGGCTGACGACGGTGACCTCGAGGCTGGCGAAGTGTTCGACCGCTGGCTGACGCTCAGCGACTGGCAAAGCGCCGACGGCAGCCCTTCCCTGCTCGACACCTTGCCCGCCGCCGACGCCGAACTCTGTCCGCCGCATGCCCTCGACGACGCCGACCCGGACGAAGAGGAGTTCTCCGAGGCGACGGGAAACGCGGGCGCCAGCTTCGAGCGACGCTATCACCGCGCGGCTTTCGTCGTCTGGCCGCAGGGCAGCCGTGTTGCGATCATCGCTGCGGCCGGACGCAGCACTTCGCTGCCTTGCCTCGAACGGCTGACCGAGCGCTGGCTTGCCGAGGGCGGCGCAGCCGCTTCGCCTCTGCGGCACGAGGCGCGCGAGCTTGCCCGCCTGATGATTGCCCGACGCGGCGACTGGCCGAGCCACGGCTGGGTAGCGGCGCGCGAGTCGGACAAGACGAGTGTATTCCTCGCTGCGCTAAGCCGCCTCGAAGACCTCGACAACATCGCCGCTTACGCCAGCGAAATCAGCGCCACAGGCGCGTACGGCGCGGGCGACAACGCGGCGCTGAGCGACGCTTTGCTGCTCCTGCCGCCAGTGCGGGCGGCCGAGCTGCTGACGCAGGTGATCGCCGGCAACGCCGTGCCGCAGGCCAGCGCCTGTGCCGACCTGCTGGCGCGCCTGGCAACGAGTTTCGTCTCCCGGCTGCCGGTCGGCGCAGCCGCCGAATCGCTGCGTCCCGCCGTGCTCGCGCTGCTCGCCGCGCTGCCCGGCGACGCAAAAACCGCCGCGCCGGCAGCGGACCCGCCGACCGCGACGCGCGCAGCGCCCCTGACACCGACGCTACCCGTCGAACTGCTTCGTGCGCTAGGTCTACTCGACGAAGCGGCGCTTGGCGAGCGCGCGGTCGATCATCTGCTGGCGAATCCGGGCGCCTTCTCATTCGACACTCTCCTCATTCCTGCCGCGCTGACGCTGGCCGCTGAAAACGCCGCGCTGCGCTCCTGGGCACCGACCCAGCGCCTGCTTTCCGCGTGCCTGGCGTACCTGGCGCAGCGGCTTGCCGTCGTGCTTGCACCGCCGGCCGACTTCGCCCGCGACAGCCGGATCGACTGCAAGTGCCGGCACTGCCGCGAACTCGCCGCATTTCTCGCCGACCCGCAGCGCTCCGAATGGCGCTTCAAGGCCCTCCAGACAGATCGCCTGCACGTCGAGGAGTCGATTCGCCGACACCGTTGCGATGTCGACACCGAGACGGTCCGGCGGGGCAGTCCGCATACCCTTGCCTGCCAGAAGAATCAGGCCAGCTTCGAGCGTCTTGCCGCGCAGCGCGAGCGGGAACGCCAGACGTACGAACGTTTGCGTCAGGCAGCCAGCGAATGAGCCTACCGGCAAAGCACGCACATTGCGCGGCCATTGCCGGCGAGCAACCGGCGCTGCCCGGCTTTCACCTCGCCCCGTTTCGTCGCCCGCCGCCGATCGCACGCCGACTGGCGCAGACGATCTCGCGCTGGCGTTTGCTCTGGCCGCTGGCAGCCGCCGTATGGCTGCTGGCCGCCTGTACGACGCTGCCGGAAGGCGTCGTCCCGGTCAGCGACTTCCGCCTTGAGCGCTACCTCGGCAAGTGGTACGAAGTTGCCCGTCTCGACCATTCGTTCGAACGCGGTCTGAGCGATGTATCGGCGCACTACCGCCTGCAGCCCGACGGAAGC
Source organism: Accumulibacter sp. (assembly GCF_031732815.1). Taxonomy (GTDB): domain Bacteria; phylum Pseudomonadota; class Gammaproteobacteria; order Burkholderiales; family Rhodocyclaceae; genus Accumulibacter. Next base: position 4,046 of record NZ_JAVMKF010000074.1, on the reverse strand, counting down.
GTCGAGGTGCTCAACCGGGGCTACAACGCTGCGCGTCAGCGCTGGCAGCAGGCCGCCGGCAGGGCCGTGTTCATCGGCGAGCCCTCGCGTGGCTCCTTGAAGGTCTCTTTCTTCGGTCCTTTCTACGGCGCCTACCACATTGCCGCGCTCGACCAGCGAGACTACCGCTGGGCACTCGTCGTCGGCCCCAGCCGCGACTACCTGTGGATTCTGTCACGCGAGCCTCATCTGCCCGACGAGGTGCGCGAGGTGCTGCTGCGGCAGGCGCGTGAACTGAACTTCGCGGTCGATCGCCTGATCTGGGTCACGCATCGCGCGTCCGGCGACTGAAGCGTATCGGCCGACTTCGTCCCGGCCGGTACGCACCGGCGCCGGCGATCTGCTCGAACAGCGCCTGCCGCGGTTCGGGCGGCGAGCGAGCAACCGGTCATCCGCACGCCTGCTGCCTCCTGTCGGCTCGGCGCTGACGAACCGCTGGTCGACCGTCAGGCCTGCCGTGCTGCCCGCCGTACGTGCGTCGACCGAAGAAGATCACCGTGTCTCGGGCGGAAATCCGGTCCAGAAGCTTGCGAATCTGTCTATCCCTGGGAATCGCAAGCACCCCGACGAGCAGGAACGCGTCCTTCGGCGTCAATGGCGTCTGCATCCCGTCCTGTCTTGGCTGTCGAGCACAGACAGACTCTGCGACCTGAATACGGAAACGGCTGACAGGGCGGCATTCTCGACTTCATTGCGCTGTGCAGCGCTGCGCTGACGCCTATCAGGCAAAGCCTGGAATATACGCCGAAGCTTTTCGCACAAGAAAATGGTGGATCGCGACAGAAGATGGGAGCAAGCGGGGAAATCGGCACGTAAATCGAGAATCGTCGCTGGCGCGATCAAACTCGAGGTTAACACCCTAAGGCACTGTCCAGCCGCATCACTCCCAGAACGTCCTTGGGTTCCTCCAGCTTCATCGCCCAAGTCTACCGATCCTCGGGAGGCAACCTCCGGCAACAGCCGCCCTGTGCGGCTTCGAAAAGGTAAACAACTGATTTGACAATAGCCCCATTTTCCTGTGAAATCCACGCTCTATCCTAAAACAGATGAAAACGGGAGAGGGGTCATGTTGCAGGGAGAAAGGGAGCAATCTTACCGGCCTTGCCCGTCGATAGGCTCGTTTCATACGACGACTGACTTCCATTTTATTCGCTGAACATGCTTCAGCGAATCAAGCGCATTGCCTCGATCAACAGGCAGGAACAGAAAGCGATTGCCCGATGGCCACTCGAAGCGGCCCAGCTCGTTTGGGCTGTGGGGAGTCTGTGTGCGCTCAATCGTGTGCCTTTCGACGCCGAACTGCTGCTCAAGCAGTTTCCGCCGCCTTACACCACCGACACCCTGATCCACGCCGCTCGCGCGCTGGGGTTTCGCATCCAGCTCAAGCCGCGTGCAGCTTCGGCTCTGGACGAGGTGGCAACGCCTTGCCTGGCAGTGCTGGCACCGCTGAAAAACGAGGCAGCGACCGAAGTTGAGGTCCCCGTGGTCGGCGAGCGCGCAGCCAATAGAGAAAGCGCAATCGGGGGCGCCCGTTTGGGACTCATTACCGATGTTTCGCCGGAGCGCGTCCAGTATTTCGAGGCCGGGACGAAGGCGGCGTCAGAGTTACCGCGCGATGAATTCGCCGAACGCTATCTGGGCGTCGTCTTCTTCATAGCCAAGAGGCGGCCACCGATTTTCGATCCAGACGTGGTCGGCAGCACGACCCATTTCGGCTTCCGCTGGTTCGTTCCGGACCTTCTGAAACACAAGAAGGTCTGGCGCGACGTTCTGCTCGCCTCGCTGGTCATGCAGTTGCTGGCGCTCGGCACTCCCCTTTTTACGCAGACCATCATCGACAAGGTGGTCGTCCATCGCACGCAGAGCACGCTGCTCGTCATCGCCATCGGCATGGCCGTGTTCATGATCTTCTCGGCCATCCTCACCTGGGTGCGTCAATATCTGGTGCTGCATACCGGCAACCGGGTCGACGCCGTGTTGGCGGCGGCCGTCTTCGACCATCTCTTCAAACTCCCTCCGCGCTATTTCGAGAAACGCCCGACCGGCGTCATCGCCGCCCGGTTACACGGTGTCGAGACCATTCGCGAGTTCGTCGCCAGTGCGGCCGTAACGCTGGTGCTCGACCTGCCCTTCCTGCTCATCTTCGTCGGCATCATGTTCTGGTACAGCGTCAAGCTGACCCTGGTCGCACTGGCGGTGCTGGCGATCATCGTCGTGCTCAGCCTGATCGTCGCACCGATGTTCCAGTCGCAATTGAACCATCAGTTCCTGCTCGGCGCCCGCAATCAGGCTTTCATCACTGAGTACATCGCCGGTCTGGAAACGGTAAAGAGCCTGCAGATGGAGCCGCAACTCAAGTCGCGCTTCTCGGATTACCTGGCCGACTATCTGCACGCCACTTTTCAGACCCGACAGCTTGCCAACACCTACAACACCGCAGCGACCACCCTCGAACAGTTGATGAGCCTGCTCATCCTGGTCATCGGCGCCTACACCGTGATGACCGGCACCGAGTTCACCATCGGAATGCTGGTCGCCTTCCAGATGTTCGCGGGCAAACTCAGTCAACCAATGATGCGCCTGGTCGGTCTGTGGCAGCAGTTTCAACAGGCCAGTCTCTCGGTCAAACGTCTGGGCGACGTGATGAACGCGCCAACCGAGCCCTATGCGGTCATTCCGACCCGCATGGCCGAAGGCAAGGGACTGATCGAGATCGAGGGCCTGGCCTTCCGGCACAGCGACAAGCACCCCTACCTCTATCGCGATTTCGACCTCACCGTGCGGCCAGGCAGCACGGTCGCGATCATGGGTCCGTCCGGTTCCGGGAAAAGCACGCTGGCCAAACTGCTGCAAGGTTTTTATCAACCTTCGGACGGCCGAATCAAGCTCGACGGCGCCGACATCCAGAACCTCTCGGCCAACGAACTGCGCCACTACTTCGGCGTCGTACCGCAGGAGACCGTGCTCTTCTCCGGCACCGTCTACGACAACCTGCTCGCCGCCAACCCGCACGCCACCTTCGAACGCATTGTGCAGGCCGCGAAACTGGCCGAGATCCACGACGCGATCGAGAAACTGCCCAATGGCTATCAGACCGAAATCGGCGAACGCGGCGCCGGGCTGTCCGGTGGCCAGCGCCAGCGCCTGGCGATTGCCCGAGCGCTGCTGAAGCGCCCGAAGATTCTGCTTTTTGACGAAGCCACCAGCGCCCTCGACCCCCAGACCGCCGAACATTTTGCCGCGACCATCAACCAGTTGCGTGGGCGGGTGACGATGCTGTTCATCACCCATGTGCTACCGAAGAGCCTGCAGGTCGACGAGGTCGTGCGCATCGGCGAACGGGTAACGGTGCTGAGCGAGGAGCGATCCGCCAAGCCCGTCCGCCCGACACCGGAGAGGACCTGAATTTCAAATGAAAATCCGCTTCGCCACTCTGAATGACGTCCCGGCCTGTATCGAACTCGGACGCCGCATGCACGCCATCACCCGCTTCTCGGCCTACGACTACAACGCCGAACGTCTCGCGCAGAACCTGCGCGCAGTGATCGAGATCGGCCAGAACGCCCACAAGACGCACGCCTTCTTCGTCGTCGAGGATCCTGCCGGCCAGATCGTCGGCGCTTTGATCGGCGGCGTGGAGCGGCACTTCTTCTCCGACCTGCTGGTCGCCAGCGTCATCCACTACGACGTGCTGCCGGAGCGGCGCATGGGCGGAGCGGGACTCAAGTTGCTGGCCGCCTTCCGCAAATGGGCCGAGAACCGAGGCGTGTTCGAGCTATCCGTCGGCATCAACAGCGGCATCGAACTGGAAAAAATGGATCGGTTCTTGAAGCGCTTGGGGTTTCGCCAGACAGGGGGAAATTATGCACTCGCGCTTCGCCCAGGCAGCGATAACCAACTCACGTGAAAACCGCGATGAACACAATGCTTTACCTCCTCTGCTTGCTCAGCCTGGCCTTGCTTTTTCAGCCGGTCGTAGCGTTTGAATTCAGCGGCCCCTTCCCGGA
>NZ_JAVMKF010000073.1:0-6853 GCF_031732815.1 Accumulibacter sp. | reverse complement strand
TACGCTACCAGACGCCGTCAGGGATTTCACGCAGGGTTGCCGAAAGGACACGCTCCTTCAGCGTGATCAGTGACATCTGCTCACCCTTGCGGGCCATCAGCAGACGCGCTGCCGACGGCCGCTCGGCGAAAGCAGCACGCCCGTCACGATCGGTCTCGGCGCGCAGCAGGGTCTTGCCGGCAGCGTCGATCCAGCTCACTTCGACGCCTGCCCGCGCCTGGCCGTCGGTCAGCGAGCTGACGTAGGCATCGCCACCGCTGTTCGGATACTGGCGTAGGTGCAGACCAAGGTCGCTGACGTAGAAATAGGTCGTCTGATAGTCCTCGCGGAAACGATTTGGCTGCGACATGACGGCGACATAGACACCGGGTTGGCGCAGGGCCGGAATGCTTTCGACTGGAATGAAGGTGACTGCGCGCCGGTTGGGTGTCTGCTCGGTAAGGAAGCGACCGACGAAAGCGCTCGTTGTCAGTTTGTGCATCTGATCGAGGTCCCAACTGCTGACCGCGCCTTGCAGACGGTTGCGCGCAGCGAAGTAGGGGCCGTCGTCCTCGCCGGTGGATTCGCCATCGCCGTCCGCCGCGCTGCGCGCTGCGCCATTGTGCGCCGGGCCGGCGATCACCTTTTCGAGGAAGCGCGCGAGTTGTTCGGGTTTGACCCGGAGAAATTGGATATCGACTTCCGGGACATTGACTGTCGTTACCGGCAGGCCACCGTTCTGTGCCGCCGGCAGGACCATGCCGCGGCTGCTGAAGTAGAACGCCGGGGCTACGGCGGCAGTGCGGATCGAAAAACGAACTTCCCCGGCGAGCTTGCTGCCGTTTCTTGCCGTCAGGCCGGGAGCGACGCGCACGACGTAGCGCGTTTGCGGCTTGATGTGCGGAAAGAAGAGCAGGCGCGGGTTTTCGCCGACCACCCAGGCGCCGGCGACGGGCTTTCCGCCGTCGAGCGTGGTGTCGGCGGCCGCGCGACTGGTCGACGCGCTCGCCGACTCGGCCGCCTCGGTCTCCGCCGCTTCATCTTCGCTCGCCTCGTCCGCCGGCGCACGCACCCGCTGTGGCGTCGCGGCGGGCATCTCGAGCACCTGCAGGAACTTGTCGTTCTCGCCTTTGGCGTCGAGCGGCAGGCTGAAGGCGAGCGCCAAGGCCGGCGAGCCATCCAGTTCACGGTGGGCGCCGTCAACGACTTCAAAGGAAACGCCTTCGCTTGCCGCCTCGTCAGGCGCCGAAGAGGGCAGATTCCCGATCGCCAGAAAGCCGGCAATCGCCAGCCCGATCACTGCCAGAACGGCATACAGGGACGCCGCACCGTGTTGTCTGTAGTGCCTTCCGCTGCGCATGTTTCGCTCCGATGAGAAATGCCGGTTTGATTCTAGCAGGCGCCAGCGCAAGGAAAGTCGTCAATTAGTCAGCCGCGCGACGGACGTTTGTTGCAGGCGCTGCGCTCCCCGCAAGCGAGCTGGCGCAGCGGCGCGCTCGCCCGCCAGCTAGCGCCCGAGCGTTCAGGTCCGGGCTTCGTTCGCCGGGCAGCCGACCTGAAACAGCGCGCGGTCTTCGAGACGGACGGCGGTCAGGTGACGGCCCCACAAACATCCGGAATCAAGCGCCAACAGGTTGGCCTCCATGCGCAATCCGAGTGCCGACCAGTGGCCGGTGACCAGGACATGGTCGGCGCTCTGCCGACCAGCAACCTCGAACCAGGGGACGAATCCTTCCGGTGCTGCGCTCGCTTCGCCCTTGGTTCTGAACTCCATCTCCCCCTCCGGCGAGCAGAAGCGCATGCGCGTCATGGCATTCACGATCACACGCAGGCGCGGCCAACCGGTCAGATCGTCGCTCCAGGCGACAGGCTCGCTACCCCACATGTTGCGCATGAAGTCGAGATAGTCCGGTCCACCGAGGACATCTTCGACCTCCCGCGCCAGCGCACGCGCTTTGGCTACCGTCCATTGCGGCAACAATCCGGCGTGCACCAGACAGAAGCGCCCTGCATGGTGGCACAGACGCTGGCAACGCAGCCAGTCGAGCAGTTCGTCGCGGTCCGGCGCGTTGAGGATCGCCTCCAGGGTATCGCCCTTGCTCCGCCGACCGAAGCCGGCTGCTGCCATCAACAGGTAAAGGTCGTGATTGCCCAGGACGGTGATCGCGCTGGCGCCTAGATCACGGACAAAGCGCAGCGTATCGAGCGAGCGGGGTCCGCGGTTGACCAGGTCGCCGACCAGCCACAGGCAATCGACCGTAGCGTCGAAGCGGCACTCTTCGAGCAGGCGCTGAAAGGCGTCAAAGCAGCCCTGGATGTCACCAACAGCGTAAGTTGCCATCGCTCCCCCGCTCGTCAGGCGAGCGCCTGTCCTTGTTGCCAATGCCAGGCATCGCGGCACATCTCGTCGATCCCGCGGCGCGCGCTCCAGGCAAGCAGTTTCCGGGCCAGTCCGGGATCGGCGTAGCAGACGGCGACATCGCCCGCACGACGCGGCGCAATGACGTAGGGAACCGGCCGTCCGCTGGCGGCGGCAAAAGCCTCGATCATTTCGATAACCGAATAGCCACGCCCGGTACCCAGATTGACCGTCAGCAGACCCGCTGTGTCAAGCAGGTAATGCAAAGCGGCAAGATGGCCTTCGACGAGATCCATGACGTGAATGTAATCGCGCACGCCGGTTCCGTCGGGTGTCGGATAATCGTTACCGAAGACACTCAAATGGCTACGCGTGCCGGCCGCGACCTGGGCCACGTAAGGCAGCAGGTTATTCGGTACGCCATTTGGAGACTCGCCGATCAGACCGCTCTCGTGCGCGCCGACCGGGTTGAAGTAACGCAGGCGGGCGATTCGCCAGTTCGCATCGGAGCGCACCAGATCAGCCAGAATATCCTCGATCATCAGCTTGCTGGCACCATAGGGATTGGTCGCCGAGCGCGGAAAATCCTCGCTGATCGGCACTGTCGCCGGGTCGCCATAGACGGTTGCCGAAGAACTGAAAATCAGCGTTCTGACGACCGATTCAGCCATCACCTGGCAAAGCGAGAGCGCGCCACCGACGTTGCAGTCATAATAACGCAAGGCTTGTGTGACCGATTCGCCGACCGCTTTCAGGCCAGCAAAATGCAGAACCGCATCAATCGGAGATCGCGCAAAGATGTGCCGCAAGAGCTCGCGGTCGCGCACATCGCCGCGGAAGAAGGCTGGCCGCTTGCCGGAAATCCTTTCGATTCGATCGATCACTTCGGCCCGGCTGTTCGACAGATCGTCTACCACGACGATGTCGTGGCCAGCGGCTTGCAGGGCGACGCAGGCATGCGACCCGATGTAGCCGGTGCCACCGGTAACGAGGAGGTTCATGCCTGCATCCGTTCGCCTGGGGAAGAGCCCGCCTTCCGCTGCAGCCGGCCTGGGCTCAGCGAGCTGTGCACGATTTCAATGGGAAGCCGGTCGGCGTTGTCACGCAATTCGCCAGCTCCAGCCCGCGGACTGCTAGGCGCGGAATTCTTCGCGCGTCCGGCCTTGCGCTTCCAGGTTGGTCAACCAGCGTGGCGCCTTGCCACGACCCGACCAGGTTTCGCCGTTGAGTCCACGGTACTTGACCGCGACCGGCGGCCGCACGTTGCCAAGGTTGGGGCCGGCTACCGCAGGGCCCGTCTTGAAACCGCAGTCAGCGGCGGTCAGACCGTAGTCAGCAATCAACTGCTTGACTTTGACAACTGCTGAAGAAACCTCCTCACGCCGAGCTTCTTCAATCTTCCTGTCAAGTTCTTCGCGCTGCGCCAGCAATTCCCGGTAAATGGACATGCTTCATTCCTTCCAGATAATCATCGAGTGGACACGTTATTAACCGGGGAAACCGCCAATTCGATGAAACGCGCTTGTCCGGCCGGCCGGCAATCGACATGCGATGTCCGGGCTGGTCAATGCCCGTTGCGCCTCTCGTCCAATAATCGTGCCACATGCCTAGTGTCGAGACCCGCCGAATGCCGGGGCGCACTTTACTGCACTTTTATTCCGCGAGCAAGTGCCGCGGACACTGTTCAGTCGGCAGCCGACGGAGCAGCCTGGACGCTTCCCGGTATCGCCGCCTGCGGTGGTTCACCGGCCAGCCGGCGATAGCGACCGCCGTGAAAGACCAAAGGCTTGCTTTTACGTCCCTGGGCAAAGCGCAAAATCCGGCCGACAAAAACGAGATGGTCTCCGCCCGGGTAGTGCGCCTCATGCGCGCATTCGAACCAGGCCAGACAGTCGGCAATCAGGGGAATCCCGGCGAATCCAGGGATCAGTTCGACGGACGCGAAATGGTCATTGCAGCGCAGCGAAAAATGGCTGGAAATCCATTCCTGTTCTTCCGCCAGAACATTGACCGCATAGTGCGGCGCGCGGCGGAAGGTATCAAGACTCGGCGATCGATTCGACAAGCTCCAGAGAATGAGCGGCGGGTCGAGCGAAACCGAGCTGAACGAATTGATTGTAATACCGACCGCTTGCCCACCCTCGGCGCACGTAGTCATTACGGTAACCCCAGTGGCAAAACTGCCCAGGCTGTCACGCAGGGCGCGACCGAAGCGATCATCGGCAGCCGCCAAGTCGCTATCGTCGCCGCGCGCGCGCGACAAATCGGCTGGGGGTGCTGCAGCTTGCGCTGCGCTGGGTAGACGCGGAGGCAGTGGCATCACGGCTGGCGGCCGCAGTGTGCGGCCGTGTTAGGATGAATGATGGGTTGCGGAACGTACGTTTGGTCCTGCGGGGAAGATCCGACATTGAGAAACAGGCGAAGGGTCAGTACGGTCAGTACGACCTGTACGGCGAGCCTGCCCGCCACCTTCGGCTGGCTATGGGCAGCAGCACGCACGGCGGCATTATCGCCTTGCTGGCGCAGTGTGTCGAGACAGCCCTGGGCAAGCCTCGCGGTGCCACTCTCCTGGCGCGCGCCGCGCACGCCCCCCGGCATTGATGGCGGCTGCGGTGGGTGAGACGGGCAGCGACCCTGGTCGTGCTTTTGCGGTCCGTCTGATCGCTTGGCAGAAAACGTACGGGCGCCACGATCTGCCCTGGCAGTACTGCCGCGACGCCTACCGCGTCTGGCTGGCCGAGATCATGTTGCAGCAAACCCAGGTTTCTACGGTAATCCCCTATTATCGGAATTTCCTGTCCCGCTTTCCCAGCCTTGACGCGCTGGCTGCAGCACCACTGGCAGGCGTTCTCGAAGTCTGGGCCGGTCTTGGCTACTACGCACGAGCGAGAAATCTGCATCGCTGCGCGCAGCGTGTCGTCGCCGAGCACGCTGGATGCTTTCCGCCGGATGTCGTCGACCTCGCGCGCCTGCCGGGAATCGGCCGAACGACCGCCGGCGCCATCGCTGTGTTTGCCTTCGGTCGTCGGGCCGCGATTCTCGATGGCAACGTCAAGCGCGTGCTCGGCCGCCATTTCGCGCTCGAGGCCACGGCGTCGGCGACGCACGACGAGCAGCGGCTGTGGGCGTTCGCCGAGTCGCTCTTGCCGACGAGTGATATCGAAGCTTACACCCAGGGCCTGATGGACCTTGGCGCCACCGTCTGTCTGCGGCGGGCAGCGCAGTGCGCGATCTGCCCGCTGGCGGACGGCTGCCTCGCCTACCGCAGCGGCCGCCAGAACGAACTGCCGGCACCACGCAAGAGAAAGCCTCTGCCGCTACGGCAAGTCACCCTGGTGCTACTGTCTTGTGCGCAGGGTGTGTTGTTCGAACGGCGTCCGCCTGCCGGCATCTGGGGCGGCTTGCTGAGTCTGCCTGAACTGGGCGATCGCGGGCTGGCCGATTTCGCCCAGCGAAGGAACTGTTCGCTTCTTGCGACAAGGCAGATGCCAACGACGCAGCATGCCTTTACCCATTTCATACTGAACATCGATGTCGTCTGCGCACAGGGCGAGCCTTCTGGCTGGCGGGCCGCCGAAAGCACCGAGGTCTGGTTGACCTACCCGGAAATCGCCACAGCCGCCTTGCCCGCGCCGATCAGGCAAATCCTGCGGGCGGCTATCTCTGGCGGCGATCAGGCGGTCCCGGTCGGTGGGCGCTCGATGCGACCGATTGCCCACCGCCCGAAAGCAACCCCGCCAGCCAGCGTGACGAAACCCGCTGCCCAGCCCGCGCCACCGGCGCCACCGCAAGCGTCTACGGCAAATCCAAAGGCGACCGGGCCGAGCAGGCCACCGGCGAAGCCGATCGACGAATAGAGCGCAAGCGCCGTACCACGCTGCTCGACGGCCGTCTCGGTCAGCACGCCGGCGGTCAGCGCGGCCGAGTCGAGGTTCATGCTCATCGCGTAAACCAGCAGCAGACAGACCAGCAGCGCACGCGGCAGGTCGCCGGAGACGCTGACGAGAAGCGCCAGCGCGCAGGACAGGGGCATCACCCGCGTCAGCCAGCGCCGGCGTCCCCAGCGATGCGCGCCCTCGTTGCCGAGAATGCTGGCGGGAACGGCGAGGAAGGTCGCGCCGGCGGCCACCAGACCGGGCATCGACGTCCATACGTCGGGTCGCGTCGTCTGGTTCCAGCTCAAGTAGGCGACCAGCCAGGCGCGAAAGCCGAAGAGTTCCCAGTTGTGACCAAAATAGCCGCCGCAATAGGCCAGGATGCGCCGCTCGCGCACGACGCTCCACCAGTGTTCGCGCATTCCACCGCGCCTCGGCGTAACGCTGCCCGCGGCAACGCCAAGCCAGACGAGGACGACGGCGAGCAGCGCACCCGCCGCGCCCACGACGAACAGCGTCCGCCATGGCAGCAGGCTTTGCAGCAATTCGACCCAGAGGTAGGACAGGCCGGCGCCAACACCAAAGGTTGCCGTGTAGAAGGCTGTCCCGCGTGACTGGACGGCGACCGGCAGGCGGTCGG
>NZ_JAVMKF010000072.1:0-6894 GCF_031732815.1 Accumulibacter sp. | reverse complement strand
CGTCGCTCGACGCCGGCGCGACGCGCGTATTCGCCGCCATCGCGCACGACGAAGGGCTGCATTACGCCACTGGCGTCGCGCATTTCGACGCCAGCCGGCTGACCGGCGCCGAGCGTGCGTTCATCCGCACCGCACTTGCCGAGCTTTGCACACTGCTCGCCTGTGGACCACTCGCCGTTCTGCACGAAGTCGAGCGCTCGGCCGGCGGATTTTCGCCGGTGGAACGTGTACAGGCGTTCGCCGATCTGTCCGATCGATGCGCTTTGCACGAACGCCTCGAGCATCTGGCCCGCTTCGTCGCGCACCGCGGAATGGAAGCCGACGCGGCCTGGCTGCGCGAGCAGGGCTTGCTCGCGCCTTTGCCGACCGCCGCCAGTCTGCAGCTCTATGCGCCGCCCTGAGCGAGCGCTTTGCGGGTCGATCAACGCGTGCAGAGTCGCCGCCGGCCACCACTCGACCCTTGCTCGTGACTTGGCGATCAAGCCAGCACTCGTAAAGCCGCGGCAGACTGGACGCGATCACCATCTCGGCAAGGACCAGACTGACGCCGACGCGCCGCCAGTGACGCGCACCGCCAATCTTGCCAGGCAGCTCGGCGGCGAGTTCGCCGCTGGTCCCGATCAGACGTCGAGCGCAGGCAGGAAGGGTCTCACCTTCATCAGTCAGGCTCGGACCGTACGTGCTGCGGCGCAGCAGACGAACGCCGCCAACGCCCTCGAGCCGCCTCAGCGAACGACTGACCTGGCTGACCGGAACGTTGCGCTCGCGCGCCACCGCCGCCAGGGTTCCGCGCCGAGCTTGCGCGTGTGCACGACTTGGCGCGCCGGCTCGCGCATGCGCTGCGTCGGCCGGCGCTCGACGCCTGCGTCGGCGGTGGCATGCCGTCCACCCGCGCTGGGCAGCACAAGGCAATCGCCCTCCTTCCGCCCACCTTTGTCCCCGCCACCGGCTTCGCTGGCTGGCTGGCGGCCAGCAGCGGCCGCGGGATCACTGCAGGTCCTTCAACTCCGCGTCCGTCTTGCCGAGCCTGGCGACGACCTCGAGTTCGCGCTGTGCGCCGCTCTTGTCGCCCGACCGGGCCAGCGCGCGAGCCAGGTTGCGGCGGGCGTCGACCAGGTCCGGCGCGATCACGGTGGCCCGCCTGAGCACCTGGATGCCGCGCGCCAGTTCACCACGTTCGACGAGCAGCAGCCCGAGCGTGTCGAGCACCGCAGGGTCGTCGGGCGCCAGCCGCCACGCTTGCTGGGCGTAGTCGAGCGCACGCGTGTCGCCCAACACGCGCGCCGTCCACGCCAGATTATTGAACGTGCGAAAACTGTCCGGGAAGTCCCGCACGATTTCCTTGTAAAGCCGGAGCGCACGCGCATAGTCCTTGTCGCCCAAAGCGGAGTCGGCCAGGTAGCTGCGCACGACGAAGTCTTTCGGACGCCGCTGCTGCCATGCGACCAGCACGCCGGCGGCTTCCTGCTGCCGGCCCGCCCGGACGAGCGTCCGGTGTGCATCGATGACCAGTTGCGGATTCTGCGAACGCTCGATTCCGGTCTGCAGCACGCGCACCGCCTCCGGCCACTTGTTATTCTGAATCAGTACTTTGCTTTCCAGTGAATAGCCCATCGGAGCAAGCGGACTGGACTTCTGCAAGTCGCGCGCGGCGGCCAGAGCAGCCTCAGGTCGATTCGCCTCAAGCTCCATCGCAACGACGCGGATGATCGCCGGCTCGAAGCCTGAGCGCAAGCTCAAGGCCTTGTGCAGCGAAGCGGCGGCGGCATCCTTCGCGCCCCCCGCCAACTGGAAGTCGGCCAGGCGAACCAGCAGTTCCGGCGCACCGGGCACCACGGCGACAGCCTCGCCCTGCCGCATGGCCGCTACCTCGGGCTTGCCCGCCCGCAGGTAGAGTTCGGCCAACGCCGTAAGCAGGCGCGCGTTGCCCGGAATCGCCTTGACGGCTTCCTCGGCAACGTCCAAAGCAATGTCGAGGTCCTTGCGGCTGGCGTAGTACGCGGCAAGGGCTATCCTCGCCTCGACATGGTCCGGCGCGACGGCGACCGCCTTCTCGATGGTCGCGCGCACGTTGGCGCGCTCGGCCGGGGTTTCGTCGAGCCAGTTCGCGTAGAGCAGCAGAAGATCCACATCGTTCGGGCGGCGCGCGATCGCCTCGGTAAAGCGCTGGCGCACGCGCTCGGGCTTGCCATCGGCACGTTCCAGACGAGCCACCTCGCGCAGCGCTGCGACAACCTCCGGACCAAGCGTGATCGCCCTGTCGAAAGCGGCAAGCGCCTCAGACTTGCGCCCGGCAGCAACGAGAAGCTCGCCTTCGAGCAACGCGAAGCGTCCATCCGGCGGATGCCGCGCAGCCCGCGCGGCGAGAATCTGCAAGCCCTTGTCGAACTGCTTGCTGGCAATATAATGCCTGACCAGGAACAGATCGGCGGACGCGCTCGATTCGTCGGCCGCCGACGCCTGAAGCAGCACATTGACTCCCTGCTCGCGCTCGCCGGCGGCCATGTGCGCCAAACCAAGCCCCATGAGGACTTGCGCATCGGGCGCGGCGAGCGCCAGCGCTTTGGCAAACAGCGCTTTCGAGGTCTTCGCGTCGCCTGCCTGCAGATGCGCGGCGGCGGCCAGCTTGAGCACCGCCGACTGTTCCGGGGCACGCTTCAGCAAGTCCTGCGCGAGGCTCAAGGCCCTCTCCTTGCGCTGCGTCTTGAGCAACAGCGCGAGCAAGGCACGGCGCGCGGGAATGTTGTCCGGCTCCTTGCCAATCACCGCGTTCAGCTCGTTCTCGGCACGTTCGAACTCGCCCAGCTCGGCATGAATATTCGCCGCCAGCAAGACCGTCGGCAGAAAGCCGGGATCAGCCTTCAAGGCTTGCGCGACATGCTCGCGCGCTGCCCGCAGGTCCTTATCGTGCAGCGCGACCAGCGCATCCAGATGGGCCGTTCGCGCGTGCGCCGGAGCCACCGCGCGCAGACGCTCGAGCTGAACCCTGGCCTGCGCGATCTGGCCCGTCTGCCAGAGGAGGACACTCGCCGCGTACTGCGCGCCGACATCGGACGGCATGGCCAGAGCCAGCGTCTGCAGCGCCGAAATCGCCTGCGCGGAGTCGCCGCCGACGAGCGCAATGTTCGCTTTGGCGCGCAGCGCCTCAAGTGAATTCGGTTGCCCGGCGAGAACCTGGTTGATCGCCGACAAAGCTGCCTCATGCCTGTTCTCGGCCGCGCTGAGCATCGCCTGGACAATCGCCAGACGCGCGTCCGACGAAGCGCGTTCAGCCGCTTCTTGCACCAGCCGCCTGGCGCTCTCGATCTTGCCTTCGAGCAGATGGGCATGCGCCAGGCTCACCAGCATGTCCGTCTGCGCTTCGGACGAGCGCAACTGCGACCCGGCGAATTCAGTCAGCGCCCGCTTGCCGTCGCCACTCGCGACCAACGCCCTGGCCAGCAAGGGTTTGACCGTCTCCTGATCGGCGCCGATCTCGAGCGCTTGGCGCAGTTCCCTTTCGGCGCCCACCGGATTGCCGCTGTCGAGCAGAATCTGCCCCAACAGAACGCGCGCCTCACGGTAGCCAGGTTCGTGTTGCAGCAGACGACGCAGGCGTACGACCGCCGCCCCGGCATTGCCACTGGCCAACTCCGCACGGACGATTGAAATCGATTCCTGTTGATTATCGACACAGGCGCTCAAACACAGGACAAATGCCGCAGGTGCGCCAAAAAATGTCAAAAAACGGATAAACGGATTCTTCATGACTAGTCATTGTATGCCCTTGCGAGGCCGCGTCAAGGCTTCCTTTCCTACTGGTTTATCAGTGTAAAACATTACCCACAGTTGTTCTTCGGCGAATCGGCAGAGGGCTAGCATCAGCGTACGGATCAGACGTCCACTCCGCAATCAGCGAGCTTCGGCTTGCTGTCTTCGGGCATGGCTTTTTGCTGTTACTTCATTTGGCAAGGGTTATTCCAGCAAGCCGTAGCAGGCCTCTTTTCGGTGGCCGCACGAGAAGCAAACAGACCAGAGTGAGTTATTGGCCGGCACGCGCAATTGCTGTTAAAACACAGTCAGCAGCTTGCTCGACGGTCATGGCAATGTTTTGTGCGAAATGTTCTCCAGGAGAAAGCTTATGATTAATAAACGGATGGCTGCCGCCGCTTGCGGGGGTATTGCCGCACTGCTCGTCAGTACTGTCGCGCACGCCTCAGTATTCGTTGATTCGGCCAATTATGTCGGTAGCCGAGCAACCAGCGGGACAAGCGGCAGCGGTGGCGGGCTGCAGTGGAATCCAGCGGCGGGATTATGGAGCGATGGCGGTTTCAGCATCAGTTGGCAGATCACCCAAAGCGGCGCGGATTACACCTACAGATACACACTCGACACACCACTCAGCGGAAGTGCGCAATTGAGCCATTGGCTTCTCGAATTATCTCCGACTGACGCCAGTGGAAACTCGCTGGAAAACTATTGGGAAAGCGTGTTCGTCAGCAACACGCAAGGCAATTATTCCGATGTTGGAATCGGCCCGGTCGCCGCCGGCGATGTCGGCCCCGCGACCGGAGCGTCGAATGTGGGAATGCCGGGTGCGCTATGGGGGGTAAAGTTCACCCGCGACAGCAGCGTAACGCAGACCGTAGTCGAGTTCACCACCACTCAGGCGCCGGTCTGGGGTGACTTCTACGCTCGTGACGGAGGTGGGACCGGCGCCGGAACGATCTACGCCTACAACCTGGGTTTCGGAACCGATCCAACCGCCGGAGCGACCAATTTCCTCAACTGGATCGCCCGGCCCGACGGCGACAGTCGGCTGCCCGAACCCAACAGCCTGGCGCTGCTCTCGCTGATCCTGATCGGCTGGGGAAGCGCGGCCCTGCGCGCCCGGCACCAGAGGCGATCGAACTGAAGCGCCCAAAGCCAACGCCCTTCCCGAGCCACCCGGGCAAGTGACTTTGCCGGTGCAATCGTCCAGGGCGAATCGCGTGAGTACAGCGGCCGTCGTCGCGCCCGAGATGGCGCGGCGACGGCGCTCTCGCCGCCATCCACCAGCGAGGGGCGGGTCAACATCGCAGCCGTTGGCGGTAATCACTTCACCTTCTGGTGCCGGCCGCATGGCTGGCTGCGCTACAGCAAATCGCTGCGCACCGTAGTCACCACGCAGCCCACCTCGGGTGAAATCTTGCGCTGACTGAATCTCTGCTGGGTCAACACTGCAGACTCCGCATGCCCCCAGCGCGATCATCGGTGCCTGAAAACATCGCCGGTCTTCTCAAGTCGGCGGATCAACTTTCAATCGCTGCGCCCTATGCGTTTACTCCCGTTTCTGACACTCCTGGGCAAAGACAGGTTTCGGGCAAACCGCTCAAGTCGGCCAGCTCATGCGCCTGAACTGACGGCCCGCGACAGCAATTGACGTTCGCGCGATCAGCTCACTATACTCGCCGGCTTGCGCCCACAGCTCCGCCCGAACAGCATCGCGCTCGGCGAGCGGACAGCGCTACGGACGGAGCGGCAGGGATGAGTTGCAGCAGGAAGCGAGGATCGGAGTGCCAGACAACTGCGCCGCAATTTGTTGCCGAGGGCATGATGCACGGTGCGGCTTCATCGCGGCACGCGGTCGTCGGCGCCCAGGGTGAGAACGACGAACAAGCCGTACGTCAGGCGCTTGCCGTCGTTGAAGCGGAGGCGCAGACCTTTGCCTGGCGCTATCTGACCGACGCCAACGCCCGCCGCGCCTACGTCAAGGGCGTCAAGGCAATGTCCGAGGAAATCCTGCGCGACATTCGGCTTGGCGTCGTCAGTGCTGAAGAAGGTGCGATTTTCGCCAATCAGCTACGCAATGCGATCATGTTCGAGACGCGCAGAGCATCGACTGCGATCGGCCGCGCGAGCGCCTCGGCTGCCAAGAGCGCCGGCCAGACGTTGGACGAGGCGCTCGCCAGGGCGGTGCGCAAACTCTTTCCCGGCAAGACGTTTGCCGACCTCGCGGCAACCGAGAAGCGGGCCGTGTTCACAGAGATCGTCGAAGCATCCGGACGATCGAACCCGCAGGTGACGGCGCGCATTCCGCGCTGGACGCGCCTCGGGCGGAGCCTGATCGTGGTAACCGTGGCGATCTCCGCGATCAATATCTGGATGGCGGAGAACCGGGTCAGGCAGGGCCTGGAAGAAGGAGCGACGCTACTCGGCGGCGCGCTCGGCACGGCTGCAGCGAGCGCTAGCGCCGGCTTCGTGTGCGGCCCCGGCGCACCCGCCTGCGTGACCGTGCTGTTCCTGGTCGGCGCCGCAGCCGGGGCACTTATCGCTGGAACGGTGGCCGACATCGTGCTCGATCAGCGCGATATCGTTGACTGGCTGAGCGAACAGGCGCCATGAGCAGCGCCCAGCCCGAGATCAATCCGCATCGCTTTGCGGCATGGTGCGCGCTCTCGGAGCTGTTTCTCGACACCGCACTCGACGATGCCGACATCGCCGTCATCGCACGCCAGTTATCGGCGACGGGCATCGCTCTGCCAGAACTGGAGCGCATCTACGAAGACGAGGTCGCCCCGGTATGCTGGCGGAATCTGCGCGCTCCTGCCGGCGCAGCCTGGAGCGCCTTTGATCGCTCCTGGCTGGTGACGGAGATTGAGCGTCGGCGTTCGCTCAGCATGCTCGACCGAGTTCCGTTCTTGCACCGGCTGCGCATCCGGCGCTGGACGCGCGACTCGCGCGAAGACTGGCTGCGCGTCCAGCGCTTGCTCGCCGACTGAGGACGCGACCAGCGTGCGGGCGACGCCGCTGGAAGGGTGAAGCACACAGGATCGCGAACCGATCGGCCAGCCGTTCGTACACAACAGGGACAGACATCGTTTCTGTCGCTTCCCGGTCTACCGACGGCCTGCCTTTACGACAGATCATCGCTGG
>NZ_JAVMKF010000071.1:4873-6983 GCF_031732815.1 Accumulibacter sp. | reverse complement strand
GCACCATGTACTCGGTCTCGGCCATCTCGACGACGCGGCCGCCGACGTCGCGGTTCGAGTCGCGGATGACCTGCGCCACCCTGGCCAGCGGGATGCCGTAGGCGCGCAGCTTCACCGGGTCGACGGTGACCTGGTAGGTCTGAACGAAGCCGCCGATCGAGGCTACCTCGGCAACGCCATGGGCCTTGGTCAGCTGGTAGCGCAGGTACCAGTCCTGGATGCTGCGCAGCTCGGCCAGCGTCTTCTCCTTCGCCACCAGCGCGTACTGGTAGACCCAGCCGACGCCGGTGGCGTCCGGCCCGATCTGCGGCGTCACGCCTTTGGGCATGCGGCCGGCGGCGAAGTTGAGGTATTCGAGCACGCGCGAGCGCGCCCAGTAGATGTCGGTGCCGTCCTCGAAGATGATGTAGACGAAGGAGGCGCCGAAGAACGAGAAGCCGCGCACCACCTTCGACTTCGGCACCGACAGCATGGCAGAGGTCAGCGGGTAGGTGACCTGGTCCTCGACCACCTGCGGCGCCTGCCCCGGCACCTCCGTATAGACGATGACCTGCACGTCGGAGAGGTCGGGCAGCGCGTCGATCGGCGTCCTGAGCACGGCGAAGATGCCGGCGAGCACGACGAACAGCGTCGCCAGCAGCACGAGGAAACGATTGCGGCCGGACCAGTCGATGATGGCGTTGAGCATGGCGGGTTCTCTTTCTTGTTCTTGTCGCGCGGACGCTTAGTGCTTGTGTGCGGGTGCCGCCTGCGGCGTGATCTTCGTCACCACCCACTCGCCCGGCTGGCGCTCGACGAACTCGAAGCCGATCGCGGTGCCGGGCTTCAGCCCCTGCAACAGCGCCGGATTCGCCGCCTTGAACTCCATCGTCATCGCCGGCCATTTCAGGCTGGGCACCGGGCCGTGCGCGAGCATCAGCGTGCCGGCTTTTTCGTCGATGCTGTCCACTGCACCTTCCGCCTGGTGGCCGACCGCCTTTGTCGTGGCCTCGGCCGGCGCCGCACCGTGGCCGGCATGGCCGAGGCCGCCCAACGCCGCCTTCAGGTTGCTCTCGGCGTCGATCAGGAAATTGGCGGCGACGACGACCTCGTCGCCCTCGGCGATTCCTTCGAGAACTTCCACATGCGTATCGCTGCGCCCGCCCAGCTTCACCTCGTGCGGGAAGAAGACGCCCTCGCCGCGGCGGACGAGAACGACGCGGCGCGTGCCGCTGTCGATGACGGCGGAAGCGGGAACGGTCAGCACCGGCTTCGGCTCGCCGGTCGCCACCTCGACCTGGGCGAACATCGCCGGTTTCAGCAGCCCGTCGGGGTTGGCCAGCTCGATGCGCACCGGCACCGTCCGCGTCGCCGCGCTCAGCGTCGGGTAAACGTAGGTCACCCGGCCCTCGAAGCTGCGCTCGGGATAGGCGTTGATGCGCACGCTGGCCTTCGTCCCGTTCCGGACCTGTCCGATGTCCTGTTCGAAGACGTCGGCGATGACCCACACCGACGACAGGTCGGCGATCTGGTAGAGCGCTTCGCCGGGCATGAAGCGCATTCCCTGCACGGCCTTCTTCTCGGTGACGATGCCGGCAACCGGCGAATGGAAGGTCAGGGTCCGCTTCGCTTCGCCGCTGCTGGCGAGCGCCTTCAGCTGGCCGTCGGAGATGTCCCAGTTGCGCAGCCGGCGCTGCGCCGACTCGGCCAGTTGCCGCATGCCGGACTCGGCGGTGCCGCCGGCAGACTGGAGCGAAGCCAGTCCCTCGGTGGCGATGGCGTATTCGCGCTGGGCCGACACCAGCTCCGGGCTATAGACCTCGAACAGCGGCTGTCCCCGGCCGACCGGCTGGCCGGTGACGGCGACGTGCAGGCGTTCTACGTAGCCTTCGAACTTCGGCGAGATGGCAAAGAGTCGACGCTCGTCCGGCTCGATCCGGCCGGCCGCGCGCACCGTGCGCGACAGCACGCGCAGCTGGGCCGGCTCGCTCTTGACGCCGAGCTTCTGCACCTTCTGGGTGCTGATCTTGACCGATCCGGCAGGGCCCACTTCGTCGGCATCCTCGCCGCCTTCGTAGACCGGAATGTAGTCCATGCCCATCGGGTCCTTCTTCGGCACCGGCGAGGTGTC
>NZ_JAVMKF010000071.1:0-4773 GCF_031732815.1 Accumulibacter sp. | reverse complement strand
CCTGCGTCATAGTTCTTCTCCCAACAGTCGTTCGATGTCGGCCAGACGCATTTGCGCCTCCGTCTGTGCCTTCAGCTGGCTGCGCTTGGCCTGACGGATCTGGCGCTGCGCTTCGAGCAGCGTGGCGAAGTCGACCTTGCCGTTCTCGTAGCCGGCGAGCGCGGCGCGGAACGCCGTCTCCGCCTGCGGCAGCAGCTGGTTGCTGGCCAGCAGTTCGCTGCGCCGCGCGGTTTCCAGGCTGCCGAGGTTCTCGTACAGCTCGGCTAGCAGTTGCCAGGTCGTCGCATCCTTGCGTGCGCGGGCGGCGGCAAGCATGGCTTCCGATTCGCGCTCCTGCGCCCGTCGCGACGACCATTGCAGCGGGATGTTCATTTCCACCATCAACTCCCACTCCTTGACCGAACTCTGGTACTGGATCGGCGAGACGCCGACGGTAAAGTCGGGGTAGCGGTTCCGGTAGGTGAGATCGCGCCCCTTTTCCGCGGCCCGGATGCGCGCATCGTCGGCGAAGAGCTGCGGGTTCTTCGCCTGCAGACGATCCTCCAGCGTTGCCTGGTCGAGTCGCGCCGGCGCCGGCAGCGGACGGGCCGCCGCGGGGTCGGCCAGCGGGGCTCCGGCCGGTCGCGCCAGCAAGGCGTTCATGCGCCCCCGCAGGTGGTGGCGTTCGTTTTCGAGGGCCAGCAGTTCGTTGCGCATGGCCGTCTGTTCCACCTGTGCGCGGATGACGTCCTGCTGCGCGGCGAGGCCGCCGGCATAGCGCACCTGGGCAACTTTTTCCACGCGCACCATCAGGTCCAGGATTTCCTGCGTCAGCGCCGCATCCCGCTGCACGTAGAAAAGCTGTGCGTAGGTCGTCTTGATGCGTGCGGCAACTTCGCTCCACGCCCCCTGCGCGCGGCCGCGTGCGCCTTCCGCTTCCTGCTCGGCGATTTCGCGCTTGAGGTCGCGTTTGCCGTACCAGGGAATGTCTTGCATCAGCAGGTACTTGGTGCTGCCGACCTGGCTCGGCGCCAGCGTCGCCTTCTGTTCGCCCATGCGCGTGATGTCGCGGAATTCGGTGCGGAACTTCGGGTCCGGCAGGGCGCCGGCGGGAACGACCCGTTCGCCGGCGGCATCGGCCTCGAAGCGCATGGCCGCGATTTCCGGGTTGCGGTCGCGGGCATAGGCGAGCAGGGATTCGAGCGTTCCTCCCGGAACCGCCTCGCCGGCGGAAGCCGTGAAGCTCCAGGCACCGGCGACAAGGATGACGATCAGGCTGCTGCGAAAGCGGCTCATGGTTCTACCTTCCCTCGACGTGGCCGGAGGAAATGCCTTCCGGCCATCCTTGTTACTTGATCGTTTCGAACTGCGTCAGCGTCATCACGCCCTGGCGGTCTTCGGCGGTGAAGCGGATCTTTTCGCCCTCCCGCAGTTTGCCCAGCCATTCGGCGTCCAGCGGCTTGAACACCATCGTCATCGCCGGCATGCCGTTGGGCAGCGGGCCGTGCGAAATCGTGACGCGCCCGGCCTGCCGGTCCACCTTTTTGACCATGCCGTCGGCCATGGTTTTCGCCGACGGAGCATGCGCCTGGCCGTGCCCGTGGCCGTGGTCATGCCCGGTGCTGGCCAAGGCGGCCATCGGCATGCCGATGCCGGCGGCGAAGAGGCCTGCGACGAGGAGGTGGGTGCGGAAGGAAAGGCGCTTATTCATGTTCAGTCTCCGTAAGCAAGTTTCGTATGGCGGATGGCCGGCAACGATCCGAAATGGCCGGAATGCGAGTGGAAGTCTGACCGACGGCACCCTACCGGAAGCTGACCCGGAGATTACATTTCCGTAATCTTCGAACCTGCACTGCCGGCCGGAGGCAGAATGGCAGGGCAGGATTGGAGGCAAGTCATGGAGATAGGTAACGAATGAAAATTCTCGTGGTCGAGGATGAGCCGAAGACGGGCGATTACCTCAAACAAGGCCTGGTCGAGGCCGGCTTCGTCGTCGACCTGATGCGCGACGGCCGGGACGGCCTGCACTGCGCGCTGACCGACAGCCACGACGTGATCGTTCTCGACGTGATGCTGCCCGGCATGGATGGCTGGGAAGTGCTGCGCGCCATCCGCGCTGCCGGCAGGGAGGTGCCCGTGCTGTTCCTGACCGCACGCGACGAGGTGGATGACCGGGTGCGCGGGCTGGAGCTTGGCGCCGACGATTATCTGGTCAAGCCGTTCGCCTTCTCCGAACTTCTGGCCCGGGTCCGGACGCTGCTGCGGCGCGGCGGAAAGGCGAAGGAGTCCGAGTGCCTGCGTGCCGCCGACCTCGAACTCGACCTGCTGCGCCGGCGCGTCAATCGGGCCGGCAAGCGCATCGACCTGACGGCCAAGGAGTTCGCCTTGCTGGAATTGCTTTTGCGCCGCCAAGGCGAAGTCCTGCCGCGCTCACTGATCGCTTCGCAGGTCTGGGACATGAATTTCGACAGCGACACGAATGTCATCGAGGTGGCGATCAAGCGCCTGCGCGTCAAGATCGACGACGGCTTCGAACTCAAGCTGATCCGCACGGTGCGCGGCATGGGCTATGTCCTGGAGGCCGCCGATTGATGCTGTCGCGCAGCCCGTCCCTGACGCTTCGCCTGACCCTGCTGTTCGCGCTGGCCTCGGCCTGCGTGCTTTTCCTGCTCGGCCTGGTGATCGGCCACGCCGTCGAACGCCACTTCGAGGAGCAGGACATGGAAGTGTTGAAGGAAAAAACGGCGGTGGCCCGGCAGATTCTGGAAGGCCAGCCGCACGATCGCCCCGGGGTACCGCTTGCCGACCGCCTGGGCGCAGCCTTCAGCGGACATCCCGGACTGGCAGTTGCGGTGCATGACGAAAGCGGGATGGCGATCTATGCCAACGCGCCCCTGGCCTTTCCCGATCGTCTTCCGTCCGCAACCGGTGCCACGGCCCCGCAAGTGCCGACGAAATGGACGGACCCGGACGGCCGGTCATGGCGCGGCGTCGCCATGCAGATCCCCGAGCGAAGGGCGGGCGCGGACCGTGTCGCATCGCCTGCGCACACGCTGGCGATTGCCGTCGACATCGTCCATCACGAGCACTTCATGCATTCGTTCCGGCAGTCGTTGTGGACGTTCATTGGGGCTGCAACCGTGGCCATGGGGCTCCTCGGCTGGTTTGCCGTCCGGCGCGGGCTGTCCCCGCTGAAGGCGATCAAACGCCGGGCGGACGAGATCACGGCCAATCGCCTCTATACCCGCCTCCCGGTGGAGTCGATTCCGCACGAGCTGGCCGATCTCGCCGCCACCTTGAACGGAATGCTCTCGCGCCTGGAGGAATCCTTTCAGCGGCTATCCAACTTTTCGTCGGACCTGGCGCACGAGTTGAGGACGCCGGTCAGCAATCTGCTGACGCAAACCCAGGTGACGCTCTCCAAGGCGAGGACGGCAGAGGATTATCGAGTCGTCCTCGAATCCAATGCCGAAGAATTCGAGCGCTTGTCGCGAACGATCTCGGACATGCTTTTCCTGGCGAAATCCGACAACGGACAGATCATTCCGAATCGGGAGAACATCGATCTCGCCGAGGAAATCGGCAATCTGCTGGACTTCTACAATGTCCTGGCCGAGGAGAAATCGATCGCCCTGTCGCTTGAGGGAAGGGGGCGAACCCTTGGCGACCGGCTGATGCTGCGCCGTGCCGTCGGAAACCTGCTGTCGAACGCCCTCCGACATACGCCGGAGGGCGGCAGGGTGAACGTCCGGATCGAAAGCGGCGGCAACGGCAGGACGCTGGTATCGGTCGAGAACACCGGCAACGACATCCCTCGCGAACATTTGCCGCGCCTGTTCGACCGCTTCTATCGCGTTGACGGTTCGCGACACCGCACCACCGAAAATTCCGGGCTGGGACTCGCGATCGCCAAGTCCATCGTTGTCGCACATGCAGGCACCGTCGAGGTCGATTCGAACAACGGCACCACCCGCTTCACGATGTCGTTTCCGGACACGGCCAACACAGCATCCCGCCCCCAGTGAACTGGATATGCCCGATCAATGGGCCTGTCGCCGTAACCAGTCTCATGGCTCATTTACGAGGCCTGCTGCATGGGGGAGAAAATGGGCGCGCCCTCCGGAAGAGGGCGTTTCCCGATGCACGGGCCGCTACAACAATGCGGATGAGCGATCACCCGCCGGAATACATAGGGTTTTCAGCCACGTAAACGATGGTTCCACCGGTGCCCGGGAGAATCGTGGAAAGCGGAAATGACTTCGTGCCAAGGGTATCGAAGGTCCAGACAATGGACTTCCCGCCGACGGTAATCCTCGCCGTTTCAAGACGGGTGACATTCAGGTGCCCTCCGTCAGGCACGTTGATCTCCCGATCGGCGCTCCTGGCGGCAGGATAGCCGTACGGCGCCAGCTGGTTGGCCGTCGGCGTCCCCTTGCCCTCCGCAACGTGGCTCAACCAGTGACCGGTCATGGCCTCGGAATTCTCCTCGTGAGCATAGGCAGCACTACCGGAAGCCAATGCGAGGGCCAGCGTGACGGCGAGTCGGGAAAGTTTCGATTTCATCATGCACTCCTTCATGGTGTCGGTTAATCGCGGCGAACCTTTTTCGTTCGAGCGCGGAGCCATGTTAGGAGCGCGGTACCAACAGGATGCTGACCTGGAAATTACGTTTATGAAAGGCTGCCCTACACGGGAGATCAACGCAGGCTTTCTTCACCAAATCGGCGCCAAGTGCCGCTGACCGCGAGATAACAGCCACTCATTCGAAGCTGCCCGGATGTCTGCAAAGGCCGA
>NZ_JAVMKF010000070.1:0-7007 GCF_031732815.1 Accumulibacter sp. | reverse complement strand
GGCGACATCCAGCCGATCGAGAAGACGATGATCCGGCGCATGTTCAACTTCTCGGAAACGACGGTCTACAAGGTAATGGTGCCGCTGATCGATGTCGTTGCGGTCGACAAGACCTGCACCGTCGGTGAGGCCGTACGCTTGGCGGTGCAGAGCGCGCACGTTCGCCTGCCGGTCTACGACGGGCGCATCGACCGCGTCATCGGCGTGCTCAATGCGATGGACCTGCTCGGCGTCGACGAAACCGCGTCGATCGCGCCGTTCATCAGCCCGACGCGTTACGTGCCAACCAGCAAGAGTGCCGAGTCGATGCTCGTCGAGTTGCGCCAGGATGGCGACGCGATGGCCGTCGTGATGGACGAGTTCGGCGGCGCGGAAGGAATTGTAACGATCGAGGACATTATCGAGGATGTCGTCGAGGACATGCAGGACGAGTATGACCGGCAGGAAAAGCCGGCCGAGTGGCTGAAGAAGCTCGGGCAACGCGACTACCTGGTGAGCGCCCGCGCGGCGCCGGCGATGCTGATCGAGAAGCTGGGCCTGCACTTGCCTGGCAACGGCGCCAGTCACGATACGCTGTCCGGCTACCTGCTCGAGTACGCACGCGAAATTCCCAAGGCGGGAACGACGATCGAGGTCGAAGGCGTCCGCTTCACCATTCAGCGCGCGACGCCACAGGTCATCCAGGAGGTTCAGATTCGCTGGTAGGCACGGCGCTGTCGTCGCCGAGGAAGACACCAACGGCCGGGCAAGGAACAGCCGCAGTCAACGCACGCTGATCTGCACCCGGTCGTAGTAACCGGCGTCGTCGATGACCGTGATCTGATAGCGGCCAGGCTCGGCGAAGCGGTAGGGCAGAACGGCGCCAGCGGGAACGCGGCCGATCGGTCGGCCGTCGAGCAGCCAGATGAGATCGTGTTGCCCGCCGCGAGCGGCCAGGCGCAACTCCGGCGGCGGACCGCTGCCGGCTCGGCGGATGATCTCGCCGTCGCTGATCCCGACGATGCGCAAGCCGGCTTCCGGTCCGCGCGCAGTCGCGCACGCCGGCGCCCACGCCGGCGGCAAGGCGCGTTCGCGCAGCGCACTGCTCAGCCACGGTTCGACCGCCGCCGGCCAGCGCGCCATGGCGACCGCCAGCATCTTTCCTTCAGCGCAAGCGCTGCGCACGCGCAGGCCGCTGGTTGCGTCGCGATAGTCGGTATAGCGCGCCGCGTTGTCGCGCAAGCGGTCGGCGAAGGTGGGCGGCGCGCTGCCATTGAGCAGCCACGCGGTTCGTTCCTGGTGACACAGTTCGCGCGGCGTGGACTCGCTGCGTGTGCCCAGCGGCCAACAGATGCGGCCCTCGGCGACGCTTGCCGGCGGCACGCGCGGCGGCGGTGGCGCATCGTCGACGACCGAGAAGATGTCCACCAGCAGCGGCGCTGCGATGTTCGCGCCGAAGAACCCCGGGTTCGGCGTACCGTCCGGCCGGCCAACCCAGACGCCGACGGTGAAGCGGTCGCTGACGCCAACCGCCCAGGCATCGCGGAAACCAAAGCTGGTGCCGGTCTTCCAGGCGATTCCGCGGCGCACGCCGAGCCCACCCTCGACCTGACGAGCGACCGGACCACCGGATTCGAGCACATCGCGCACGATGAAGGCGGCGCCTTCGCTCAGCATGCGACTTTCCTCGCGCGCTGCCGTCACCTGATAGCGCGGCCGCCCGCTGATACCACCGCGCGCGAAGGCGGTATAGGCGCCGACCAGATCCTCCAGACTGACCGCCGCTCCGCCGAGGATCACGCCAAGATTGGGCGTCGCGCCGCGCGGCAGATCGAGCTTCAAGCCACCGCGGCGCAGCAAGGCAACGAAACGGTTGGCACCGAGTCGTTCAAGCACTTCGACCGCCGGCACGTTGAGCGAGCGCTGCAGCGCTTCGCTGACGCTGACTGGCCCGCTGAAGCTCGCCTGGAAGTTGCCCGGCTGATAGCCCGCGAATGACTGTGGGACATCGGCGAGCAGCGACTGCGAGTGGATCAGGCCCTCGTCGAGGGCAAATCCGTAGAGGAAGGGTTTCAGCGCCGAGCCTGGCGAGCGCGGCGCCTGCACCATATCCACATGGGCGAAGCGTTCGTCGTCGCTGAAGTCGGCCGACCCGGCGTAGGCGCGAACTTCGAGCGTTGCATTGTCGACCACCAGCGCAGCCAGCGAGACGCGCGGCGGAACGACGGTCAGGCGCGCCGCGAGCAGTTGTTCGACGCTTTGCTGCACGCGCGCGTCGAGCGTCGTTTCGATGCGCGCGAGGCCCGGATTGCGCCGACGCAGACGCTCGGCAAAGAGCGGCGCGAGCAAAGGTTCGCGTACGGTTTGTGCGATCACTGGCTCCTGCCTCGCCTCGGCGATCGTTGCTGCGCCCCAGCGCTCGAGCATGCGCGCCAGCACCTTGTCGCGCGCCTGACGCGCGCGTTCCGGATAGCGGTCGGGACGCAGCAGCGACGGCGCCTGCGGTAGCACAGTGAGCAACGCCGCCTCGGATGCGCTCAGGCGTTGCGCCGGCTTGCCGAGGTAAGCGCGGCTGGCTGCCTCGACGCCTTCCAGGACGCCACCCATCGGGGCATAAGTCAAATAGATCTGGAGAATCTCGCGTTTCGAACAGCGCAGTTCGAGTTGCAGCGCACGTGCGATCTGGCGCAGTTTGCCAACCAGCGTGCGCGGTGTGGGCTCGAGCAGACGCGCGACCTGCATGCTCAGCGTAGACCCGCCGGAAACGATCCGTCCGTGGCGCAACCACTGCCCGCCGGCGCGCGCGAGCGCCCAGGGATTGACCCCGGGATGCCACCAGAAGCTGCGGTCCTCGAAGGCGATCAGCGCTTCAAGGTAGCGCGGCGAGACTTCCTCCAGGCGTACCGGGTGACGCCAGACGTGCGTACGGTCGGGAAAGGCGCGCAGCGGCGTGCCGTCGCGCGCGAGCACGACCTGCGCCTGCGCTGCCGCGCGTCCGGGCAGCGGCGGTGGGAACAACTGGTCGGCAAGCAGCAGCAGTGCGAGCACTGCGGCCAGCGTCAGCCGCAGTGCCCGGATCATTCCGCCGCCGGCTGACAGCTCGCCGCGGCAATGCCCTGCGGCTGGTTCATCGGCGAGCCGCTGCGCTACTGCGCTGGACGCCGCCGCCGGCAGCTTCTTCATGCCCGTCGCTGACGACGAGTACCTCGTCGCCGCCGGCAAGGCCATAGATCTGCGGCTGATACATGTCTTCAGCGTAACTCGGCGGAACGACGAAGCGCCCGGGGGTGACGACCCGCACGCGGTAGAAGAACTGCTGTCGCTCGGCCAGGCGCGCGGCGATGACAAAGCGGTCGTCGCGGAACTCGACATGCCGGATGTTGCTGTTCTGCATCACCTGGCGCGGATCGACGCCGTCGACCAGAACCACCGACTGCTCGCCCTGCACGAGGTTGAGGTTCTCGATTTCCAGGCCGGCCGGAACCGCGTCGATGATCAGACCATTGGCGTAGCGCCCAGTGGTCTTCACCTGCAGGCGGACGAGCAGGCTTTCGCCGACGCGCAGCGTACGCTTACCGAGCGGCTGGCCGTCGGCAGTAAACCAGTCGCGCCGCAGGTCGAACACCTCACGCCGCTCCGCCGGCGCGCGCGCCGGATGGCCGCTCAGATTGAGTTCAGCAAACAGACGCGCCTTGTGCGTGTTGCGCAAGCTCAGCCCACCGGCGACCTCATCCGCGCTCAGCGACTGGTAAGCGGCACCGGGACCAGCGATGGCGCGCGCCTTGCCGGCGGTCAGCACTTCACCGTTCCATCCGTCGCTCGGCTCGGTAGCGAATTGCTGGCCGAGCAGGAAGAGCGCCAGTTTCTCCTGCGTGCTGTAGTAGCCGTTACGTTGTATTTCGCCGGCAACCTGGGCTACCAGGTTCTCGCGCCCGGCAGGTCTGAGCTTGTGCCGGTCGAGCAGGACGTACATCATCGCCCAGTCGCGCAGGTTGCTGCCGTAGTCGCCCCACCAGGCGTTGGCGGGCCCGCCGCGCGGTTTTCCGATACCGTTGGCAATGGCGCTCTCGGCGCGTGTCGGGTCGCCCATCAGTTCGAGCGCCAGGCCGAGGTGAACGAGGGCCAGACCGGAATGCGCAGCGGCCCGCAGATCGTGCATCTGGCGCAGCGTAGACAGGGGCGCTTTGCCCTGCCGGGCGAGCACATAAGCACCGTAAGCGAGAACACCGAAACGGCCGCCGCCGGCGTAGCGCGAGTCGTTCCAGATGGCGTTCGGGTTATAGACGAGCGGGCCGGTCGGCAGACCGGCGACGCCTTCCTGCAGTCCTTTCAGGAGGAATTCGAGGGCTCGCTTCTCCACTTCGGGCGGCACGTTGAAGCCCTGCTCGCGCGCATCGAGGAGGAAGTGCGCGACGTAGGCGGTCAACCAATACTGATACTCGGCCAGTCCGCCCCACAGGCTGAAGCCGCCACTCGGCGCCTGCATGCCGGCGAGACGGGCGATCGCCTTGTCCAGCATGGCGGCGCGCTCGGCCGCCGTGTAGGCTTTCAGCCCGAAGCGGCGGGCACCGGCCTCGTCGATGAAGACGTGCGGATACGCCGTGCTCGTCGTCTGCTCGGCACAGCCGTAGGGATAGGTGAGCAGGCCTTGTACCGCACTGCGTACGTCGATCGGCGCCTTGTCGGACACGGTCAGCGTTGCTGTAACCGTCTGCCGCAGCAGGCCGCCGAGTTCCGCTTCGCGCAAATCGACGCTTTCGCCAGGGCCGACGATCAGCCGGCGGACGACTGACTGGCGAGGTGTCGGCGCCTGAACCTGCAGCGGGAAACTGCGCTCGATCTTGCGTAGCGGGCTATCCAGCTTGACCTGCACGTCGGCCAGACCGATCGCACTGCCCGCTTCAAGCGGCACGCGCAAGACGCGCTTCTCGCCGTCGCCGAGCACGATCTGCTGCTCACCCCCCTTGATCAGCAGGCCGTCGCGGCTGCTCACGGCCACCTTCACCGCCTGTTCCTTGCCGGCCAGGTTGTGCAGGTCGAGCGCAAGTACTGCGCTATCACCCACGGACAGGAAGCGCGGGGTCGCGAGTTCGGCAACCAGCGGTGCGGCGACGGTCACTTCCGCCTCCTGCATTCCGAAGCGATCGCCGCTCGCCGCCACCACCATCAGACGCAGGCTGCCGTTGAAATCGGGTACCGGCAACGACACCTCGGCCTCGCCTTTCTCGTCGACCGTCAGCGGTCCGCTGAACAGGTCGACCAGGCGAAGCTTCTTCGGCAGACTGCGCGTCGGTTTGGGTGCGGCGTCGCCGCCGAACTTCAACTTGCCCTTTTGCCCAGCCATTTTTTCGATCAGCCGCCCGTAGATATCGTAGGCATCGGCACCATAGCGCAGCTTGGCGAAGAAGAAACCGAAGGGGTCCGGACTGGCGTAGCGAGTGATGTTCAGAATGCCCGAATCGACCGCCGAGACGGTAATCATCGTCGGCAGTCCCTTCGCCTCGGGAACCTTGACGCGCACCTTCAACGGCTGCTCCGGCGCAACCTTCTGCGCCGCTTCGAGCGTCACGGCAAGCTTGCGGTGGGTACGTTCGAGCGGCACGTGGATGAGGCCGAGCGCGCGCGCCGGGGTCAGCTTTTCGCCGGCGCCCGAGGGTCGCAGCACCATGACCGAGACGTAGAGGTCGTGCCGCCTCCATTCCTTGTCAAGCGGCAGGTCGATCGTCGTTTCGTCGCTGCCGACCGACAGGCGGCGCACCCACAACGCGCGGTCGCCTTCGATCGTCACCAGCGCTTCGCCGGCGTGCGGCGGACTGATCGTCAGGCGTGCCTTTTCCCCGTCAGCGTAGGCCGCCTTGTCGAGTTTGAGCGCCACACGATCAGGACGGACGCCCTGCGTTTCGTCGTCCTTCGCCGACCAGCCGGCGTAGAAGCGGAAGCGCGTCGTTTGCCGCGTCTCCGGATCGAAGATTTCCAGACGGTAGCGGCCATACTTGACCGGCAGGCTGAGTTTGCCGCGACCACCCGCCGGGAGCGTGATCTGGCTTGTCGTCACCAGTTCGTCGGTTTCGGTGAAGCCCGAGTTCCAGCCGCGCTGATCGTCGAAGCGCCAGTAGTAGTTGCGGTTCTCACGAAAAAGCCGCACGGGCAGGGCACCGCTCGCCTTCAGCGCAGCGCTGCTGTCGCTGCGTACGACCTCGAAATCGGCTGGCGCGCCCTCGCGCGCGTAAGCCCCGACGAACATCGGGCGGACGCCGACGAGGACCGGCGCAGGCCAGAAGATGCGCTCGACGCTGCGCACCACCGGCCGGCCGCCGCTTTCCAGCAGACTCACCGTGGTGCGTACGGTGTACGGCGAGCGACGCTTGGCGACCTGTTCGAGGCTGACGGCGAGTTTGGCCTTGCCCTGCTCGTCGAGTTGTTGCTCGGGCAGTTCGCTGCGCGCCTTTTCGTTGTCTTCGTCCGCGTCGCCGAAGACGAAGCCCGGCAGCTTCTGCGCCAGCGGGTTGCGGTTACGCTCGCTGGTGACCACGCCGAGCAGGCGGTTGCCGCTTGCCGGAGCGCCGTACAGGTAACGCCCGGCAACGTCGATACGCCAGTCAGCCTCGCCGGTCAGGCGTTCGGCGGGGCTTGCCAGGTCCAGTTTCATCCGTTCCGGCAGAAACTCCTCGACGCCAAACTGCATGCTCGTTCCCGCCAGGCGCGCCGCCGGATCGGCACGCAGTTCGAGGTTCCACGAACCGGTTGCGGCATCCGGCGGCAGTTCGATCGGCCGTCGGTAGTAACCGGCGAACGCCGCTTCCGGCTGCCAGGTGGCGGTCCACTGCGCCTTGCCATCGGGCCGCCGGAGGATCGCCTGGATGGGCTGCGGCGGAACCGGGCGACCGTCAGCGTCGCGCGCGATCACCGAGACCTCGAAACGTTCGCCCGGCCGGTACAGGTTCCGCCCGCTGTAGGCGAACAGGCGCACCGGCACATAAGGCATGCCGGCCACCTCGAACTCGGCCAGGTCGAGCGCCGGCTCCTTC
>NZ_JAVMKF010000069.1:0-7084 GCF_031732815.1 Accumulibacter sp. | reverse complement strand
GCTGAAAGCGGCGGTCGTCGAGTTCGTGCGCCTGGCGGTGCGCCAACTCGGCGATCGCCGGCGGCAGGTCGCCGCTGGCCGGCATGCGCGCACCGCCGACGAGCAGTGGAACCACGCGCTTGCCCTGGGCAAGCGCGCTCGCCAGCTCGTAGCGCACGAAGTCGTCCGCCTGGTCGAGCCGGCGTCCCTGGGCATTGCTCGCGTTCAGCCAGTCCGGCCCGATCAGCGCGACGACGACGTCGCAGGCGGCGATCTGCTCGGCCAGCACGCGCGTGAAATCTTCACCAGCCTTGATCTGGCCGAGGTCCATGAACACCCGGTCGGCGCCGAAATGCGCCGCCAGGTGGTCGTACAGGCGCCCAGCGTAAGCGATGCTGTCTTCCCGCCGATAGCTGATGAATATTCGGCTCACGGGTCAGCCGGACAGACCGCCAGGCGGCTTCGCTGAGCGTCGTCTGGCGCGCCGCATGGCGGTCAACGACGACGCGCGGGACCCAGTGGATCCTGTGGGCTGAGCTGATCCGTTGCCGGTCGGTCGGGCGTACGGCGGCGGCGATCGCTGTCGCGTTCGTTATGCTCCTGGCTGCCGATGGCCACGGCACCGGCGGTGATCGCGGCGCCGACGAGCAGCGCGGTGCCAATGCCGGCGTGGCTGGGGACGACCTGGTCGAGGCTGCGCATGCGGTTCCGGATCGCCTCGACTTCGCCGGGCGCTGCCCGGCCGACTTCAAGCAGGTCGGGTCCGTTGAGGTGAGCCGTTTGTCCGACGCCGAGAGACTTCGTCGGCCAGGCCTGGCTGGGCGAGCTCAGGCTGACGCGGTCCTCGGCGACGATGACCTGGAGGCGGTCGCCGGGGTCGACGCGAACGAGGTATTCGGTGCCTTCGGAGGCGGCCGTGGCGTATTTCGTGTCGACGCGAAAGTAGCCCCGGGCCTTGACCAGCACTTCACCGAGATAGACGAGAAGGCTGCCCAGCCGCACCTGGCTGTTCGGCTGGACATACGCGCGCGCGCCACTGAAAAAGCTGACCACCGCCGTCGACCGCGCATCGGTGCGCAACTCGTCGCCCGCCTGCAGGGCCATGCCCGGCGTCGCGCGCAGGAGCATGCCTTGGCGGGCGAGGTCGACCCCCGGGGCTTCGTCACTCGCCACCAGTTGGTCGTCACGGACGATGTCGAGGGTGAGCGAGGCACACGCTGTCAGGTTCAGACAGGCGAGCAGGAGCACGAACAGGTGGGCGTGGATCGACCGTGAGCCGTCGGAATGGGCGCTGATTTCTCGTTCTCGCAAGCTCATCGCTTCGTCCCCCAAGGTCATCAGCGGGCTGCACCGCCCGCGTCGCGCAGTCACGCTGCCTCGGCCTCTGCAGGCACCGCACTGCGCCATGTGCCCCGGCGGCTTGCCGGCTGTCCGTCTGCTACCAGGCGCGCCCGAGGTGTGGGCGTACACAACATTATATCGGCCTGCGACAGCGGGCAAGGACGCTTGTTCGACCGCCTGAGCGCCTGCTGGCGATGCGGTCGTCGGTCGCTGGCGCCGGTTCTCGCGTGCGCGCTACGG
Source organism: Accumulibacter sp. (assembly GCF_031732815.1). Classification (GTDB taxonomy): domain Bacteria; phylum Pseudomonadota; class Gammaproteobacteria; order Burkholderiales; family Rhodocyclaceae; genus Accumulibacter. The sequence continues at coordinate 5,524 of NZ_JAVMKF010000069.1, read as the reverse complement.
TCGGGTACGGATCAGGGGGCCAGACGTTCGCGAATCCATTGTCGCGAGTCGTCCAGCCGATAGCGCAGGCGATCGTGCAAGCGACTCTTCCGACCCTGCCAGAATTCCCAGGTGTCGGGTCGCAGGCGGTAACCTCCCCAATGCGGCGGGCGCGGCGGGTCAAGCAGGAAACGCGCCGCATAGTGCGCCGCGTTGGCGACCAGTACACCGCGGTCGGCGATCACCTGGCTTTGTGGGCTGGCCCAGGCGCCGAGGCGTGAATCGAGTGGGCGACTGGCGTAGTAGGCGTCGCTTTCGGTTTCGGTCAGCTTTTCGACCCGGCCCTCGATGCGCACGACGCGCTCGAGTTCAACCCAGTGGAACTGCAGGGCAGCCCATGGGTTGCTCGCCAGCTCGCGTCCCTTGCGACTCTCGTAGTTGGTGAACCAGCTCAGGCCATGTTCGTCGTAGCCCTTGATCAGCACGATGCGCGTCGACGGGCGCTGGCGCTCATCGACGGTGGCCAGCGTCATGGCGTTTGGTTCGGGAAGCTGGGCGGCAAGGGCTTCCTCGAACCACTGGGCGAATTGCGCCAGCGGATCGGCGTGCGATGCGTGTTCACTGAGTTTGCCGCGTTCGTAGTTCTTGCGCAGCGTTGCCAGGTCGGTCATTGTTCGTTGCTTCCGCAATCGGTCGAACACTCGTGTCTGCCCGCCCTGCCCAGCCAGGCGCGGCGCAAAGCGTTGCCGCGCTGAGCAAGATGCAGCTTGTGCCGGTCGGCCGCAGGAGCGGCCAGTTCGACCGAAAAGGCGAGCAGTTCGTCGCGCCGGAAGGCGAGGACCTCGACGCGCTGGCCGGCCTTGCGCCGGCTGAGCAGGCGCTCGAAGCTGTCTGGTGTCACGCGCAGCCCGTCGATGGCAACGAGCAGATCACCCGCTGACAGCCCGGCGACCTGCGCCGGACCGTCGCTGTAGACCGTTGCCAGACGGACTTGGTCGCCAGCATGGGCGGTGTGTACGCCGAGCTGCGGCGTTCTCGACGCAGCGCTGTGCGTCAACCGAACGGCAAACGGCTTGAGCAGTTCGGCGAGTGCCAGATCGTCGGTGCCGTGCACGGCGGCGGTGAAGAAGCCGGCGAGCGGGATTCCGGAGAGCTCTTCGGCAATCCGCTGGAGGTCGTCGTCGTCGATTCCCGGGCTGCCGGCGTCGCGGCCGAAGCGTTGCCAGAGCGTCCGCATGACGTCGTCCAGGCTGACCCGGCCGCCGCTTCCGGCGCGCAGCGTGAGGTCGAGGGCGAGGGCGACGAGCGCACCCTTGGCGTAGTAGTTGACACTGGCATTCGGCGTGTTCTCGTCCGGCCGATAGTGCTTGGTCCAGGCGTCGAAACTCGCTTCAGCCAGCGTCTGAACGTGCCGCCCGGGGGCGCGCTGAACCTTGTCGATTGTCCTGGCGAGCCCGTCCAGCCACTGCCTGCGGCTGATCAGGCGGCAGCGCAGGAGCGTCAGATCGTCATAGTACGAAGTGAAACCTTCGAAAGCCCAGAGCAGCGTCGTGTAGGTTTCAGCCTCGAGCCGATACGGGCAGAAGGCGGCAGGCTTGATGCGCTTGACGTTCCAGGTGTGGAAATACTCGTGGCTGCACAGGCCGAGGAAGGCGCGATAACGTTCGGGTGTGCCGCGCATGCCGGGGTAGGGCAGATCGTCGCGGGAACAGAGCAAGGCCGTCGAGGCGCGATGTTCGAGTCCGCCGTAGGCCTCGTCGACGGCGGTGATCAGGAACACGTAAGCGGGCATCGGTGCGGGCTCGCCGAAGAAGCGAATCTGCCATTCGCAAAGGCGTTGCAGGTCGTTGGTCAGGCGCTTCAGGTCGGCGTCGTGCCGGCCGCTGACGGCGACCTCGTGGCGAATGCCGCAAGCGCTGAAGGCAGCGTGCGCGAAGGTTCCGATTTCAACCGGATGGTCGATCAGCTCGTCGTAGTCGGCGGCGCGGTAGAGGCCAAAGCCATGTGGTTTTGCGCAGCCCTTTTCGCCGGTTGCGGGCGCCAGCGCGGTGGCCACCCGCCAATTCGCAAACGCCTTCCCGCGCGGCGGCTGAATATCGACCAGGCAGGGCAGATGCTCCTGCCCGAGCGGCCGCAGGAAGACGCTGGCGCCGTTGAAGAAGGCGTGCGACTGGTCGAGATGCGCAGCGCGCACCGAGAGATCCCGGGCGTAGACCTGGCAGGTCACGCTCAGCGCGCGGCGCTCTCTGGTCGCTGCCGCCTGCCAGGTCTGCTTGTCGATCTTCTCCAGGCGCAGCGGTCGGCCCGCCGACTCGGCACGGATCGACACGATGTGGCGGGCAAAATCGCGAATCATGTAGCTGCCGGGAATCCAGGCGGGCAGCGCAAAACGCTGGCCACCCGCTGCCGGATTACGCAGCGTGCAGCGAACCTCGAACAGATGCGCGTGCACCTTGCTTGGCTGGATGCGGTAGAGGATGGGCGCCGCTGGCATGCCGTTGCTTCGTTTGATTTGGCTGACGGACTCTCCCGGACGGGTCGCGCCGGCGACCGACGCAGCCCGCACTTGCCGGTGGGCGCGGAAGAGCGGATGGTCATCGCTTTGCTCATCATCCGGAACGTCGGGCGAAAGCTCTGACCTGCAGCCGAATTGTAAGCCATCGGCGCGGTCGAACGGTGAGCGCTGCGCGTACTGCTCTGCGCGCGTTCGCTTGCCTGGCGAGCCGACGGCCGCCTGCGGGCGGCAGATCGCGCGTAAACCATGCGCTGGTCATTGCTTGGTTTCGCGCGCAAGTCGTGCCACAATCATAAATTCCGGGTGTCAACCCGATAAACGATACGTTTTCTGGAGAGGAAGGAGAAGATTATGAAGAAGAATATCAAGCGCCAGGCACTGGCGGCTCTGCTCGCTGTCGGCATGCTCTCGGCGCCACCGCTTTTCGCCCAGGAGCTGACCGGTACGCTGAAGAAGATCAAAGATACGGGGATCATTGCCCTGGGCCATCGCGAGTCGTCGATCCCGTTTTCGTATTACGACGACAAGCAGCAGGTCATCGGCTACTCGCATGAGCTGATGCTCAAGGTCGTCGATGCGGTGAAGACCGAACTGAAGATGGCCAAGCTCGACACCAAGCTGATGCCGGTCACCTCGGCCAACCGCATCACGCTGGTGCAGAACGGTTCGGTCGATATCGAATGCGGCTCGACGACGAACAATACCGAACGTCAAAAGCAGGTCAGCTTCTCGAACAGCATTTTCGTCATCGGGACGCGTCTGATGACGAAGACGAATTCCGGCATCAAGGATTTCCCCGACCTGGCCGGCAAGAACGTGGTGACGACCGCCGGGACGACTTCCGAGCGCCTGCTGCGCCGGATGAACGAAGAAAAGCAGATGAAGATGAACGTGATCAGCGCCAAGGATCACGGCGAATCGTTTCTCACGCTGGAAACCGGTCGCGCGGTTGCTTTCATGATGGACGACGCGCTGCTCTACGGAGAAATGGCCAAGGCCAAGCGCGCCAGCGACTGGGTGGTGGTCGGTACACCGCAGTCTTTCGAAGCGTATGGCTGCATGATGCGCAAGGACGATCCGGCGTTCAAGAAGCTGGTCGACGCGGCGCTGGCCAAGGCGATGACTTCGGGTGAAGCGGAAAAGATCTACGCCAAGTGGTTCCTGCAGCCGATTCCGCCGAAGGGCCTCAATCTCAACTTCCCGCTTTCCGATGTCGTGAAAGCGCTCTACAAGGCGCCTAACGACAAAGCCTTCGACTGATGGCCTACAACTGGAACTGGGGCGTCTTTCTGCAGCCGACGGCGACGGGCGACGATACCTATCTTGGCTGGATGTTCTATGGCTTCAAGATGACCATCGCCCTGTCGCTCTCCGCCTGGCTGATCGCCCTGGCGGTGGGCGCGGTGGTCGGCATCCTGCGCACGGTGCCGAACAAATTGTTGGCGGGAATCGCCACTGCCTACGTCGAGGTCTTCCGCAATATTCCTCTGCTCGTGCAGCTTTTTCTCTGGTATTTCGTCATGCCCGAGCTGCTGCCCGAGCAACTCGGGAATGCGTTCAAGCAGACCAACCCGATACTCCAGCAGTTTCTCGCCTCGATGGTCTGTCTTGCCCTGTTTACCAGCGCGCGGGTGGCCGAACAGGTTCGTTCGGGAATCAATTCGCTGCCGCCGGGGCAGAAGAACGCCGGGCTGGCGATGGGCTTCACGCTGGCGCAAACCTATCGCCATGTCCTCCTGCCGATGGCCGTGCGTCTGATCGTTCCCCCGCTGACTTCCGAGTTTCTTAACATCTTCAAGAACTCGGCGGTCTGCTCGACGATCGGCCTGCTCGAACTGGCGGCGCAGGGCCGGCAACTCGTCGACTATACGGCGCAACCCTATGAATCGTTCATTGCGGTTACCCTTGCCTATCTGACGATCAATGTCGTCGTCATGTTCGGCATGCGCTGGGTCGAAGCACACGTGCGCGTCCCGGGCTATATCGGAGCGAAGTGAGATGCACGAATTCGATTGGTCGTCGATTCCCAACGCGTTGCCCTTCCTCTGGGACGGGATGAAGATCTCGCTCGAGATCACGCTCAGCGCGGTTGTTTTCGGCATCGTCTGGGGTACCGTGCTGGCGCTCATGCGCCTGTCGTCGGTGGCCGTTCTCTCCTGGTTTGCCGCTGCCTACGTCAACCTTTTCCGGGCGGTGCCACTGGTCATGGTGCTGCTGTGGTTCTTCCTCATCGTGCCGCACCTGCTCGAACGTCTCTTCGGTCTGCCGCCGGGGTCGGACGTGCGTCTGGCTTCGGCGATCGCCGGTTTTGCTCTGTTCGAAGCCGCCTACTATTCCGAGATCATTCGCGCCGGAATACAGTCGGTGCCCAAGGGACAGATGGCTGCGGCGAGCGCGCTCGGCATGACCTACGGCCAGTCGATGCGTCTGGTCGTCCTGCCGCAGGCTTTTCGCAACATGGTGCCGTTGCTGCTGACGCAGGGGATCATCCTTTTCCAGGATACCTCGCTCGTCTATGTGTCGGCGCTCGCCGACTTTTTCGGCGCGGCTTACAAGGTGGGCGATCGCGATGGGCGGCTGGTTGAACTGCTGCTCTTTGCCGGCGCGGTCTATTTCATCATCTGCTTTGCCGCATCGCGGCTGGTGCGCCACTTCCAGAACCGGATGAAAACCGCTTGAGCGATCGCGGCAGCGCAGACGCAAGGAGTATCCGATGATTTCGATGAACAAGGTCAGCAAGCATTTCGGCACGTTCCAGGTGCTTACCGACTGTACGACGCAGGTGCACAAGGGAGAAGTGATCGTCGTCTGCGGGCCTTCGGGTTCGGGCAAGTCGACGCTGATCAAGTGTGTCAATGGGCTGGAGCCTTTCCAGAGTGGCGAGATCATCGTCAACGGCGTATCGGTCGGTGATCCGAAAACCAATCTGTCGAAGTTGCGTTCGACGGTTGGCATGGTCTTCCAGAACTTCGAGCTCTTCCCGCACATGAAGATCATCGACAACCTGTGCATTGCCCAGGTCAAGGTGCT
>NZ_JAVMKF010000068.1:0-7170 GCF_031732815.1 Accumulibacter sp. | reverse complement strand
ACGCTGATCGTCGAGCAGCGAGGGGAGGGAAAAATGGCCAGCACCGCTTGTCGCCGGCGGCGACGCGGCCGCGCCGCCGGCCGGGCTGCGCGGAAGGCGTGCGGCAAACGGGCACTGCGCCGCCGATGAGCCCGATTCCCGCCGAGCCGAGCGCGCCGGGCGCGCGCCGCCGATCGCTGCTGCAGCGGCTCGACGACGTTCGCCCGCCAGCGGCAGCCGGACTCGGCGTCACGCTTGGCCTGCTCGCCGGCGCGCTGGCGGGCAGCGGCCTCAGCCTGGCGTCGCCGCTGGCGCTGCTGCTCGCCGCCAGCGCTTTCCTTGCCCTGGTGGCAGGCGCGCTGGCGATCGCTTTCAGCGCGCGGCCGATCTCGGTCGTCGACGGCGCACCACCAGGCGCGGCTGACGAGCCGCTCACGCCGGTCACACCGGTCACGCCGCTCATACCGGCTGATCCGGATCAGCCGGTTCAAGCTCCGGAGCCCCCTGAATCTCCCGAGCCCCCGACACCGCCAGCGCCGCCAGCAGCCGCGCGCCGCGCCTTGTCGGTGGCGCTGATCGACATCCCGGCCGGTCGTTTCCGCATGGGCAGCCCACCTGGCGAAGCCGGCCACCGCGATGACGAAGGCCCGCTGCGCGAGGTAACGCTGGACGCCTTCGCGTGCATGCCTCATCCGGTTACCCGCGGTCTGTACAAAAGGCTGATGCCTGAGGTCAGCCACAACTGGCCGGAGAACGATGCGGACGACTGGCCGGCCAACTGGATTTCCTGGTACGACGCCGTGCAGTTCTGCAACCGCCTGTCCGACGAGGACGGCCTGGCGCGCTGCTACACCATCGATGCCAGGAACGTGACCTGGCAGCACGCGGCTGACGGTTACCGCCTCCCGACCGAGGCGGAATGGGAGTACGCGTGCCGGGCGGGAAGCGAAACGCGCTATTCCTTCGGCGACGACGCGGCCGAACTCGTTCGCCATGCCTGGTACAGCGCCAACGCCGATGGCCATCCGCACGCCGTCGGCGGGCTCGCGCCCAACGCCTGGGGACTGCACGACATGCACGGCAACGTCTGGGAGTGGTGCTGGGATTGGTTCGGTGACTACCCGGCCGAAGCAGAAATCAATCCGGTCGGGCCGGTGGGCGGAACATGGCGTGTGCTGCGCGGGGGCTCCTTTGTCGCCGGGGCCGGGATCCTGCGTTCCGCGAACCGGGGCTGGTTCAGGCCCGAGGTCGAGGTCGGGGGCGTGTACTTCGGTTTTCGCTGTGTGCGCGGCCCGCGCCGCCAGCCTTGATTCTTGCTTTTTGCCCTTTTGACCCCGCGCAGCGGGGTCGCGCGCAAGAAATGACATTTTGTCAACTGTTTGACAACAAAATGACACACTTGACGGTGTTGTCCGGCGACAGGCGACCAACAACGGACATGCCGACAAGCCTCGCTTTCACTCGTTGGCGCTGGTCGAGCGAAGCGGGTCATCCGAGCGTCAGCAGAACCCCGCGGTAAGCGCGTAGCCCGCGCGTCAGGCGATCGGGCCCCAGTACGGAGGCGTCGCGCAGGCGTTGGCGCAGCCGGCGTCTGGCTTTCGGTCCGGGCAGCAAGCCGGCGCGGCTGACGCGGAAGCCGAGGAAGGTACTCGGCTGGGTGGTCGGCTGCACGGCGCCGGCAGTGGGCTTCAGCTCAAGCTTGCGCTCGTTGCGCAGCCACTCGCTGATCGCGGCGTGCGCCTCGGCGAGCGCGTACGGATCGTCGCCGAACAGCGTGAAGTCGTCCATGTAGCGCAGATACGCGCCGATTTTCAGGCTTCGCTTGACGAAGTGATCGAGGCCATCGAGGTAGAGTGCGCCCGACCAATGGCTGAGATAACCGCCGAGCGGCATTCCTCGGCCTGGCGCGACCGCTTCGTCGGCGAACTCGGGCAAGGAACGGGCGAGCGGCGACTGATAGACGGCGCCACCGGCCGCCAGCAAGCGGGCGATCAACGAGAGCGTGCGGCGATCGTCCAGCCGCCGGGCGAACAAGCGATACAGCGTGGCGTGCTCGATCGACGCAAAGTAGCGCCGAACGTCGAGCGACAGCCGGAAACGGTGCTCGCGCGTCCACGCGAGGTACTGCAGCAGCGCCCGCTGCGGCCCACGCCCGCGGCAGCAGGCGAAGCTGTGATCGATGAAGCTGCGTTCGTAGCCTGGCCCGATTTCGTCGAGCAAGGCGCGCTGGACGATGCGGTCGGCGATCTCCGGCGCGGCGATCAGGCGGGTTTTCGGCTCACGGACGATCGCCAGCCGATAGCCTCCGGGTTGCCAGGTGTCGGCAGCCAGCGCCCGCTGCAGACGAATCAGATGCGTGTCGGCATCGAGATCGAAAGCCGCCAGGCGCGGTTGACGGCGCTTGCCGCGGCGCGTTTCCTGCCACGCTCGCCAGAGCGCCACCAGGCTGCTCAAGCGCACGAACGAACCGGCGGCGACCGAGTGCATCAGGCGACCTGCGAGCGCCAGGCGGTTGCCCGCCCGGACGGTCGCCGAAGGCTACTGGAACGGGCGGGCGGGGGATGTCGGGGCGCACTGCCCCGGTCAGATCCTGCATGGCGCCAAGCCGGCGGCATGTTGGCGGCGCGGGCCGCGCACACAGCGAAAACCGATGTTCTCGTTCTCGTTCTCGGGCCTGTTCCTGTTCCGGTTCGCGGAACGCAGGTTCTCGGCCCTGTTGACAAAGGAGCCCCCGCGCAGCACACCTCAATAAAGGAAGCGGTGGTTGGACCTGACGCCGCCATTATAGGCAATCGACGGTGGATGTGCGCTGCGCGCGTCGCGCGTGCTGCCGGTGCATGCGTGTCGCACAAGGCGCGGCGGGACGAGCGCGCCTGCCCTCAGACTGGTTCCAGCGAGCGCAGCCAGCCGCCCAACTGACGGCCGATGACTTCGGCTCGTTCCAGGGCGTACAGCATCTGCGTTTCGCTGAGGACGTTCAGCGCGTGCGCCAGGCGCAGTTGCGCGCGCAGCCGGATCAGGTGCTCGTCGGCGTCCTCCAGGTGCTCGTCGCGACGCCTGCCCTTCAAGGCCAGCGTGACGGATGAAAACAGCGCCAGCGCCGACTGGCAGAGCGCAGTCGGCAGGCAGCGCGGGTCGTCGCCGAAATGGCCGAGCAGCCACTCGCACAGCGCGAAGCTGTCGACGTAGAGCGGTGCCGCGGCGTAGCGGGTGTTCATCGTCGCCGCTTATGATCGAGACGACGCAGCAGTCCGGCGAGCGCTGCCATCAGTTCCTGTTCGAGCAGCGCGACCAGCTCGTCGGTCTCGCTGCGGCCGCACAGCAGAAGCTCGACGATCGCCTCGCTGGTGGCGTCGCGCGCCAAGCGATACGCTTCCGCCTTTTCCCCGTAGTCGAAGCGATGGCAGCCGCGCGTCAGTGCGCCGAGCACACTGCGCAGTGCGGCCGTCGCCGGATGGTCGGCGCCGAGCAAGGCGAGTGCCTTGCCGTGCACCGGCTGGGCCAACTGGAACGCCTTCAGGTCGCGCACCGAGTAGCGCGGCGCGCGCTCGTTCGCTTCCGACAGCCCCAGCCCGTCCTCGACCGCTGCACGAAGTTGCCGTTCCTTGCGTTCGACGGCCGACTGCTGGCCGGGCGAGAGCGGCAGCGCTGCGGAATCGATCAGCCAGCGGCCGGCCACTTTCTCGGCCGGCAGCCGACCGTTCATGATCAGGTAGCGGACTTGCCGCTCGCTCTTGCCGAGCCGGGCAGCCGCCTGTTCGAGGCTCAGCTTCATCCACGTCCCCCAGTTCCCCCAGGTCAGCGCGCGGCGGCGTCAATGCGCGGCGCGGCGAACACGAGGCGCGTGCGCCTGACGCGCTTGCATTTTACCGACAGCCGCCGACACTGACTGACAAAATAGTGTCAAAGTGTCGACAAAAAAATTTTTCGTCGACCCCGCTGCGCGGGGTCGAAAGGGCAAAAGGCAAGAGTCAAGGCTGGCGGCGCGGGCCGCGCACACAGCGAAAACCGAAGTACTCGAGCTCGTCCCCGGGCCCGACCCTGAACCGGAACGCGGAACGCAGGAACTCGGCCCAGTTGACAAAGGAGCCCCCGCGCAGCACACGATACCAACACTCACCGCCTTCCCAGGCGCTCCCATCGACCGGCGCGCCGTCGTAGCGGTCATGATAGCAATCCTGCACCCACTCCCAGGCATTGCCGTGCATGTCGAACAGGCCCCAGGGATTCGCCAGGCGTGTGCCGACCGGCTGCGCACGACCTTGTGCATTGTCCTCAAACCATGCGTAGCGCCCGAGTTCCTGCGCGTCGTCACCGAACGAGTAGCGCGTCTGCGTTCCAGCGCGTGCGGCGTATTCCCACTCGGCTTCGCTCGGCAGGCGGTAGCCGAAGTGCTCGCAGAACGCACGCGCGTCGTTCCACGAAACCCCGGTCGCCGGCAGCTCGTCGGCGCCCGCATGCGCCGGGCGGAAACGGCGGAACTGCGCGTTGCTGACTTCGTTGCGGGCGATCGCGAACGCCGGCAAGGTGACTTCGTGCTGCGGTCCTTCGTCGTCATCGCGCCCGGCTTCGCCGGCCGGCGAGCCCATGCGGAAGCGGCCGGCGCACAGGCGGACGAAGACGATTCCCTGCGCGTCGGCCGGCTCTTCCTGCGCTCGGCAGCCGCCGACGCCGGCCAAGCGGATCGGCGCCGGGTCGCCGGCGACGACGCGCGCGTCCGGCCAGACGGCGCTAGCCGGGCGCACTTCGCTGCTCGAGCTGAGCGCTTCGAGCAGCGACGACCAGTTCGCCGCGTGCAGCCAGGCGCGCGCAGCGCCGGCGGGCAGCGGGTAGTCGGCTGGCGGCGTGCCGGCGCTGAGCACGAGCAGTTGTTCGTCGTCGCGCAGGACTTCGCGCTCGCCGAGCAGCACGCGACGTTGCGCCGGCCACGCCGGGTCGAAGAGGACGGCGTCGGCGCTGCCGCCCGTGAGCAGCGCGGCGGCGAGCTGCGCTACGCCGGCGCTCGCTGCCGCCGGAACGACGACCAGGCGGCGCCTGATCCGGGCCTCGCGCAGCGACGCCGGCGGCGGCGAAGCGCAACGCCAGACTTCGCTGCCGGCGGCAAGCGACTCGACGCAGCGCTGCGTGACTTCGCGCCAGGCGACGCGCACCTCGGCCGCCGGCGCGAGCCGCGTATCGAGCAGCGAGTGTGCGCTGCTCAGGCTGAGCAGCCAGTTGCCGTCGGCGAGTTGGTCGAGCTCGACGCGCGCCGCGGCGGGCAGCGCCGGCTCGTGGCTGAGCAGCGGCGGGCCGACTGGCGGCTGCGGCGGGGCGAGCAGCACGCCGAGCAGCGCGCCGGCGGCGAGACCCAGGCAGGCGGCCAGGCCCAGCCACAGGCGGCCGGGAGCGCGTGCGCGTGCGTGCGGCCGGTCGCCGGCGAAACCCATCTTCTGCAACATCTCCTGTTCGGTCGCGCTGCGTTCGTGCCACGACCACGGCAATTCGATGCGCCCGCTGCCGGGGGGCTCGCCGCGCGGCGCCAACTGGCCGAGCTGCCGGCGAATCGCGGCCTGATGGCGTTCGTTCTGGTAGAGCGCGTAGAGTTCGCCGATCGCCGCGCCGGCCTGCGCGCGCCGCCACAGGCGCAGACACTGGCGCTCCATCGCCAGATGCTGTTCGGCGGGCGTGCCGTGCCAGGGAAGCGCGTAGTCGCGCGCAGCGCGGGTGGCGATTTCCCGGTCGTAGGCGGCCTCCCAGAACGCCAGCGCTTGCGCGAACAGGCTGTCGGCAGGCCTTTCGCGCGCGCCATCGGCAGCGGCGTCGGCGGCGATGTCGGCCTCGGCGCGGCGCAGCCAGTTGACGCTTTCGGCGCGGCGCGCCGGCGGCCAGTGCAGGCGACCCGGCGGTCCGGGCGCGCGGCGCTGCATTTCGCGCATCGCCCACGGCGAGACGCGCAGACCGAGCGCGCGGCGCAGCTCGAAAGCGGTCGCCTCGTCGACCGCTGCCGGCGACAGGGCGCAGGCGCCGGCCCAGGCGGCGCACTCGTCGGTCGGCGCGCCAGCCCCGTTCGCGCGCTGGCCGGCGCGGCTGCCGCCGAGGAAGCTGGCCAGGCGACCGGGCGCGATGAGCGCCAGGTCGTGCGCGGCGAGGATCGCCGCCAGCTCGCCGCTGCCGGCGGAAAAATCGACGAAGGCGAGCTGCGGCCAGTGCGCCAGGCCACGCAGCAGCGCGTCGATCCGCTGGCGCTGGTCGTCGGCGGCGTAACGACGCGCGAGGACGCGTCCGTCGGTGAGCACGGCGACCAGCGCGTGTGCGCGCCGCTCGTCGACTTCGCGTGGCGCGAAGACCTCGCCGCCGGTGCCGAGCAGGCGCTCGGGCACGCCGCGGAAGCTGGCACGTTCGACCGGCAGACCGTGCGCGACGAGCGTCGCCTGAATTTCGTCGGCAAGGCGTGCCAGCGCGCTGTCTTCGGCGGTTTCGTCGAGCCATAGCCAGACCTCGCGCTGTTCGCTGGCGCGCACGAAGCGCAGTTCGGCGATGCCGGCGCGGCGCGCCGTCGCCTTGACCGTTGCCGCCAGATCGAGGCGGCGCGTCGCTTCGTCGGACAGGAAGCGGCCGATTCCCCAGACCAGAATGTCCTGCTGCGGCGTGTCGAGCAACTGCGCGCCGGCCGCGGCGGGCGGCGCGAGGAAGATGCGCGGCGCTCCCGGACGCGTCGGCGGTGGCGCCGCTGCCGGCAGCCAGCACAGCTTGCGCAGCCGCCACCAGGCGCCACCGGCGGCAAGCAGCGCACTCGCGGCGAGGACGATGGCGAGCGGCAAGCCGCTGCGGCGCGCCTCGGCCGGGCTTGCGGCGAGCGCCGGACGCCAGTCGGTAAACGTCTTGCTGCGCAATTCCTCGGGCGTCAGCGCGCGCGGCCGGTCGGGCTGGTCGGGCTGGTCGGGGCCCAGGATGGCCGCCGGCGCCCCGACCCGGGCCACCCGTCCGTCCTCGATGACCGCCACCTGGTCGGCGATGATGGCCAGCCGGTGGCGATGGGAGATGATCAACGCCGTGCGGCCGGCCAGCAGCGCCCGCGCCGCGTCGCGGATGCGCGCCTCCGACGCCGCGTCGAGGTGCGAGGTCGCCTCGTCGAGGATGACCAGGCGTGCATCGCGCAGCCACGCGCGGGCGATCGCGAGCCGCTGCGCCTGCCCGCCGGACAGGCGGCTG
>NZ_JAVMKF010000067.1:0-39916 GCF_031732815.1 Accumulibacter sp. | reverse complement strand
GAGTAGCGCAAGGCGAATGCAACAACCAGCCAGGTGGCGAGCGTCGCCAGGCCAAGTCTGAGGTCGATCGCGAGCAGCACGCCGGCCGCCGTGGCGACGCCCTTGCCTCCCTTGAAGCGCAGGAAGATCGGGTAGAGATGGCCGAGGAAGACGGCCAGCGCGACGAGGCCGACGGTGAAGTCGGGGAGATTGAACACGGGCGCCCAGCGCTCGGCCAGGAAAACGGCGAGCCAGCCTTTCGCGGCGTCGCCGATCAGTGTCAGCACGGCTGCGCCCTTGTGCCCGCTACGCAGCACGTTGGTGGCGCCGGGGTTCTTCGATCCATAGGTGCGCGGATCGGCCAGTCCGAAAATGCGGCTGGCGACGAGCGCGAAGGAGACCGAACCGAGCAGGTAGGCCGCGAGGATGGCCAGCAGCATGTTCAGGTGGGAGTGCATCGGAGCGTGTTCGTGCGTAGGTTTGGCGGGGGCTCTGGGTTAAAATTCGCCGCCCGTCATCGCTCTCGCCTGCGGTGGCCGATCAATTGTACACCGACACGACGCAGCCCGGCATGGACATCATCTTCATTGAAGACTTTCGCGCTTCGACCCTGATCGGCATCTATCCGCGCGAGCGGGCGTTGGCGCAGACGGTCGAGATTTCGCTGCAGATCGGGACGTCGACGGCCAGCGCCGGCGCCAGCGACGAGTTGGGGGATACGATCGACTACGCCAGTGTCGTCGAGCGGCTGGTGGCCGAGCTGGCAGCGCGCCAGTTCAATCTGCTCGAACGCCTGGCCGAGTACGTCGCGACGCTGCTGCTTGAGGATTTCGGCGCCACCTGGGTGCGCGTTTCGATCGCCAAGCTCGGCACGCTGCGTGGCGTGCGCCGCGTTGGCGTGATCATCGAGCGCGGGGCTCAGGCCTGAGTCGCTTGCCTGCCGGTGGTCCGGCGGGCAAGCGAAGTGGTCGGCTATTCGGCGCCGCCGAAGGCGTGCATTTCCCGATCTGCCTCGATCTCCAATACGCCGCGCACCGCCTTCAGATGGGCGATCGACGATCCCGGGGCGCTGCCGGCGATGATGCCTATCGTCGACATGACGCGCGACACCTGCAAGCCAGCCGCGCCCAGGCGGTGCGCGACTGACTGGATGTCGGCGAGGTGCGCATCGTCGATGGTGACAATGACTGACTGCACTTGTGCTTCGTCCATTTTCTCGTTCTCACCTCGTTCAAAGGCCGATCAGCGGCGGAAGGCAAAGCTCCGGCCAGCAGCGGCTCGCCGGTAGAGCGCAAGGCCGGGCGACGGCCCGGCCTTGCGCCTGACGGTCAGGTCGGCGGCGACTGCACCAGGCCGACGCCGACATCCCTCGCGGCGAGCGGCAGGCGCAGCGCGCGTGCGGTCAGCAGTTGCCAGAGCGCTGCGCCGCGATTGGCGGCAGAGGTCTGCGCCCACAGCGCGGCTACGCCCGCGACGTGCGGGGTCGCCATGCTGGTCCCGTTCCAGCTTGCGTAGCGCGTCGGCAGCTTGGTCGACGAGTATACGGCAACGCCTGGTCCGACCAGGTCGACGTTGGCTCCGCCCGCGTTACCCGAGCCGCAGGAGAACGAAGCCAGCCGCATCTGGCTGTCGACCGCTCCGACGGCCAGGATCGACGGACTGTTGGCCGGCTGGCCGACGGTCCCTGGCCGATGGTTGCCGGCGGCCGCAATGATCAGGCACTTCTTCTGCAGGGCGCGCTGGCCGATCTTTTCGTAGGCGGTCGACGGTGTGCTGACGGTATTGCCGAGCGACATCGAGATCACCTGGCAGCCGCTGTTGATCGCCCATTCCATGCCGGCCAGAATCCCCGAGGTCGAGCCGCTGCCGTTGTCGGCGAGGACCTTGCCGGCATGGATCGTCGCTTTCTGGGCGACGCCGTAGCGCCGGCCACTGGCGTCGGTGCTGCCGCAGGAGGTGCCGATGCAGTGCGTGCCGTGGCCGTGCCCGTCCTGTACGGTCTGGCCGGAAACGAAGGAAGCGGTAACGATCCGCCGGCCGCGGAAGTCCGGGTGTTGCAGGTCGAAGCCGGTGTCGAGGACGGCGAGCTTGATCGCGCTGCCTGTGCGCTGCGAGTTGACCGCGCGCGTTGCCTTGAGGCCCCAGGTCGATTGGGCGTCGTCGAAAAAGCCGCTGGCGGCGGCCGCCGTGGCGGCGTCGACGCTGGCGCGCGCTCTTTCGTAAAGGTTGTCGGCAGCGTCGCGATAGCCCTGCAGATAGGCGAGCGACAGGCCGGCGTCGTCGGTCAGCGCGTAGAACATGCGCTCGGGCTCGATGTCGAGGATCGCGCCGTCGGCGTCATCGCTGTGTGCCGCCATCAGGCTGCTCAGCGCGTCGTCGTCGAGCGTCACGACGGCAACACCGAGGGTGGGAAAGACGGCGCCGCCGGCGGCGCTGAGCTGCGTCATGTCGAGGGCCGAATCGGTGAAATCGGCGGCGCTCGGAAGGCTCCGGATAGCGGCTCGTTTGGCCAGCGTTGCCATGCCTTTCGCGACGTCGTCGTCACGGAAGGTAACGACGAAACGTCCGCTCGTGCGCTCGGGTTCGCGCGTGGCTGACGCGGAAAATGTGGGATGGTCCGTCATGACTTCCTCCTCTTCGTCCTTGCGGTTGACTGCTGTGGGCTTCGTCGTGCCTGCGCCTGGTGCCGCGTCTCGGCTTGGCCTGTGGCAGGTGTCCAGCCTGCCTGCCGCCTGCCATGAGCTGAGTCTAGTTCACCTTGCGCCGGAAGCAAGCGAATGCTTGCCGGGTAATCCGGCGGCGAACGCGGTGCACGGAAGATTTCCATTAGACTTGCGATTCGGCGGACAGTTGAGTGCGCAGCGCGCGGTCAGCGCCGATTTTTCGACGGGAGGACGATTTGAGAACGGTTGAGTTTGCGTATGACCTCGGGCAGGCGGTCCGCATCAAGGCGATTGACATGGTCGGGCGGGTCGACTCGCTGTCGCTCGACAACAACGGGAACACCTATCGCGTCGTGTATTGGAACGATGGCGCGCGTTGTCAGGTGTGGATGTACGACTGGGAGCTGGAGGCCAGTCAGTAGAAATCTCTTCAGACGGGCTCAGACTTCGACCAGCTCGCCGGCGTGCATGCGTAGCCGCCGGCAACAGCGGGCGGCGATTTCTTCGTCGTGCGTCACCAGCAGCAGGGT
Organism: Accumulibacter sp.; assembly: GCF_031732815.1. Lineage (GTDB taxonomy): Bacteria > Pseudomonadota > Gammaproteobacteria > Burkholderiales > Rhodocyclaceae > Accumulibacter. The sequence goes on along the minus strand of NZ_JAVMKF010000067.1, from coordinate 36,744 downwards.
CGTGGCGCGCTCGGCGTTGATCGCAAACATCAGGTCGATCACCTGGTGGCCGGTGGCTGCGTCGAGATTGCCGGTGGGTTCGTCGGCCAGGACGAGGCGTGGGCGCGGCGCGAATGCGCGGGCCAGCGCGACGCGCTGCTGTTCGCCACCGGACAGGTGCTTCGGGTAATGTCGCAGTCGATGCGCCAGGCCGACGCGCTGGAGCCAATACTCGGCTTCACTGCGGGCGTTTGCTGCGCCGGCCAGTTCGAGCGGCAGCATGACGTTTTCCAGCGCGCTCAGCGAAGGCAGCAACTGGAATGACTGAAAGACGAAGCCCAGCAAGCGACCGCGCAGGACGGCCCGGGAATCTTCGTCGAGGCGGGTGATGTCCTCGCCGGCGAGGCTGACCGAGCCGCTGGTCGGCAAATCGAGGCCGGCCAGCAGGCCGAGCAGGGTAGACTTGCCGGAACCCGAGGCGCCGACGATCGCCACCGTTTCAGCGGCAGCGACGGCGAACGAAATGTCGTGCAGAATGGTCAACGGCTCGCCGCCGTTGTCGACGCGCCGGGTCAGTTTCTTTACCTCAACCACCATCGACGTATTGTCCACCATGTTTCGTCTCTCAAGCTTTCAGGGTTTGCTCCTGGTCGGAGCCTTGCTTTTCGCTCCGGCAGCGCTGGCACAGAAGAACATCCTCGTCTTCGGCGATTCTCTCTCGGCGGGTTACGGTATTGCTCAGGAGGCAGCCTGGCCGTCCTTGCTGGCCCGGCGTCTGCAGGAGAGGAAGCTCGATTATACCGTCGTCAATGCCAGCATCTCGGGTGAGACGACGAGCGGCGGTCGGGCGCGCATCGAGGCGGCGCTGAACCGCTATACGCCGCAGATCGTCATCGTCGCGCTCGGTGCCAACGACGGTCTGCGCGGACTGCCGGTCAGTCAGATGAGCGCCAATCTGACCGCCATCGTCGACGCGGCCCAGCAGCGGAAGGCGCGCGTACTGCTCGTCGGCCAACGCATCCCGCCCAACTACGGCAGCTACGCGGCCGACTTTCATCAGACTTTCGCAGCGGTGGCCAAGGCGCGCCGGACGCCTCTGGTCGATTTCCTGCTTGCCGGCGTAGCCACGCAGGCGCGTTACTTCCAGGCGGACAATCTGCATCCGACGGCGGAAGCGCAGCCCTTGCTGCTCGACAACGTCTGGCGTGGTCTGGAGCCACTGCTCAAATGAGGACCTGCAACCAGCGCCGATCGGGCGAGGCTTCACTGGCATGAAACACGATATCGCCAGCATTGAGCACTTGAGCGACTTGTCGTCCTTCGACGAGATCGTCGATGTTCGCTCGCCAGCCGAGTTTGCCGAGGATCATGTTCCCGGTTCGCGCAACTATCCGGTGCTTCATGATCGCCAGCGCTGCGAGGTGGGAACCCTGTACAAGCAGGTTTCCGCGTTTGCTGCGCGTAAGGTGGGGGCCGCCTACGTCGCCGAGAACATCGCGCAGCATCTGCGCCAGCACTTTGCCGAGCGGCCGCGCGATTGGCGGCCGCTTGTCCTTTGCTGGCGCGGCGGGCAGCGCAGTGCCTCGCTGACGCATGTTTTGCGCCAGGTCGGCTGGGATGCGCAGCAATTGGCAGGCGGCTACCGGACGTATCGGCGGCTGGTCGTTGCGGCACTGAACGAGTTGCCGCTGGGCCTGCGGCTGAAGGTCGTTTGTGGGCCGACGGGCAGCGGCAAGAGCCGCGTCCTGCAGGCGATCGGCCACCTGGGCGAACAGGTGCTCGACCTGGAGGAGATTGCTTGTCACAAGGGTTCGGTGCTTGGCTCCTTGCCCGATTCGCCGCAGCCTGCGCAGAAAATGTTCGAATCGCGGCTGCTCGTCGCACTGCAGCGTTTCGACCGCGAGCGCCCGGTTTATGTCGAAGCGGAAAGCCGCAAGATCGGTACACTGCACTTGCCGGCAGCGCTGATCGAAACGATGCGCGCCGGCTGTTGCATAAACATCGACGCCGCGTTTACCGCACGCGTCGACTACCTGTTACGCGACTACGCATATTTTCTGCGTGCGCCCGAATGGCTGAACGAAAGGCTTGCTTCGTTGCGCCATCTGCGCAGCGTAGAGACGATAGCCCGCTGGCGCGAACAGGTGCTTGAGGGTGATTGGCGCGCCTTGGTCGGCGAATTGCTCGAGCAGCATTATGACCCGCTCTATTTTCGCTCGCAGAATCGCAACTACGCCGGTTTTGCCGCCCCGCAGAATTTTCCCACCGATGATCTGAGCCCATCCGCGATCGACGCCTTGGCGCGGCAAATTTGCGCGCGCTCGACGTGATCTGCCCTACGCCCGGATGACGCGCGGCGGCGACACGCTGCCGCGCGCAGCGAGCAGCAAGGCGGCGCGAGCCGGGAGCTCGTTCAGGCCAGGTAACCGAGGATGCCGACGCCGATGCCGAGCAGGCTGGCGCCGTAGACGCCGAAGAGCATCCAGCGCTTGCGCGTGAGCAGCGTGATGGCGGCCATCGCAATGGCAATCTGGAGCAGGGTCGTGGCAAGCGCCCAGCGCTCGTGCACATGCATTTCGTGGTCGCTCTTGCGGTCTGCTTCCTTTGCCGCTGCTTCGAGCTTGTCAGCGTCGCTCTTGATCTCCTGTTTTTCCTTCTTGTAGCGCTCGACTTCCTGCACGTACTTCTCGCGCGCCTCGCCGGTCGTCAACGTGATCGACAGTTCGGCGAGGTTCTGCTTGTTGCTCTTCGCCTGATAGTAGTTCCATTGATTCGAGGCTGCCGTCTTCTGGATCGCCGCCTCGTTCTTGTAGATCAGTGCGGCATTCTGCGAGTGCCCGCCGAGGTAGCCAAAGATTGCGCCGACGGTCGACAGGATGGCGGTGAGAACGGCGACGCGCGAGGTAAATGTGTCGCCTCCATGCTGGGCGACATGTTCGACTTCGTGATCGTGCGGACCATGCACGTGGAAACCGTGTCCGGACATTCTTCCATCTCCTTGCTGGTTTGCGGCTTGCCGATGGGGCAGGGCGGCGAATTCTACCGCAGACCGGCGCCCGTTGAAGCCTGGTCGCGCGTTCGCTGGCGCAGCAGTCGGGTGGCTGGCGTGCCGGGAGTTGGTGATTCGTGGTGGCGGGGTCTACCGCGCAGGGCGATGCCGGCTGCCAAGGTGTGGGCTCGGGTGCCGACCGGCAGAGGCGACGGCTCCATCTGGCGCAGCCGATCAGGCTGGTCTGGCCGTCGGGTAAATTCCCTAGGGGCGGCCGGCCATTACGGACGTGCGCCCCCAGGGGTCGTTGCGCAGGCTCAGCGGTTGCTGAAAGACGCCTTGCGCTTTTCGACGAAGGCGGTCATCCCTTCCTTCTGGTCATCCAGGGCGAATGCCGAATGGAAGGTGCGCCGTTCAAAGAGCAAGCCCTCGGCGAGCGAGCTCTCGTAGGCGCGGTTGATGCATTCCTTGATCATCAAAACCACCGGCAGCGAGAAGCCGGCGATCCGGCTGGCCGCGGCGAGAGCTTCCTCGAGCAGCTTGTCGGCGGGAACGACGCGTGACACCAGCCCGGCGCGTTCGGCTTCCTGCGCATCCATGTTGCGCGCGGTCAGGCAGAGGTCCATCGCCTTGGCTTTCGACACGGCGCGCGGCAGGCGCTGCGTGCCGCCAGCGCCGGGCAGGATGGCCAGACGAACTTCCGGCTGACCAAAAACCGCTGTGTCGGCGGCCAGGATGATGTCGCACATCATTGCCAGTTCGCAGCCACCGCCCAGCGCGTAGCCGGCAACGGCAGCAATCACGGGTTTGCGGCAGTTCTTGACGCATTCCCAGTTGCGCGTGATGAAGTTGCCCTTGTAGGCTTCCATGTACGACAGTGACTGCATGACCGTAATGTCGGCGCCTGCGGCAAAGGCCTTGTCGGAGCCAGTGATGACAATCGCCCCGATGTTCTCGTCGGCCTCGAAATCGGCCAGCGCACGGCCCATTTCGTCCATCAGCTCATCGTTCAGTGCGTTCAACTGCTTCGGCCGGTTGAGCGTGATCAGGCCGACCTTGCCGCGCGTCTCGGCAATAATGTTCGCGTAGCTCATAAGCAGAGTCTCCAGTGTGGCGTCAGGCGGAAATGTCGACCTGGAACTTCACGGGACCGCGCGCCGCCTTGCCGTTGGCGTCGGTGAAAGTGCCGTTTACGGGCGATTTCTTGCCGAACGGGCTGGTCAGGATGGCGACGTGACCGCCGAAGAAAGCGACCGATTCAAGCTTGTCCCAGCCTTCGAGGTACTTGTTGCCAGCCGTCGCGCAGGGTGGCGTAACCAGGTCGTCCTTGATCGCGTAGTTCTGGTACCACGGTACGTTCAGGTCGACCAGCGACTTGATGTTGAGCGGCTTGTCGAACAGCTTCACCGGCAAGGTACCGTCATCGGCGATCGGATCCTGGAAGGTGTGCGAGCTCATGTTGGCGATCGCCAGCGGCAGGTGCACGCGCTCCTTGAGCAACCAGCGGAAGAGCGCGGCGGGCGTCTTGCCGGGGTTGAGGTCGGTCGCGCGATGCAGCGAGACCTGGTCGAGCACCTTGACCAGCGGCGTTTCGCGGTCGATGGCGACGAAGCGCATGCCGAGGCTCAGCAGATAGCCATTGGCCACCTTGTTGCCGCTCGGCAGGGTGGTCGTGATGAAGTCGTGGTGCATCGTCGGCATGCCGCTGATGGCGTCGCTGTACGTGCCGTCGACCGGTGTGACGTTGGTGATCAGCGCATCGCAGACATCGCGCAGCTTGCCCGAAAGAATGTTCATCAGGCAGATGTAGCCGCCTTGGCAGGTACCGTTCAGGGTGACCTTCTTGCCGCCGTTGAGCTCCATCACCTTGGCGCACAGCTCGCGCGTCTGCTCGCAGTCCTGCTCGGGCGTCATCTTCTGGACCTTTTCATTGGTCATGATGTCCTTGACGACGCGCACGTAGGTCGGGATGCCTTCATTGGCGAACGAGTGGCTGTAGCTCTTGTTCTCGTAGGGCAGGAACGAGAGGATGTGCACGCCGAGCATGTAGGGCGGCACGAGAATGACCGGCTTCAGATCGCTGCGCACCTCGACGCCCTTCTTCAGCGGCAGCACCTGATAGAGCTGGAAGGAGTCGGTTTCATGGACGAGCTTGTAGTTCGACGTGTTGAAGTGGAAGCCGAATTCATCGGCGATCGCTTCGATCTGTTCGTTGAAGTTGGATACGGCTTCCATGATCTCGGCTTCGCGCCGCATGTAACCGCTCAGCTTTTCTCCTTCCGAACTGAGCAGCGAATTCATGAAGGCACGCGTGCCTTCTTCGACCTGGTCGAAGGCATAGTCGGCCATCTTGCCCTGCATGCCGGCCAGGCCCTTGCGCATCATGCCCACGTTGTGCTCAAGGATCTCGAAGGTTTCCAGCATGCTGAGCGGGTTGTCGCGCGCCGCATTCATCGCAATGTGTGCGGCAATGAAGAGGTTGTCGTTCATTTCGCTGATCTCGCGGTTCGAAGCGCGCATCATCGCCAGCATGTATCTCCACCAGCTGGTTGTGAAGTCAGGCATTTCCCTTAACAGTGCATACATTTTTCCAACCTCCGTCGATAGACGTGAAACGTGAGTCAAATTCGGTCGCCCTGCTCAGGGCGACCGACGATCAGGCAATTCCGGCGCGCCGGCCGAAAACCAGAAATACAGAAATCCAGTGAAGTCCCCTTTGCCCAGAGCAGCGCACGCAGCGCGATCAGTGCCGCCCGGGGCTGTGCAGCAAAGGCAGCGCCGCATGCTGAGAGCTCACCCGGCGCTTGCGTTCAAGCTTGCGATTCTGCACCGCACAAACCATTCTACTCCTCTGCGGATAAATTGTTTAGCCGCTTTGCCTGGCCGCGCGCGATTATTTTTCGTCCCTCGGGAACTGCCGGAAAAGGCGCTTGGCGCGGGCGCTGCGGCGGTCCATGGCGAGCCTCCGGGGTGGGCCGGATGCGCTCGGCGAGCTTCCACCAGTCGGTATTCGAGGCGTCCGGCAACGTTGTATAGTAGTCGCTTTGTTGCGCTGCGATGGCGTGCCCCGGCGGGCGCCGGCAGGTCCCCCGGCGCACGACGAGGCCGTTTTTCCGGGCATCACTTTCGCCCGCTTTCGAAAGGACAACCATGCTGCAACTCGCGACGCTGATCAGGCATCACGCCCGTTTCACTCCGCATCGAATCGCCGTCGTCTTCGAGGACGAACAACTGACCTGGCAGGCGTTCGCCGCCCGCGTCAGCCGCTGTGCGCAGTTGCTGCGCGCGCTCGGCATCGGCCCGGGCGATCGCGTGGCGACGGCGCTTGGCAACTGCCGCGAACTGCTCGAAATCTATTGGGCGGTACCGACGGTCGGCGCTGTGCTCGTCCCGCTCAGCCCCTTGCTGATGGCTTCCGGGCTGGCCAGTCTGCTGCGCGACTCGGGTGCCGCGTGCCTGCTTACCCAGCGGGCGATGCTGCCGGTGGTCGAGCAGGTGCTGGCCGAACTTCCGGCGCTCGGCAGCGCGCGCGTGCTGCTCGTCGATGGGGCCGCCGACGGTTACGGCGACTATGCGGCACTCGTCGCGGGCTTTCCGGATCGGCCGCTGGAACCGGCGCTGGTCGGTCCGTCCGATCTCTTCAACATCATGTACACCAGCGGCACGACCGGCTTGCCGAAGGGGATCATGCACAGCCATTTCGTGCGCTCGATGTACTGCACGCTGTTTGCTTCGACCTGGCGGATGAGTCCGGAATCGGTCGTTCTGCATACTGGTGCGATCGTTTTCAACGGCGCCTTCGTCACTCTCATGCCGTGCTTCTTCCTCGGCGGGCGCTACGTTCTGCAGCGCCAATTCGACGCCTGTGAGGCGATAGAGATCATCGCGCGCGAACGCGTCACGCATACGATGATGGTCCCGGCACAGATCATTGCCGTGCTCAACGCGCCGAATTTCTCACCCGCCAAGCTGTCCTCGCTGGAGATGATTCTCTCGCTTGGCGCGCCGCTCTATCAGGAGCACAAGGATCAGCTCAACCGCCTGCTGCCCGATCGCTTCTACGAACTCTACGGCCTGACCGAAGGCTTCTGGACGATCCTCGACAAGACGCAGTCGGTCCGCAAGGCGGGCTCGGTCGGCTCGCCGCCGTTCTTCTTCGAGATGCGCATCGTGCGCGACGACGGGAGCGACGCGCTGCCGGGCGAGGTCGGCGAGATTGTCGGGCGTGGTCCGTCGCAGATGCTCGGTTACTACGGACGGCCCGACCTGACCGAACAGGCCATTCGCGATGGTTGGCTGTATACCGGCGATCTGGGTTACACCGACGACGAAGGCTACCTCTATCTGGTCGACCGCAAGAAGGACATGATCGACAGCGGCGGGGTCAAGATCTACCCGCGCGACGTCGAGGAAGTGGTGGCACGCCACCCGGCGGTACGCGAAGTGGCGGTTTTCGGCGTGCCGCACGACAAGTGGGGCGAAACGCCGGTGGCAGCCGTCATCCTGCACGGCGACGCGCAGGTCGCGGCCGAAGACCTGCGCGAGTGGATCAACCAGAACGTCGGCGCGCGCTACCAGCGCGTACACGCGGTGCAGGTCATGCGCGACTTTCCGCGCAACGCCGCCGGCAAGACGCTCAAGCGCGAGATGCGCGACGCCTGGCGGGACGCGCATGGCAAAGGCGGCTGAGCTGCACGCGCGCAGCCGGCAAGCGGGCGGGTGGTCGCCGGCGGTCGCTTGTGCCGGGCCAGCGCTCGCTCGCCGACGATCGCTGTGGATGGCTACGATGGCTGTCGCGGCGGCCTACAAGCGCTCGCCCGACTCCTCCTGCTGCTGCAGCGACCACATCTGGGTGTAGACCCCGCCGGCCTCGAGCAATTGCGTATGCGTGCCGCGTTCGACGATGCGGCCGCCGTCCATGACCAGGATCTGATCGGCCTGCATGATGGTCGACAGCCGGTGCGCGATGACCAGCGTCGTGCGGCCGCGCGCGGCGCTGTCGAGGCTGGACTGGATCGCCTTTTCGGTCCTTGAGTCGAGCGCCGAAGTGGCTTCGTCGAAAATCAGCACCGGGGGATTCTTGAGCAAGGCGCGCGCGATGGCGACGCGCTGCTTTTCGCCGCCCGAGAGCTTCAGCCCGCGCTCGCCAACGCGCGTTTCGTAGCCGTCGGGCAGGATGTCGATGAATCCGGCAAGCTGTGCCGCCTCGGCTGCCGCCAGCACCTGATCGCGGCTGGCCGTCGGTCGACCGTACTGGATGTTGTAGAACAGCGTATCGTTGAACAGCACCGTATCCTGCGGGACGATGCCGATCGCGGTGCGCAGGCTGGCCTGCGTGAGCTGACGCAGGTCGGTCCCGTTGAGGCAGATCGAGCCGGCGCTGATGTCATAGAAGCGGTAGAGCAGGCGTGCCAGCGTCGACTTGCCTGAACCAGATTCGCCGACGACGGCGACCGTGTGTCCGGCCGGGATGGTGAAATCGACGCCGTGCAGGATCTGGCGGTTCGCTTCGTACGAGAAGTCGACGGCGGAGAAGCGCACTTCGACCGGGCCTGGAGCCAGGACGGTCGCGGCAGGTGCATCGGCGATTTCCCGGTTCACCGCGAGGAGGGCGAACATGCGCTCGATGTCGGTCAGCGCCTGGCGGATTTCGCGGTAGATCACTCCGAGGAAGTTCAACGGCATGTAGAGCTGGATCAGGAATGCATTGACCAGCACGAGGTCGCCAATGGTCAGCCGGCCGTCGACGACGCCCGCCGCGGCGAGCCACATCATCGCCGTGACACCGAGCGCAATGATGATCTGCTGACCGAGGTTGAGCCAGGAGAGCGAAATCTGGCTGCGCGTCGCGGCATCTTCCCAGTCGACCATCTGCTGGTCGTAACGGCGTGCCTCATATTCCTCGTTGTTGAAATACTTGACCGTCTCGTAGTTGAGCAGGCTGTCGATCGCGCGCGTATTGGCGGCTGAATCGGCGTCGTTTACCCGTCGCCGAATGGCGATTCGCCAGTTGCTGACCTTGATCGTGAACAGCACATAGGCGATCAGAGAGAGCAGCGTGATGAGCACGAACGCAGCGTCGTAGTTGGCCAGGAGCACGACCAGGACGAGCGAGATCTCGACCACGGTCGGCAGGATCGAATACAGCGTGTAGCTGATCAGGTTCGAGATCGACCGGCTACCGCGTTCGATGTCGCGCGAAACGCCGCCGGTCTGGCGTTGCAGATGGAAGCGTAGCGACAGCTCGTGCAGATGGCGAAACGCTTCGAGAGCGATACGGCGAACCGCGCGCTGGGTGACTCGCGCGAAAAGGATTTCCCGCAACTCGGTAAACAGCGAAGTTGAAAAGCGTAAGCAGCCGTAGAGAATCAGCAGCAGTACCGGCAGCGCAAGAGCCTGCTCGCTGCCGCTCAGGCTGTCTATCATCTGCTTGAAAATGAGCGGCACGCTGACGTTGGCCAGCTTGGCGCCGACCAGGCAGGCGAGCGCGAAGATGACGCGCCACTTGTACTGCCAGAGGTAGGGGCCGAGCTTGTGCAGGGTCGGCCAGAGGCTTGCCTCTTCGGCTGGCGGGCGGTCGACAGCCGAGACGGGGAGGGCGGAACGGCTAGTGCGGCGCATGGGCGTGGCAGGACACGACGGGATCGGGGAGCGGTGCAAAAGGTGTGCAGTATGCATCGTTGCCGACGCCGCTCTCAAGCACCGCAGCACAGCGTCCGGGCCATGGCATGCATCTTGGTCAGACGGCGGCTGCCTCGACTGCACGAACTGCCCGAGGGCTCGCCCTGGCGGAACGCCCCTTCCTCGCGCGCGGCGACCCTGCTTTCGGCAATAAACGCTGGATGGCCGCGATGGCAGCGCTTGGCTGGCGTCATCTGGTCAAACTCAAGCAAGCGCCCGGCGTCAAGCGACTGATCCAGCGGCGCTGTCGAATAGAGGAATTCAGGTTGCTGCAGTTACCGTGCGCAAGGCAAAGGCGCAGCGCGCTGAAACATGGTTGTTGGCAAAGAATAGGCCTTGCATTCGGCAGCGTGTCACTTTAGAATTTAAACGAACGTTTGAACTAGATCCCGGTCTGTCCCTGTTGAACGAGCGCTGCGGGCGCTTCCTCAGGCCGGGCAGCCTGATTTTTCCGGGATGGCGACAGATGTCTGAACAAAGGGCGAATCACGATACGCGCGAGCGCATCCTCGATGTCGCGGAGCGGCTGTTCATGGAGAACGGTTACGAGGCGACCTCGATGCGCCTGATCACCGGCGCCGCCGAGGTCAACCTGGCCGCGGTCAACTATCACTTCGGGTCCAAGGAGGCACTGCTGCGCGAGGTTTTTCGGCGACGTCTGACGTGGCTGAACGATCAGCGCCTGCAGGCGCTCGATCGGCTCGAAGCGCAGGCCGCCGGTGCGCCGCTGAAACCGTCGCAGATCCTCGAAGCTTTCTTCGGCACGCTCTTGCGCATGGGCGAGGACGAAGCGCTCGGCGGGATGACCTTCCTGCGCCTGCTGGGTCGTACGCTGACCGATCCGGCCGAGTTCATCCGCACCTTCTTTGCCGGCGAGTACGCGCAAGTGATCGATCGTTACAAGCGGGCGCTTTTCCACGCGTTGCCCGACGTACCGAAGGCGGAGATCGTCTGGCGCCTGCATTTCATGCTTGGCGCGATGTCGTACGCGATCGCTGGCACCGATGTGCTGGAGGTCGTCACCGGTTGCGGCCTGGACGATCTGGCAGGCGAAACGGTGTCGCCCGAGGACGGCGCCACGGTCCACGCGCGACGCCTGGCACAGCGCCTGATGCCGTTTCTGCTCGGAGGCTTGCGCGCGCCGCTACCACAGTTCGGCGACCTGCCGATCCGACAAGAAGAGTCACCGCAAGAGGTGGCCGACGAAGGGCGCGGCAGCATGCCGCACAACAGACCATAACGACAGGAGAAACAGCAATGATTGGCACGATCGTCTGGGGTTTCATCGGCCTCGCGCTGGTGAGCGTGGCCGTGCTTTTTGGCGTCCGTCCGTTGCGACGGGCGCTGATCAGCCGGTCGATTTTCAAGACTTACAAGCGGATACTGCCGCAGATGTCCGACACCGAGCGCGAAGCGCTGGAAGCGGGCACGGTGTGGTGGGACGGCGAACTGTTTCGCGGCGATCCCGACTGGAGCAAACTGCTTGCCTATCCGGTTCCCCGCCTGAGCGCCGAGGAGCAGGCATTCATGGACAACGAGGTCGAGCAGGCCTGTGCCCTGGTGGACGACTGGCAGGTGACCAGCGAGTTGTACGACCTGCCGCCCGAAGCCTGGCAGTACATCAAGGACAAGGGCTTCCTCGGCATGATCATCCCCAAGAAGTACGGCGGTCTCGAGTTCTCGGCCTACGGACATTCGCAAATCGTCACCAAGCTGTCGACGCGCTGCTCTGCGCTGGCGGTTTCGGTGATGGTACCCAACTCGCTCGGCCCGGCCGAGTTGCTGCTGCACTATGGGACCGAGCAGCAGAAGAACCATTACCTGCCACGTCTGGCCAAGGGCCTGGAAATTCCCGCTTTTGCCCTGACCAGTCCGTGGGCCGGGTCGGATGCCGCGTCCATTCCCGACTTCGGTATCGTCTGCCGGGGCATCTGGCAGGGTCGGGAAGTCGTCGGCATGCGGGTCACCTGGGACAAGCGCTACATTACGCTGGGTCCGGTGTGTACGCTGCTCGGCCTGGCTTTTCACCTCTTCGATCCGGACGGGCTGCTCGGCGAGCGCAAGCACATCGGCATCACCTGCGCTCTGGTGCCGCGCGACACTCCCGGCGCCGAACTTGGCCGCCGTCATTTCCCGCTCAACGCGATGTTCATGAACGGGCCGACGCGTGGCAAGGACGTCTTCATGCCGCTCGACTACATCATCGGCGGTCCGGCGATGGTCGGTCAGGGCTGGCGCATGCTGATGGAGTGCCTGGCGGCCGGTCGGTCGATCTCGCTGCCCTCGTCCAACACCGGAATGGCGCAGATCACCGCGCGCACCGTCGGTGCCTATGCGCGCGTGCGCAGCCAGTTCAAGACGGCGATCGGGCGCTTTGAAGGAGTCGAGGAACCGCTCACCCGGATCGGCGCCTATACCTATATGATGGACGCCGTGCGCAAGATGACTGCCGGCGCGATCGACCTCGGCGAGCGCCCGTCGGTCGTCTCGGCCATCGCCAAGTATCACGTCACCGAGCGTGCCCGGCAGGTGGTGAACGACGGGATGGACATCGTCGGCGGCAAGGGAATCTGTCTGGGGCCGTCGAATTTCCTCGGTCGCGCGTATCAGCAACTGCCGATCGGGATTACCGTCGAAGGGGCGAACATCTTGACTCGCAGCATGATCCTCTTCGGGCAGGGGGCGATTCGCTGCCATCCGTACGTGCTCAAGGAGATGCGCGCAGCGTTCAACCCGGACCCCGAGCAAGGCCTGCACGACTTCGACGAGGCGCTGTTCGGCCACCTTGCCTTTACCATCCGGCACGGCTTCCGGGCCTTCTGGAAAGGTTTGACGGGATCGCATTTCGTCTCCGTGCCGACGACGGTGGCCCCCGAGACACGGCGCTACTACCAGCAACTGACCCGTTTCTCGGCTGCTTTTGCCTTCCTCGCCGACATCTCGATGCTCGTTCTCGGCGGCGAACTGAAGCGGCGCGAAAAGCTGTCGGCCCGCCTCGGCGACATTCTCTCGATGCTCTACCTGTGTTCGGCGACGCTCAAGCGCTACGAGTCCGAAGGACGCCAGCCGAGCGATGCGCCTTTGCTGCACTGGGCGATCTGGGATGCCATGTACAAGGCGCAGATGGCCTTCGACGGCGCAATCGCCAACTTCCCGGTGCGCTGGATCGGCCGCTGGCTCTATCGGCTTGTCTTCCCGCTCGGACACCCGTACGATGTGCCGTCGGATCGGATCGGTCATCAGGTCGCCAAGCTGCTGATCGAGCCGTCCGCCGCACGCGACCGCCTGACAGCCGAAGCCTACGTGCCGAAAGGCGAATCCGAGGCGGTCGGTGCGCTCGAACTGGCGCTTGCCGCAACGGTCGAAGCCGAGGCGATCGAAGCGCGGATTCGCGCCGCCGAGAAGAGCGGTGCTCTGGCCGACAACCCGGAGGCCAACGTGCGTGATCTGGCGCATGCCGCTTTCCGCGCCGGCATCGTGAACGCTGCCGAGTATGCCGTTCTCAAGCGCCGCAACGAACTGCGCGACCTGGTCATCCGGGTCGACGATTTTCCGCACGATCTTGGCCGGACGCGGCACCAGCCGCTGTTGCACAAGGCCGCCGCCTGATCCTGGGCGCGCTGTGCGCGCGGCGGCCTGGCCGGTCGCCGCGCTGCTGCCGGTGGGGTGGCAGCAGCAATGTCGAATGGAGGAGAGAGGGTGGCTTTCCAACCAGTTTATATCGTCGACGGTGCGCGAACGCCGTTTCTCAAGGGGCGCAATGCGCCCGGACCTTTTGCCGCGAGCGACCTGGCGGTGCAGGCCGGGCGGGCGCTGCTGATTCGCCAGCCGTTTGCTGCGCACGATCTCGACGAGGTCATCCTCGGTTGCGCCAGTCCATCGCCGGACGAAGTCAATATCGGTCGCGTCGTTGCACTGCGCCTCGGTTGCGGCGACAAGGTGCCGGGATGGACGGTCATGCGCAACTGCGCCAGCGGCATGCAGGCGATCGATTCGGCGATGACCAACATTCAGAACGGCCGCGCGCAACTGGTCCTCGCGGGCGGCGTCGACGCGCTGTCGCACGCGCCGCTCCTCTACTCGCCGGCGATGGTGCGCTGGTTCGCTCAGATGATGCAGGCGAAGACGCTGGGGCAGAAGATCGGACTGTTTGCCCGCTTGCCCGCGCGCGAACTGTTCTCGCCGGTGATCGGACTGCTCAAGGGGCTGACCGATCCGGTGGTCGGCCTGTTGATGGGACAGACAGCCGAGAATCTGGCTTGGCGCTTTTCGCTTTCGCGCGAGCAGATGGACGAGTACAGCGTGCGCAGCCACCAGCGTGCGCTCGCCGCGCGCGCGGCTGGACGCCTGGCGGAAATCGTTCCCCTGGTCGACCAGAAGGGAACGGTTCACGCGGAAGACGACGGGGTGCGCGCCGATTCGAGCCTGTCCGCGCTGGCCAGGCTGAAGCCTTTCTTCGACCGCAAGTACGGTCGGGTGACGCCGGGCAACAGCTCGCAGATCAGCGATGGAGCGGCGTGGTTGGTTCTTGCTTCACAAGCAGCGGTTGACCGCTGGCAGCTCAAGCCGCTGGGGAAGATCAGCGACTGCCAATGGTCCGCTCTCGATCCGGCACAGATGGGGCTGGGGCCAGTCCATGCGGCAACGCCGATCCTGCAGCGGCACGGTCTCGGGCTTGCCGACATCGACCTCTGGGAGATCAACGAGGCCTTTGCCGCGCAGGTCCTCGGCTGTCTTGCTGCCTGGGACGACGCGGACTACTGTCGCGAGAAGCTTGGTCTGAGCGGCGCCTTGGGGGCCCTGCCCGAAGAGCGCCTGAATGTCGATGGCGGGGCGATCGCCATTGGTCACCCGGTCGGCGCCTCCGGTGCGCGCATCGTCCTTCATCTGCTGCATGCCTTGCGCGGCGCGCGCGGCAAGCGGGGAATTGCCGCCATTTGTATCGGTGGCGGGCAGGGTGGCGCGATGCTGGTCGAGGCGCTGGCGTGAAGTTGGACGGCCGGAGCGGGGGAGAAGGGATGAAGATGGGGCTGAATGGCTACGATCACTGGCAACTGGCCGAAGACGCCGACGGGATCGTCTGGGCAACGCTGGACAAGGGCGGCGAGTCGACGAATTCGCTGTCCACGGCAGTGCTGCAGGAACTCGCGCGGATGCTCGATCGCTTTGACGCCCAGCCACCGCGCGGGCTGATCTTTCGCTCGGGCAAGGCGGCAGGCTTCATCGCTGGCGCCGACGTTGAGGAATTCACCGAGCTTGATACGGCTGAGAAGGGGATCGAGCTGGTCGCCCGTGGCTGGCACTTGTTCAACCGGCTGGCACGCGTTTCGTATCCGACGCTGGCGCTGGTGCGTGGTCATTGTCTCGGCGGCGGCCTCGAGCTGGCGCTTGCCTGCCGTTACCTGCTCGTCGTCGATGAGCCGGCGACCCGCCTCGGCCTGCCGGAAGTGATGTTGGGAATCGTTCCGGGGTGGGGCGGCATGCTCAGGCTGCCCGAACGGATCGGGCCGCAGGCGGCGCTCGACATGATGCTGACCGGCAAGACGGTCGACGCGCAGAAGGCGAAGCGCCTCGGTCTGGCCGACGACCTCGTCCCGCCACGGGTAATGACGCAGGCGGCGGCAATGCTGGTCGTCGCCGATCAGGCGCGCCGCCGGCCGGCGTTGCTGCAGCGCGTGTTGGCGGGTCCGCTGCGACAGCTCGTCGCGCGCGGCGCGCGGCGTCAGGTTGCCCGCCGCGCGCGCCCCGAGCACTATCCTGCGCCCTACGCGATCATCGATCTGTGGGCGCGCCACCAGGGCAACGCACTGGCGGCGCCCGAGCTGATCGATACCATCGTGCGTTCGCCGACCGCACGCAATCTGGTGCGCGTCTTCTTCCTGCAGGAGCGTCTGAAGGCCTTTGCCAAAGGCAGCGACTTTTCGGCGAAGCGGGTGCACATCGTCGGTGCCGGCGTCATGGGCGGCGATATCGCTGCCTGGTGTGCACTGCGTGGGCTGACGGTGACCCTGCAGGACCAGGGAATCGAGCGTATCGCACCGGCCCTGCAGCGCGCTTACGCGGCGTGGAGCCGGCGAATCCGCGACGAGCGCGAACTGCGCCGCGTGCTTGATCGCCTGATTCCAGACCCTGACGGGCACGGGGCGCGGCAGGCCGATATCGTGATCGAGGCCATCTTCGAGAACGTCGGTGCCAAGCAGGCGCTGCTGCAGAGTCTGGAGGCGGTGATCCGGCCGGACGCCGTGCTCGCGACGAATACCTCGAGCCTGCGGCTGGAGGACCTGCGCAGCGTTCTCGCCCGGCCGGAGCGCTTGATCGGCATCCATTTCTTCAACCCGGTCAGCCGCATGCCGCTGGTCGAGGTGGTCAATGCCGAGGGCAGTGATGCGCAGGCGATACGGCGTGCGATCGCCTTTGTCCGCCAGATCGACCGGCTGCCGCTGCCGGTCAGGAGCGCGCCCGGTTTTCTGGTGAACGCGGTGCTCGGACCGTACATGCTGGCGGCGATGCGCGCGGTCGATGAGGGACTGGCGCCGGAGACGGTCGACGAGGCGATGCTCGCCTTCGGCATGCCGATGGGCCCGATCGAGTTGGTCGATATGGTCGGCCTCGACGTAGCCATGGCCGCCGGCAGGAGTCTGGCGAGCGCCGCCGAGGAGCCGCCGCGCTGCCTGCTCGAGCGTTTTGCTGCCGGCCAGTTGGGCAAGAAGGCGGGGCGTGGCTTCTACGAATACCGAGCCGGAAAACTGGCGAAAGCCAGTCCCGGCGCCGTACCCGCCGGGCTCGCTGAACGTCTGCTGCAGCCGCTGCTCGAGCGCGCGCAACAACTCGTCGCCGAAGGCGTCGTGGCGGACGCCGATCTGGCCGACGCCGGCATCATTTTCGGAACCGGTTTTGCTCCTTTCACCGGGGGGCCCTTGAACTACTTGCGGAGTCGACATGCCTGACACGATGACCCGATTACCCGATGGGCAACCCATTCTGCGCGTCGTGCCGATGCCAGCCGATGTGAACCCGCAAGGTGACGTCTTTGGTGGCTGGATCATGGCCCAGGTTGACGTCGCCGGCGCGCTTCCCGCCATGCGCCGGGCGCGCGGGCGGGTGACGACGGTGGCGGTGAACTCCTTCCTCTTCAAGCAGCCGGTTTCGGTTGGCGATCTGGTCAGCTTCTATGCCGAGGTGGTCGATACCGGCCGCACGTCGATGCGGGTCCGGGTCGAGGTCTACGCCGAACGGCATCCGGCACAGCCGATTACCGTGAAGGTGACGGAAGCCGTGCTGACCTATGTTGCAATTAACCAACACGGCGAGAAAAGGGAGCTGCCGGAAATCGATTAACTCGACAATTTTCTTGATAGCCGCCTTAGGATAGCTTGGCAGAACGCTTTTACAACGTGGTGGGCAGACGACTGACGCACCACTGCTGACACACCATCCTAGGAGGAGTTCGAGATGTTGCACAAGCAATCGATGAAGGTGATGTCCGTCATGTTCCTGGCGGCTTTTGCCGGTGGCGCGGGCGCCGCGGGCTTCCAGCTTCTGGAGCAGGGAAGTGGGCTGGGCAACGCCTTTGCGGGGTCGGCCGCCAAGGCGAATGACGCCAGCACGATCTACTGGAACCCGGCCGGGATGACGCAATTGCCGCGTCTGGCGGCATCCGGCGGACTGAGCGCGGTGAAGACGAGTTTCAAGTTCAACGACAAGGGATCGCAGGTTGGCGTTTTTGGGGCCGGCGGGACGGCGGGTGCTGACGAGGGCGGCGATGCCGGGGGTTGGGGCTTCATCCCGAATGCCTACGCTTCATGGGCACTTAACAAGGACGTTTATCTCGGCCTGGGCATCGGCGCACCGTTTGGCCTGAAGACCAAGTATGACGACCCGTGGCGCGGTAGCGCCCAGTCGAACGAGTTCGACATCAAGACGTTCAACCTCAATCCTTCGATTGCCTTCAGGGTCAATGACCTGGTGTCGCTGGGTGCGGGCCTGAGCTGGCAGAGGATCGAGGCCGACTACTATCGGCAGGTGAGTGTCGCCACGCTTGGCCTTTCCCGCGTCACGTCGCATATGAATCTCAGCGACGATGCCTGGGGCTGGAACGTCGGCGCGCTGTTTACCCTGTCTCCGTCGACGCGTGTGGGCGTATCGTATCGCTCCGCGATTCAGTACCATACGGACGGCAAGGTCAAGCTGAGCAGCGACGGCTCGGCTCTTGGTGAAGGAACGGCCGCGGCGCTCAGAGCCGGTGGCGGTGCGAGCGACGTGAAGGCCGACATCAAGGTGCCGGACACGTTCATCGTCAGCGTCAATCAGCGCCTGAGCGATCGCTGGGACATGTTGGGTGACGTGTCGTGGACGGGCTGGAGCACGATCAAGAATGTCGATATCTACCGCACCTCCGGTCTGCAGAACGGCGTGCGAGCGCAACGGCTCGACACCAACTTCCAGAATACCTACCGCGTTGCTCTGGGCGCCACGTATGCGCTGTCGGACGCAGTCAAGCTGCAGTTTGGCGTCGCCTACGACCAGACGCCGGTGAAGAAAGCGAGCACTCGCCTGACCTCGCTGCCCGACAACGACCGCACCTGGTTCTCCGTCGGTACGCAATGGAAGCCGGCCAAGGAGCAGACGCTCGAGCTTGGCCTGGCGTACCTGTATGTCAAGAATCCGAAGATCAACAAGAACGAGACCACGGCCAGTCCGCTGACCAACCGCGGGACGGTGACCGGCGAGTACGACGCCAGCGTCTGGATTCTGGGCGCGCAATATTCGCTCGCTTTCTGAGCCCCGCCCCGCTCCGGCAAGAAAAGCCCCGTTTTCGGGGCTTTTTTTTGTCCGCGGATCAGGCGGCCCGCGCCAGGTTTCGCTTGACGTGGCAGGCTGATCACGTATAATTCAAACGTTCGTTTGAGTAGCGTGTGCAGCGCTGCTGCGGGGTGTTCCCGGCGAGCGTGGACGACCAGAAAAGGAGAACAGCTTGAGCAACTTCATCGTACGCAAGGCCGCCGTACTCGGGGCGGGCGTGATGGGCGCGCAGATCGCCGCGCACCTCGCGAATGCCGAAGTACCGGTGGTGCTTTTCGACCTGCCAGCGGGTGATGGCAATCCGAACGGCATCGTCACCAGGGCGATCGACGCCCTCAGGAAGCACGAGCCGTCGCCGCTGGCAAGCCGGGACCGCGTGGCGTATATCGACGCCGCCAATTATCAGCAGCACCTCGCGCAACTGGCGGACTGCGATCTGATCATCGAAGCCATCGCTGAAAAGATGGAGTGGAAGGATGATCTCTACCGCAAGATCGCGCCTTTTATCGCCCCCGGCGCGATCATTGCATCGAATACCTCCGGACTGTCGATCAATCGTCTCGCGCAGGGTCTGCCCGAAGCCCTTCGCTCGCGTTTCTGCGGCATCCACTTCTTCAATCCGCCGCGCTACATGCATCTGGTCGAACTGATCGCCACGCAAGCAACTGACCCGGCGCTCCTCGACCAGCTCGAGTCATGGCTCGTAGCGCGTCTCGGCAAGGGCATCGTGCGCGCGCTCGACACGCCAAATTTCGTTGCCAATCGCCTCGGTGTCTTCTCCATACTCGCGGTCATGCACCACACGCAGCGGCTGGGCCTGGGTTTCGATGTCGTCGACCTTTTGACCGGGCCGATCATCGGGCGACCGAAGAGCGCCACCTACCGCACCGCCGACGTCGTTGGACTCGATACGCTGGCACACGTGATCAAGACGATGCAGGACACTCTGGGCGACGATCCCTGGCACGACTACTACGCCGTACCGGGCTGGCTGGCGGCGCTGATCGGCAAAGGGGCGCTCGGCCAGAAGACGCGCTGCGGAATCTTTCGCAAGGATGGCCGGGCGATCAAGGTGCTCGACCTTGCTGCACAGGACTATCGCGACAGCGGTGGCGAGATCGATGCGAGCGTGCTGGGCATCCTGAGAAATCCCGACCCGGCGGAAAAGTTCGCCCAGTTGCGCGCCAGCGGGCACCCGCACGCGCAGTTCCTGTGGGCCATCTTCCGCGACATCTTCCATTACGCCGCTTACCATCTGGCCGACATCGCCGATAACGCACGCGATGTCGATTTTGCCATGCGCTGGGGCTTTGGCTGGGCGCAGGGTCCGTTCGAGAGCTGGCAGGCGGCCGGCTGGTCGGCGATTGCCGAGGCCGTGCAGAGCGACATCGCTGGCGGCTTGTCGATGAGTTCGGCGCCGCTCCCCGCCTGGGTTTTCGGCCGCGTCGCGGAGAGCGGGGTGCACACGCCGCAGGGTTCGTACTCGGCGCGCACGGACAGCTACGTGGCGCGCTCGTCACTGCCGGTTTATCAACGCCAGGTCTTTCCCGAGCGTGTGCTCGGCGAGACGGCGGCGGTCGGTCGCGTGCTGTGGGAAAACGAGGGCGTCCGCCTGTGGTGCTTGCCACAGGTGGACCCGGAGATCGCCATCGTCAGCGTCAAGACCCGGAACCACACCCTGGGCCGCGAGGTGATCGTCGGTCTGCAGGAGGCTATCGCGCGGGCTGAGGCGGGATATCGCGGCCTGGTCGTCTGGCACGAGGCGCCTTTTGCTTTCGGCGCCAATCTGAAGGAAGTTGCCGAGGCGATTGCCGGCGGGCAGTTCGAGCTCCTGGAAAGGTACGTTGCCGAGTTCCAGAACACTTCGCTCCGCCTGAAGTACGCTACCGTGCCGGTGGTCGCCGCAGTGCAAGGGATGGCGCTCGGCGGGGGTTGCGAGTTTCTGATGCACGCGGCCAGGCGAGTGATTGCGCTGGAAAGCTACATTGGTCTGGTGGAAGCTGGCGTTGGCCTGATTCCGGCCGGTGGCGGCTGCAAGGAGTTTGCGCTGCGCGCCGCACAGATGGCGGCAAAGACCGCCGGCAACGACCCGTTCGAGTTCATCCAGCCGGCATTCATGACGATTGCCATGGCTACCGTGTCGAAAAGCGGCGTGCAGGCGAAGGAACTCGGTTTTGCGCTGGAGTCGGACCGCATCGTCTTCAACGCGAACGAACTGCTCTACATCGCTTTGCGTGAGGCGCGCGGCCTCGCCGAGGCGGGCTACTACCCGCGCCTGCCGGCGCGCGGCATCAAGGTTGCCGGGCGTACCGGCATTGCCAACTGCGAGATGATGCTCGCCAACATGAAGGAAGGCGGGATGATTTCAGCGCACGACTACGCGGTGGCCAAGGCGGCGGCTACCGCCCTTTGCGGGGGCGAGGTCGAGACCGGTTCGCTGGTCGACGAACAGTGGTTGTTGACCGTCGAGCGCAAGCTCTTCGTCGAGCTGCTGAAGAATCCGCTGACCCAACAGCGCATCCAGCACATGCTGCAAACCGGCAAGCCGCTGCGCAACTGAACGAGCAAGGAGAAAACGAAAGATGGGCAAACAGATTCAGGACGCATATATCGTCGCCGCCACGCGCCTGCCGGTCGGCCGGCGCAAGGGGATGCTCGGTCATGTTCGGCCGGACGACATGCTGGCGCACGCGCTGCGATCGGTTCTCGCGCAGGCGCCGGCGATCGATCCGGCGCTGGTCGACGACGTGATCGTCGGCTGCGCGATGCCGGAAGCGGAGCAGGGCATGAATGTCGCCCGCATCGGGCTACTGCTGGCGGGAATGCCGAACAGCGTACCTGGCGTGACGATCAACCGTTTCTGCGCTTCCGGCTTGCAGGCGGTGGCCATGGCGGCGGACCGCATTCGTCTGGGCGAAGCCGATGTGATGATCGGTGCCGGCACCGAAACGATGTCGCTACTCAACCAGATCACCGGCAACAAGATCGCGCTCAATCCGGCAATCTTTGCCCGTGAAGAGCATTATGCGATCGCCTACGGCATGGGGATCACGGCCGAGAAGGTTGCCGAGCGCTGGAAGGTCTCGCGCGCCGACCAGGACGCTTTCGCCCTTGGTTCGCACCAGAAGGCTTGCGCGGCGATCGCGGCTGGGCACTTCGCGGCGGAAATCGCGCCCTATGCGGTGAAAGCCCACGTGCCCAATCTGCGTAGCGGCGAAGTAGTTGTCAGAGAATACGTGGCCAAGGATGACGAGGGCCCGCGCGCGGACAGCAGCCTTGATGGACTCGCCAGGCTGCGGCCGGCGTTTGCGGCACGCGGTACGGTGACTGCCGGCAACAGCTCGCAGATGTCGGACGGCGCGGCGGCAGTGTTGCTCGTCTCGGAAAAGATCCTCCGGCAGTTCGATCTGACGCCGCTGGCACGCTTTGCCGCCTACTCGGTGGCGGGCGTTGCCCCGGAGATCATGGGCATCGGTCCGATCGAAGCGATTCCGCGCGCCCTCAAGCTGGCCGGAATCCGGCAGGACGACGTCGACTGGTTCGAACTCAACGAGGCGTTCGCGGCCCAATCGCTGGCCGTCATGCGCACCCTGGAGCTCGACCCGGCGCGCGTCAACCCCTTGGGTGGGGCGATCGCGCTCGGCCATCCGCTGGGCGCCACCGGGGCAATCCGCACCGCGACGCTGGTTCACGGTCTGCGCCGGACGGGGCAGCGCTACGGCATGGTCAGCATGTGCATCGGCACCGGCATGGGTGCTGCGGGCGTCTTCGAATCGATCCAGTAGATCCCCCGCCAAGCGGTTGCAAGCCCTCGTCGAGCGTCTTCGACGAGGGCTCTTGTCGCTGATCGGGCAGGCGCCGTTGTCCGTCAGGGGGAACACTGCCGAGCGTCAACTCTCGACGCACGCCTGGGCGGCGCGCGGCCCGCGTAGCGAGCAGAGTGTCTGGCATAATGCTCGCGGGACACCGTGATCAAGGCGCGCAATGGATATCGATCAACTGGGCAGTCTGGGCTGGCGCGAAGGATTGATTGCGATCATCGCGCTGCTCGTTCTTTATATCATCGTCCTCTTCGTGCGGATGCGGCATTTGCGACGCGATTTGCAGGCGAGCAGGCTGGCAGGCACGGCTAAGGCGGCAGAAGCCGCCGTGGCGGCGTACACCGCGGTCAGCGAACCGCCGCCCGACGCCAGGCCGACGTTGCCAGTGGGCGCGCCGGGCGAATCGGTAGCCGCTGACGCAGCACCCCTGGCTGTGTCCGCGGGCGCAGTGCCGGTCACCGAGACTGCCGAGCTTCCCGCCGAGCCGGGTTTCGCCTGGAACGAGCCGCCGCCCGAGATTCCGGGACAAGCCTTGATCGACGCCCTGCAGCGCGATATGTACCAGTTGCGCTGCGAGCTTGACGAGTTGCGCTCCGACTTGCTCGCCGCGCGCGAAGACGTCCGTCGGGTGCTCGCCGAGGCGGCCCAACCGGTGGCCACTGCCGCGCCGCTTTACAAGGATGCGATGCAACTGGCGATGCAGGGACACGATGCCGCGGCCATCGCCCGCCATTGCGCGATTGCGCGGGCCGAGGCAGATTTGATCGTCGCGCTGGCGCGCAATCGACCGGATGGCATTCAGTGATCAGGAAAGGGGCAGGGCAAGAAAATGGCAGTCCGATCGCCAGGCGACGAAAACACATCCTCCTCGGCACCTGAACTTCCTCCCGAAGGGCGCGCGCTGGCGTCTGACGGCGATGGGCAGGCCGAGCTGAAGCGACAACTGCTGCGCCGCATGGGAGTTGCCGCGATGTTGATCGTCGTGCTGCTTTGCGCACTGGCGATCTTCGACTACTTGAATACACAGGATGAGGCGATGATCGCCGGCACGCAGTTCACCGAGCCGGTTCCGGTACGCCGCAAGGAAGCGCCGCCGGCGACGATTGCCCCGCCACCGGTCGCCGAACCAGCGCCCGAGCCCACGCCCCAGCCCACGCCGGAGTCAACACCGAAGCCAACGCCGGTGCCAGCGCTGGCGGGTAGTCAGCAAGAAGCGGTCGGCGCGGCCCCCACCGGCCGCCCTGCATCGGGCGGGCTGCCTGTCCCTGGCTCTCCGCCGGCTGGCACGGGCCGTACGCTGGCCGCCGGTGTTCCGGCGGGGTCGGCAGAGCCGGTTGGACCTCCTCGCGCACCCCGCGAAGCGTCACAGGAAGTAACGCCACTCGCGATGCCTGCGGCGAGCCCCGCGCCGCCCGTTCTGCCGGCGGTCGCTGCCCCCCGCGCTGGATCCGGCTACACCTTGCAGTCGGATCTCCTGCTGGATGCTCGTCGAGCCGAGGGTCTGCAGGCACGGCTGGCGCAGGAAGGGATTCCGGCGACCGTCGAGACGCGTCTGCGCATCGGTCCCTTCAGGACACGCGCCGAGCTCGAGGTGATTCGTCGGCGGCTGAAGGAACTGGGCATCGAAACTGCGCCGCTGGCCAGCCGGGCCCGCTGACCCTAGCCGGCGGCTTGGTCAGTGGCGCGCCGCAGGCGGCGGGCGAAGACAGTCATCTCTCTGGCCGCCTGCATGTCGCCCTTGGCAGTGGCGACGGCGATTCCCTGATCGTAGGCAGAAAGCGCCTCCGTTGCCCGTCCGGCTTCCGCCAAGGCTCGGCCAAGCAGCTTCCAGGCAGCGGAATACGTCGGTTCGTGGGCGACTGCCTGCGCCAAATGCGTCGCGGCGCGATCGACCTCGCCCGCCTTGAGGTACTCTGCGCCAAGCGAATAGCGCAGCAAAGCGCCATCACGTGAGCCGCCGAGCAATTTTTCCAGGTTGGCGATCACTGTGCTGGTCATTTACCATCTCCTTTTGCGACCCGCATTGTAGAGGAAGGGAACATGCACAAAACGATCGTTTCCAGCCCGCTGGCCCCGGCGGCAATCGGTACCTATTCTCAGGCGGTCGTCGTTGACCGAATAGTGTATCTCTCCGGACAGATCGGTCTCGACCCGGCGAGCATGCAGATGGTGGAGGGCATCGATGGGCAAATTGTACGCGTCTTCGAGAACCTCAAAGCGGTCGCCGAGGCTGCCGGCGGAACGCTCTCCGACATCGTCAAGCTGAACGTGTATCTCACCGATTTGAACCATTTCATGACGGTCAATGAGGTAATGGCCTGTTACTTCTCCGAACCCTTCCCGGCGCGCGCCGTGGTTGGCGTCGCTGCTCTGCCGCGTGGTGCGCTGATCGAGGCTGACGCTGTCATGGTGCTTGCTGGATGATGCGATGCAGGTGGTTGGGCTTGGCAAGCCATGGGGTTGACCGGGTGCATAGCACATGAAGTGTCTGCCTTGGCGAGGGCCGGGGAATTGGTGGGGGGTGGCCTGGCACCGACTTCCTTGCCCCGGGCGGTCGTGAAGGACGCGCAGGCGCGTGTGGCGAATTGAAATCTTGTGCCGGTTGGTGGTAGTATCGCCGCTTTTTGCTGGCTTGCATCAGCGGAGAAAAGGATTGCGCCCGACCGGGGCGCGGAGCGTCGCCGAAGTGCACGCTTCATCACGCACATTCGCCTGATCGAGGGTGCCTGCCGGATCGGTGGGAGTTAGCTGGGCGAATGGTGGTTCAACCCTGACTTGAGAGTACTGAGACTTATGTCCACAACGATGCGTCAAATGCTCGAGGCCGGCGTTCATTTCGGCCACCAGACACGCTTCTGGAACCCCAAGATGGCGCCGTACATTTTCGGCGCGCGCAACAAGATTCATATCGTCAACCTTGAAAAGACGCTCGCCAAGTACAACGAGGCGATGGCCTTCGTGCGCCGGCTGGCGGCCAACAAGGGCACGATCCTGTTCGTCGGAACGAAGCGACAGGCGCGCGAGATCATGGCCGAGGAAGCCGTTCGCTGCGACTGTCCGTACGTCGAGCAGCGCTGGCTGGGTGGCATGCTGACCAACTTCAAGACGATCAAGCTGTCGCTCAAGCGCTTGAAGGAAATGGAAGTCATGTGCGAAGACGGCTCGCTCGATCGCCTCGGCAAGAAGGAAGCACTGATGATCACGCGCGAGTTGGAAAAGATGCACAAGGCGATCGGTGGCATCAAGGAAATGGGATCGCTGCCGGATGCGCTTTTCGTCGTTGACGTCGGCTATCACAAGATCGCGATCACCGAGGCGAACAAGCTGGGCATTCCGGTTGTTGCTGTGGTCGACACCAATCATTCGCCGGACGGTGTCGATTATGTGATTCCCGGCAACGACGACTCGTCACGCGCGATCCGCCTGTATGCCCGGGGCGTTGCCGATGCGGTTCTCGAGGGGCGCAGTCAGTTCGTTGAGGAAATCCTGGAAGCCGTTTCGGCGGATGAGTTTGTCGAGGAAGATGACGACGAATGATCTTCGGCGCCGCCGGTTGGCGGCGCCTGCCGCGGGCTCACTGGTGGAGTCTGCTGAGTCTGCTTTTTCCTGAATGTGTTGAGCGAGGCGCGGCCGGTGCTCCCGGCCGTGTCGGCAAGTGGAGAACGAAATGGCGGAAATTACCGCAAGCATGGTAAAGGAACTGCGCGAGAGAACCGACGCGCCGATGATGGAATGCAAGCGAGCCCTGACCGAGGCGGCGGGCGACCTTAACAAGGCGGAAGAGTTACTGCGGGTGAAACTCGGCTCGAAGGCGAGCAAGGCGGCTAGCCGGATTACCGCGGAAGGCGTCGTCGCTATCCATCTGGCCGACAGCGGGCAAGTCGGGGCAATGGTCGAGATCAACTGCGAAACCGACTTCGTGGCCAAGAATGACGACTTCCTGCAACTGGCTGCCGAATGTGCGGCGCTCGTGGCACGTCACGATCCGGCAGATGTCGCTGCCCTGGCGGCACTGCCGATGGGTGAAGGGACGGTCGAGTCGACACGCACGGCATTGGTCGGGAAAATTGGCGAGAACATGTCGATTCGGCGTTTTGTGCGTCGGCAGGCGAGCGGCAAGCTGTCGTCCTACGTGCACGGGGGAGCCAAGATCGGGGTCATCGTTGATCGGACGGGGGGCGACGATCAACTCGGCAAGGACTTGGCCATGCATATTGCGGCGGCCAAGCCGAAGGCACTCGACGCCTCCGGTATCGCTGCCGAACTGATCGACAGCGAACGCCGGATTGCCGTCGAAAAAGCGCGTGAAGCGGGCAAGCCGGAAGCGATGATCGAGAAGATCGCCGATGGTTCAGTGCAGAAATTTCTCAACGAGGTCACCCTGCTCGGGCAGGTCTTCGTCAAGGCCGATGACGGCAAGCAGACGATTGCCCAGTTGCTCAAGGCCAAGGGCGCAACGGTTAACGCCTTTTCTCTGTTCGTCGTCGGCGAAGGGCTGGCCAAGCGGAGCAACGACTTCGCCGCCGAAGTGGCTGCCCAGGCGGCCGCGGCACAGAAATAGGCGGCAACGCCAACGAAGCGACCTGACCCGAGGAGACTGCCCGCGATGACCGACCAGACGCCGAAATACAAACGCATCCTGCTCAAGCTGTCGGGCGAGGCGCTCATGGGGGGCGATGCCTACGGAATAAACCGGCCGACGATTACCGGGATCGTTGCCGAGATCAAGGGCATTGTCGATCTGGGTGTGCAGGTCGGCGTGGTGATCGGTGGAGGCAACATTTTTCGCGGCGTGGCCCCAGCCGCCAGCGGCATGGATCGCGCTCAGGCCGATTACATGGGGATGCTGGCGACGGTGATGAACGGACTGGCTCTGCACGACGCGATGCGCGCGGCCGGTATGGTCTCGCGCGTACAGTCGGCGCTCAACATCGAGCAGGTGGTCGAGCCGTACATTCGCGGCAAGGCGATCCGTTATCTGGAGCAGGGTCGAACAGTGATCTTTGCTGCCGGGACCGGCAACCCCTTCTTCACGACTGATACCGCTGCTGCCTTGCGCGGGGCGGAAATCGGTGCCGAAATCGTTCTCAAGGCGACCAAGGTCGACGGCATCTACGCCGCCGACCCCAAGAAGGATCCGACGGCTCGACGCTACGACCGGATTACTTTCGATGAGGCGATCGCGCAGAATCTCGCGGTCATGGACGCTACGGCCTTTGCCCTCTGTCGCGATCAACGGTTGCCGATCAATGTGTTCTCGATCTTCAAGCCGGGAGCCTTGCGGCGGGTCACGCTGGGCGAGAACGAAGGTACGCTGGTCCATTGTTCCTGACGGAGGCGAAGATGTCGATTGCAGATGTGAAGAAGCTGACCGAGCGAAAGATGCAGAAGTCGATCGAGGCGCTGCGGACGGATCTGGCCAAAGTGCGTACGGGCAGGGCGCATACCGGTCTGCTCGACCATGTGCAGGTCGAGTATTACGGGTCGCTCGTGCCGATCAATACCGTCGCCAACGTGAGCCTGATCGATGCTCGCACCCTGGGCGTACAGCCGTGGGAGAAGAACATGCTGATCAAGGTCGAGAAGGCGATTCGCGATTCGGATCTCGGGCTGAATCCTTCGGCGCAGGGCGAACTGATCCGGGTTCCGATGCCGCCGTTGACCGAGGAAAGGCGCCGTGAACTGATCAAAGTCGTCAAAGGGGAAGGTGAAGGCGCCAAGGTGGCGGTGCGTAATCTGCGTCGTGACGCGATCGCCACGCTCAAGGAAATGCTGAAGAACAAGGAGTGTTCAGAAGACGATGAACACCGCGCGCAGGACGAAGTGCAGAAGCTCACCGATCGTTACGTAGCTGAGATCGACAAGCAGCTTGCCCACAAGGAAACCGAGTTGATGGCCATCTGACGGCGTTCGGACAAGGCATTCCGATGGCGCTGTTTACCAGTTCGACAAGAAGCGTACCCGCCGCGGCGGCCGTCCCCGCGCATGTCGCGATCATCATGGATGGCAACGGACGTTGGGCGCGAAAGCGCTTGTTGCCGCGCGTTGCCGGTCACCATCGGGGCGTCGAAACGGTGCGCGAGATGGTCAAGGCGTGCCTCGCGCGCGGTGTCAGCTATCTCACGCTGTTCGCTTTCAGTTCCGAGAACTGGCGTCGCCCGGCAGATGAGGTTTCTTTGCTGATGCAACTGTTCGGGCGGGCGCTGCGCGAGGAGGTGCGCAAGCTTGACCGCAACGGTGTTCGCCTGCGTGTGGTCGGCGACCTGTCGCGTTTTGAACCGGAATTGCAGGCGCTGATCGAGGCATCGCAACAGCGGACGGCGGCCAACAGCCGCCTGGTTCTGACCATTGCGGCCAACTATGGCGGGCGCTGGGACATCCTGCAGGCGGTCAACCGTTTGCGGCTGGCCGAACCAGAGAAGACGGGCGAGTGGAGCGAAGCTGACTTGGCGCCGTATCTCGCGATGAGTTACGCGCCCGAACCCGATTTATTCATCCGGACGGGCGGCGAACAGCGAATCAGCAACTTTCTCCTCTGGCAACTGGCCTATTCAGAGCTTTATTTTACCGACGTTCTCTGGCCCGAGTTTGATGCGCCCTCCTTTGACCGGGCGATCGCGTCGTACCAGCAGCGCGAACGCCGTTTTGGGCGAACGAGCGAGCAGTTGTCGGCTGCCCGTTCGGCGGATGGCCTGTCGGACCCACCGCTAGATGCTTAGGACGCGGGTCATCACCGCGCTTCTTCTCTTTGCCCTGTTCTTCGGCGCGCTCTTCCAGTTGCCGCCGCTTGGCTGGCTGGCCTTCGTTTCGGCCGTAGCCGCGATTGCCGCCTGGGAATGGGGTGGCCTGATCAGGCTGGGTCAGGCGGGTCGTCTGGCGCTTGGCGCGCTTTTCGCCTGTACCTGTGCGGCCGTCGCCGCTTTCGATCCGCCAGCCGTCGGTCTCACGCCTGGCTTCCAGGACGCCGGATGGCGTCTCGGACGATGGTTCTACCTGCCCGCCGCCGCTTTCTGGCTGCTTGTCGTGCCGTTCTGGTTGCGCTGGCGCTGGCCGCTGGCCAATCTGCCGCTCGGTTTGCTGACCGGTTTTCTGCTCATCCTGCCGGCCTGGTTGGCGCTGCTGCAACTGCGCCAGGGCGGCCCGTTGTTCCTGCTCGGCGTGATGGCGGTCGTCTGGGTGGCCGATATTGGCGCCTATTTCGCCGGCCGGCGCTTCGGCCGGCACAAGCTGGCGCCCGCCATCAGCCCGGGCAAGACCTGGGAAGGGGCGATCGGTGGTGCTCTCGGCGTTGCCGTTTGCGGTCTGCTCGTCAGCTCGAAGCTGCCGGCGGTGCTCGCCGACAATGCCGCGTTGCTCGTCGCCGTCCTTTTCGCGCTGACCGCGATCAGCATTGTCGGCGACCTCTTCGAGTCGCTGCTCAAGCGGGCTGCGGGACTGAAGGACAGCAGCCAGATCCTGCCGGGGCACGGTGGTGTGCTCGACCGCATCGACAGCCTGACTTCGACGCTGCCGCTGGTCGCTCTGTTCTGGTTGCTCGCCGGACGCTGATGAAGGGGGACGCGCCGGTGCAGAATCTTGTCGTCCTCGGCTCGACCGGTTCGATCGGCCTGAGCACGCTGGCGGTCGTGCGGCTGCATGCGCAGCGCTATCGCGTTCTTGCCCTGACCGCCAATCAACAGGTCGACCAACTGTACGCGCAATGTATCGAGTTTCGGCCGCGCTACGCGGTGCTCGGCGATCAGGCGCGGGCTGCCGAACTCGCCGCCCGCCTGGCGGCTGCCGGTTGTTCGACGGTGGTCGAGCATGGCCGGCAGGCCTTGATCCGGATTGCCTGCCTGCCCGAGGCCGACGCCGTGATGGCCGCCATCGTCGGTGCTGCCGGGTTGCCGCCGACGCTGGCGGCGGTCACCGCTGGCAAGAGAGTGCTTCTGGCCAACAAGGAAGCGCTGGTCATGGCTGGATCAGTTTTCATGCACGCAGTCAAAGCGCACGCTGCGACGCTCTTGCCGATCGACAGCGAGCACAACGCGATTTTCCAGTCGTTGCCGGAGAACTACGCCGGCAATCCGCAGGAATGCGGAGTTGTCGGTCTGTTTCTTACCGCTTCCGGCGGGCCGTTCCGTGAACTCGCCGCGCTCGATCTGGAAGCGGTGACCCCCGAGCAGGCGTGCGCGCATCCGACCTGGAACATGGGGCGAAAGATATCGGTTGATTCAGCGACGATGATGAACAAGGGCCTAGAGGTGATCGAAGCTCATTGGTTGTTCAACGTTCCGGCTGAGCGGATCCGTGTCGTCATTCACCCGCAGAGCGTCGTTCACTCGCTGGTTCAGTACGCCGACGGTTCGCTGATTGCGCAGCTCGGTCAACCCGACATGCGCACACCGATTGCGCATGCGCTGGCCTATCCGCGGCGAATGGCTGCGGGTGTGGAGCCACTCGACCTGTGCGCCGTCGCGGCGCTTGACTTTGCCCAGCCCGATGCGGCGCGCTTTCCTTGTCTGGCGCTTGCCTATCGCGCATTGGCCGAGGGCGGCAGCTCGCCGGCGACGCTCAATGCGGCCAACGAAGTCGCCGTGCAGGCCTTCCTGGACGGTCGGATTCGTTTTACCGAGATTCCCCGAGTCATTGCAAACGTCATGGACCGGCTGCCGGCGGGCGTGGCACCGGCTTCGCTCGATGAGGTGCTGGCGGCCGATGCGCGGGCGCGGGCCGCGGCTGAGGCCGTGATTGGCGAGACGAGCGGGCGATGAGCACCTTCATACATTATCTTGTCGCGTTTGCGGTCGCGCTCGCTGTTCTCGTCGTCGTGCATGAATTGGGACATTTTCTGGTCGCCCGCTGGGTCGGCGTCAAGGTGTTGCGCTTTTCGGTGGGTTTTGGTCAGCCGCTCTGGCGACGCCGCTTCGGTCGGGATGGCACCGAGTGGGTGATTGCGGCGTTTCCGTTGGGCGGTTACGTCAAGATGGTCGATGAGCGCGAGGGTAGCGTCGCCGCCGAAGACTTGCCGCGCAGCTTCAATCGGCAGCCGGTAGGGCAGCGGATGGCGATCGTCGCCGCCGGCCCGGCCGCCAATCTGTTGCTAGCCACGCTCATCTACTGGGGACTGTTCTGGCACGGCACCGAGGAGTTCAAGCCTATCCTCGCTGCGCCGGCGGCAATGAGCGCTGCCGCCGCTGCCGGTGTCGAGGATGGCGAGCTCGTCCGCAAGGTGGACGGCGAACCCGTGCGCACCTGGCAGGAACTGCGCTGGCTGCTGTTGCGTCAGGCGGCCGAAAGCGATTCGGTCGAGCTGGAAGTGATCAATCGCCGGCAGGAAGTCGCCTTTCGTCGCCTGGCGCTGTCGGCGATTCGCGAGTCCGGTTGGGAAGGTGAAGCGTTTGACCGCCTGGGGCTCGCCTTGCATCGTCCGAGCCTGCCGCCGGTGCTCGGCAAGCTTGGTCGAGACGGCGCGGCCGCTGCCGCCGGGCTGCGCTCTGGCGACGAAATCACGGCCATCGATGGCCGCGAAATACGCAACTGGGCAGACATCGTTGCGGCTGTTCGTGCGGCTCCGGGCAGGTCGTTGGTGGTCGAACTCAGGCGCGCCGGGGAGGTGCTGCAAACGACGGTGACGCCGGCAGTCGTGGAGGAACGCGGTCGGGAGGTCGGCCGCATTGGCGTGGCAGCGATCGACGACGGACGTGCGCGCGAAGCCATGACGACCATCGTCAGTCATGCGCCGCTGCCGGCCCTGGCCAAGGCCTTGAGCGAAACCTGGGAGAAGTCGGCGTTCACGCTGCGCATGATCGGCAAGATGATTGTCGGCGAGGTCTCGTGGCGCAACATCAGCGGGCCGGTGACGATCGCCGACTACGCGGGCCAGTCGGCGCAGCTCGGCGTCGACTACTATTTGAAGTTCCTCGCCCTGATCAGCATCAGCCTCGGTGTGCTCAACCTGCTGCCGATCCCGATTCTGGATGGCGGGCATCTGTTGTATTATCTGATCGAAATCATCAAGCGTGGGCCAGTCTCCGAACGGACCATGGAAGTTGGCCAGCGGGTTGGCCTGGCTCTTCTGCTCATGCTGATGGCGTTTGCCTTCTATAACGACATCAATCGATTGTTCTCCGGCTGAGCATATGAAGATATTCCTGCCTGCAGGTCTGCTGGCGATCGCTTACGCGCATGCGGCGACCGCGATGGAGCCGTTCGTCGTCAGGGACATCCGCGTCGAAGGGATCCAGCGTGTCGAGGCGGGTACCGTGTTCAGCTACCTGCCCGTCAAGGTCGGCGAGACGATGAACGACGAGAAGGCGGCGCAAGCGATCAGGACGCTGTTTGCGACCGGTTTCTTCAAGGATGTGCGCGTTGAGCACGATGGCCAGGTGCTGATCATCGTCGTCGAAGAGCGCCCGGCCATTGCGCAGATCGACTTCGTCGGCCTGAAGGAGTTCGACAAGGATCAGCTGATCAAGGGCCTGAAGGAAGTCGGCATCGGACTCTCGCGGACCTTCGACCGGGCGACGCTCGAGAAGGCGGAACAGGAGCTGAAGCGCCAGTACCTGTCGCGCGGCAGGTATGCCGTGGTAATCACGACGACGGTCACTCCGCTCGACCGCAACCGTGTGGCGATCAACTTCAATATCGACGAGGGCGAGGCTGCGCTGATCAAGCAGATCAACATCGTTGGCGCGCAGGCGTTCAAAGAGAAGGATCTGCTGGCCGTATTCCAGCTCAGGACGCCGAACTGGATAAGCTGGTACACCAAGAGCGACCAGTATTCGAAGCAGAAACTCTCAGCCGACCTGGAGAGCCTGCGTTCCTATTATCTCGATCGCGGCTATCTGGAGTTCAGCGTCGACTCGACGCAGGTGTCGATCAGCCCGGACAAGAAGGATATCTACATCACGGTCAGCATCAACGAGGGCGAGCGCTATGTCGTTTCCTCGGTCAAACTGGCCGGCGACCTGATCCTGTCCGACGACGAGTACCGACAATCGGTGACGATCAAGGCGGGCGACGTCTTTTCGCGCGAAAAGCTGAACGCGAGCACCAAAGCGATCGCCGACAAGCTCGGCGCGCAGGGTTATGCTTTCGCGAACGTCAACGCATCACCCGAACTTGACAAGGAAAAGCGGACCGCAGCATTCACCATCTTCGTCGACCCGGGCAAGCGGGCTTATGTCCGGCGGGTCAGCATCACAGGCAACACAAAAACGCGCGACGAGGTGATCCGGCAGGAAATCCGTCAGATGGAAGGCGGCTGGTACGACGCCGAGCGGGTCGCCGCATCGCGCGAGCGAATCGATCGTACCGGCTATTTTGCCGAGGTCAACGTGGAAACACCGCCGGTTGCCGGAACGATCGACCAGGTCGACGTCAACGTCAACGTAGCCGAGAAGACGACCGGCAACATTTCAATCGGCGCGGGGTATTCGAGCGCTGAAAAACTGGTTCTGTCGGGATCGATATCGCAGGCGAACATCTTCGGTTCTGGCCGCTTCCTGTCGCTGCAGGTGAATACCGGGAAGCTCAACCGCACGGTGGGAATCAACTATACGAATCCCTACTTCACCGTTGATGGCGTCAGCCAGGGTTTCGATCTTTATCACCGCAATCTTAACCCCACCTCACTTGGCTACGCCTTCAAGTCGCAGTCGACCGGGGGCGGAATCCGCTTTGGTTTTCCGATCAGCGAAAAGGATACGCTGAGCTTTGGCTTGGCCGTCGATCAGACGGTGATCGACATCGATCCGATCACCACGGCGACGCCGCAACAGTACATCGACTTTCAGAAGGAGCATGGCAACTCGAACATCACGCTGCCGCTGACCGTCGCGTGGACCAGCGATACGCGCAACAGCGCGATCTACCCGACAAGCGGCGCTGTTCATCGGGCCGGCGTCGAGTTTGCCATTCCGGGGGTGGATCTCTCGTTCTACCGCCTGACCTATCAGCAGCAACATTACTTTCCGCTGACCAAGGACATCGTCCTCTTTCTTAATGGTGAGGTCGGCTACGCCAAGGGACTGTCCGGCCAGAACCTGCCCTTTTACAAGAACTTCTATGCCGGCGGCGTCGGTTCGGTGCGCGGCTACGATACGGCGAGTCTTGGCCCCTACAACCTCAACGATCCGGATACACGCCTGGGTGGGACGCGCAAGGTCGTTTTCAATGCCGAGCTGCTGTTCCCGCTGCCCGGCTTCGACAAATCCTTCCGCTTTGGGCCCTTCTTCGATGCCGGTAACGTGTTTACGGACAAATATACGCTGGCGGACGAAGGCTTGCGCATGTCGGTGGGTCTGACTGCCGCCTGGCTGTCACCGCTCGGGCCGCTGAAATTCAGCCTCGGCCAGGCGATCAACGAGAAAAGTAATGATAAACTGCAAAAGTTTCAGTTCCAGTTGGGGACGACCTTTTAATCCAGGAGAACGAGCTTGAAGAAGACGATTGCCCCGCTGCTGGTGGCGCTGCTGGCTTCGCTGCCGGCGTCGTATGCGTCGGCGGTTGACCAGTTGAAGGTTGGTTACGTCAATACCCAACGCCTTTTCCGCGACGCGCCGGCGGCAGTCCGCGCGGCAAAGCGGATCGAGCAGGAATTCACCAAGCGGGACCAGGATTTGCAGCGTCTCGCCAAGCAGGTCCAGGCGCTGCAGGAAACACTCGAGAAAAACGGCCTGACGATGGCCGAAAGCGAGCGGCGAACGAAGGAAAAGGACCTCGCGGAGTTGTCACGCGAGTTTCAGCGCAAGCAGCGCGAGTTTCGTGAAGACCTGAACCTGCGCCAGAACGAGGAAAACGCGGCGATCATCGAAAAGGCGAACAAAGCGATCAAACAACTGGCCGAAAATGAGAAGTACGACCTGATCGTGCAGGATGTCGTCTGGGTCAGCCCGCGGCTCGACATTACCGACAAGGTGATCAAGGCGCTGTCGGAAGCCAAGGAGGCGAAATAGGCGACCGCGTCGGCTAGATGGTGCGCACGATCGCTTCTGCCCTGCGTCTGGACGAGATCGTTGCGCGTCTCGGAGGCGAGCTGTGCGGCGACGGCGCGGTGGTCGTCGGCCAGGTGGGGACGCTGCACTCGGCACAAGCGGGTCAGATTGCCTTTCTTGCCAATCCACGCTATCGCCAGCAACTGTTGACCACCAGGGCCTCGGCCGTCATCGTTCCGCCGCAGTTCGCCGCTGCCACGAGTCTGCCGCGCATCGTGCACGCGAATGCCTATGCCTACTACGCACGCGTCGTCGCTCTGCTCAACCCGCCGCGCACGCATGTGCCAGGAATTGGCCGAAACGCCGTGCTACGCTCGACGCTGCCGCCGTCGGTCAGCGTCGGCGACAACGTTGTCGTTGGTGAAGGGGTCAGCATCGGCGAGAATGTCGTTCTCTTTCCCGGTTGTGTGATTGGCGACGGCGTCCGCATCGGGGACGATTCCTTGCTCTACCCGAATGTCGTCGTGTATCACGATTGCGTGATCGGCAAGCGGGCGATCATCCACGCAGGGGCGATCATCGGCGCAGATGGCTTCGGCTTTGCCAAGGAGAGTGGCGGCTGGCTGAAGATTCAGCAGATTGGTCGCGTGCTGATCGGTGACGATGTCGAGATCGGTGCCAACACCTCGATCGACCGCGGCGCGCTCGACGACACGGTGATCGGCAACGGCGTCAAGCTCGACAATCAGATTCAGATTGGTCATAACGTGGCGATCGGCGACCACGCTGCCTTGGCCGGGTGCGTCGGCATCGCCGGGAGCAGCCGTATCGGTCGCCGATGTACGGTCGGTGGGGCTGGCATGATCATCGGTCACCTCGACCTGGCGGACGACGTGCACATCTCGGCCGGAACGATGGTCACCCACAGCCTGGCGCAACCCGGTCAGTACACGAGCATCTTCCCGCTCGCGGCGCACAAGGAATGGTTGCACAATGCCGCGCAACTCAAACGCCTGGCCAGGCTGGCGGAACGGGTGGCCGAACTTGAGAAGAAACTCGACCTGATGGAGAAGAAGACTTGAACGTAATGGACATACACGAGATTCTCGAGCATCTGCCACATCGCTATCCGTTCCTGCTCATTGACCGCGTGCTCGCTTGCGAGCCTGGCAAGGCGATACACGCCTACAAGAACGTGACCATCAACGAACCGTTCTTTTCCGGTCACTTTCCGCATCATCCGGTGATGCCCGGCGTCCTGATCATGGAGGCACTGGCGCAGGCAGCCGGCATCCTGTCGTTTCGCACGATGGGCGAAAAGCCGGACGCGAGTTCGGTCTTCTACTTTGTCGGGATCGACGCCGCACGTTTCAAGAAGCCGGTGACGGCGGGCGATCAACTGCACCTGCACGTGGCGATCCAGCGCCAGATGCGTGGCATCTGGAAGTACGCTGCCGAAGCGCGGGTCGATGGTGAGGTGGTCGCCGAGGCCGAACTGATGTGCGCCAAGCGAAATGTCGCTTGAGGCGCCGGCAGCGGCGGGGATGATCCATCC
>NZ_JAVMKF010000066.1:0-40022 GCF_031732815.1 Accumulibacter sp. | reverse complement strand
CGGGCGCGCGGGCAACGGCGGCGGGGGCGCCGTGCGTGGCTTCCCGGCCGGAGCTGGTCGGGTTGCCGATCGACAGATCGCCGATCGCGACCTTGCAGCGCAAGCCGGCCGGCAGTTCGTTGTTCGGGTTGGGCAGTTCGAGGCGGACGCGAAACGTGTTGCTGGCCGGATCGATGAACTGGTCGACCAGGGTGACTGTCGCGCTGCGTTGGCCAGCGTCGGGCAGGTCCGGGTAAACGCTGGCGCTCATTCCGGGTCTGACCTGGCGGTAGCTTGCCGCCGGCATGAAAACTTCGACCCGCAGCGGGTCCATCATTGCCACTTTCAGGACGGGGCGATCTTCGACGCGCTCGCCGGGCGAGAGGTAGCGTTCGATGACGACTCCTGAGAGCGGGCTGAGCAGTTTGCGCAGCGACAACTGCGCGCGCGCCATCTCGTACTCGTAGTCCCAGATGCGCTTCTGTTCGCGCGCCTGCGCCAAGCGCTGCTCGGCGACTTCGGCCTCGTTCTGCGTCTGCTCGCGCGCCTGCGGCGAGATGAAGTTCCGGGCGACGAGGTCATTGGCGCGTGCCAGGCGCTGCTGGTTGTAGTCGCGGCTGGCCTGTGCCGCTTGCAGGTCAGCCTGCGCCTGCGCGCGACTGCGCGCGACACCGGCCGCCGCTTTCTCGACGTCAGCTTTGAGCGTGGCAAGAACCTGACCCTTCTGGATCGTCGATCCACGATCGACCAGCACCTTGTCGAGCACGCCGACCACCTGGCTGCCGACTTCCGCCACCTGGTAGGGCTCGATCAGGCAGCCAAGCGCTCCCGCGGCGTGCGCACGCGATACCGTGCACAGGGTCAGCGCCAGCAGCATCCAGCCGCCCGTGGGGTGACCACTTCTAAGGTTCATTGCTTGTCCTGGATTCCTGATCGCGCGCCAATCGGGTGTGGTGGCGCCTGCCGACCGCGTATCGGCACGAAGTACGAACGATGGGTTCTCGCATTCAAACGGCAATATGAGCCGGATCTTTAGCCTTCAGCACTCGTTTTGCGTCGCCGGCCTGGGGGCGCAAGCTCGGCGAGGTCGCCAGCCGCCTTCGCGCGGCGCCGGGCGCGTGCGTCGGCGGCCTCGCCGGCTGCTGCAGAGCGGATCGCCGGCGCGGGCTCAATCGCCCTCGCCGCCGAAGGCGAGCTGACTTTCCGTACGCTCGTCGTCGAGCAGCAATCTTCGCCGCGCCGCGCGCTCGCGAGCCTCCTCGGCGCGCTGCACGAGATAGGCGAGAAAGCGGGCGAGTATCTGCGTCGGCCGGTAGTCCAGGTGCGCTTGCACGGCGGCCAGCCAGGAAGACGGACATCGTCGCGCGAGGAGATCGGAATCGAGACCAAGCAGTGTCTCGGCGCTGCCCGGCAGCCCCTGGCGCGCGCAGCGGCCGAGCAACTGCCGGTCGATTCGGCGCGCCGCATTGTGCTGGCAGGAAATGACGTGCAGGCCACCGAGCGCGGCGACGCCGGTGCCGAGCGGAATGTCGGTTCCGCGACCGGCCATGTTGGTGGTGACGGTGACCTGCGCGCGCAAACCGGCGAGCGCGACGATCTCGGCCTCGGCGCGATCCTGACGCGCGTTGAGAACTCGACAATCGATTCCGGCGCTGGCCAGCGCGCCGGCGAGGGCCTCGGAATCGGCGACCGAGTCGGTGCCGATCAGCACCGGGCGTCCGGCTGCGCGCAAGCTGGCGACGCGCTCGCTGACGGCTGCCCACAGGGCGGAGCGGTTGGCAAGGACACGCGTCGGCAGAACGCGGCGTTGCGCAGCTTGCCGCAGGGGCAGGCGCAGGACGTGCAGGCCGTAGATGTCGGCCAGCTCGCTGGCCGATTCGGCCAGCGTTCCACTGACGCCGGCCAGCCGGTGGTAGCGCCGGAAAAGGCGCTGAAAAGTGATCTGAGCGGCAGTGACGTGCGCCGGTGTCGGGGCGCAGTTCTCCTTGAGCTCGATCATCTGATGCAGCCCGCGCGACCAGGTGCGACCGCTGGCGACGCGACCGGTGGTGGCATCGACAATCTCGATGGAAAGATCACGCACGATGTAGTCGCGGTCGCGGTGAAAACAGTGCAGCGCGCTCAGCGCCTGTTTGATCCATTCCTCGCGGAAACGGCGATTGCGCCAGGGCGCGGGCGCGGTGGCGACGAGTTCCGCCAGGCGTTCTTCCCCCGCGGGCAGGATGCTGATGCGGCGCGACGCCGGATCGAGGACGAAGTCTTCCTCCGCGCTGAGCTGCCTGGCGAGCGCCAGCGCCTGCGCATGGTCGGCGCGCTCGCGCGCGCTGTCGACCGAGCGAGCGAGGATCAGCGGAACGCGTGCCTCGTCGATCAGCACGCTGTCGGCTTCGTCGACGATCGCCATGCACAGTCCACGCAGCAGCGTTTCGCTACCTGCGCGTCCGGCCAGTCGGTCGGCGCGCCAGCGCAGGTCGCCGCGCTGCCGGCGGGCGCCGGCGCGGTCGCGCAGATAGTCGAAACCGACTTCCTTGGCGGTACAGTAGGTGATGTCGCAGGCGTAGGCAGCGCGCCGCTGAGCGCCGCTGAGGCGGCTGACGATACGCCCGACGCGTAGCCCGAGGGCCGTATAGAGCGGTGCCAGGCGCTCGGCGTCACGTTCGACCAGGTAATCGTTGGCGGTGATCACGTGCACCGGAATGCCGGCCAACGCGGCGACTGCGGCGGCAATGGCGACCGCCAGCGTTTTCCCTTCGCCGGTGGCCATTTCCACCAGCAGGCCGTCGACGATGGCGCGCGCAGCGATCAACTGGAGGTCGAAGGGCGCCATCCCGAGCGTCACCGGGCAATGCGCGGCGACCAGCGCAAAAGCCTGCGCCAGCGCTTCGTCGCGCAGGCCGCTGCGCGAGAGCTTCGCCCTCAACTCGGCGAGTCGCAGTTCTGGCCGAGCCGCTGCGTCAGCCGCTGCCTGATAGCCGGCGACGCGCGCCAGGAAAGAGCGGTAGGCGTGCATGCGCAGCGCAGCGGGCGGTTGCAGGCGAACGACCGTGCGCTCGATCAGTCGCTCGAAACCGCGCGTGCGCGGCCGCGAACGCTCCGGGTAGGCGCCCCAGAAAAGCCCGGGTGTCGGCAGGCTGGCGGCGGCGGATTGCATGGTTTCAGCCGGTCTGGCTCAGATGGCTGAGGAAGGTCTGCCGCAGGCGGCGCCACGCCTGTCCGGCAAGCGGCTCCCAGCCGAGATCGAAGCGGACCTCGACGCGTCCGCCGACACGCTCGAGCAGCCCGCCGGGCAGGTCGAGGTCAACGACGAAAACCGGTTCTAGCGCGGCGACGCCCTTGCGGTCTTGCGGGTCGGTGACGATGCGTCCGCCGGCGCGATCACCGAGCGCGGCACTGGGTAGCGCCGCGGTTGCCGCCGGTGTGCTGCGGCTTGGCGTTGCCGGCGCCGTGCCCGCGCTTTCGCTGCGCCAGACTTCAGCGCCGCGCAGCCGTTCGCTGATCAGTGAAACGTCCTGTTGCGCCAGTACGGCGCGTACGCGCGGCGTCGTCTCGGCGAGAATGTAGGCGATGTCGGTCCCGCGTGCGACGTAGCGGCCGGCAAGGTCGGCCTCGCGCGGAACGACCAGGCGACCGCTGCTGGCGGCGCGCACGTGCAGATTCTGTATGCGTGTTTCGTTCAGTGCGAGCGCTGCATGCACGCTCTCGATCTCTTCGGCCAGGTTCTGAGCACGTTCCGCCTGGCGCGGGAAGGCCGCGTACTGCTCGGCCTGAAGCTGGGCGAGACGCGAGTTCAGTCGTTCGCCCTCGACCCACAGCTCGTCGTCGGCCAGCTCGAACAGGACCTGTCCTGTGTGCACGTTACTGCCGTCGGCGACCAGCGTGCGTACGATGAAGCCGTCAGTTTCCGGGCGAACGCGTGCGTCTTCGGGTAACCAGATGACGCCCTCAGCGACGACACGCAGCGGGAATGGACAGGCGAAGAGAACGCTCAGTACGAGCGCTGCGCTGGCGTACGCGATGCGGCGTGCGCGCCGCGCCTGGCGCGCATCGTCGCTCTCCTGCCAGAGCGCGCGCCAGAGGGCGATGCCGGGCTTGGCGAAGAATCCCCAGAGCAGTCCAAGCGCTACCACGCCGGCGAAGGGCACCGAGTAGGTGCTGATCCAGACGACGACGGTGAGCGCCACGAGCATCCGGTAGGCGAGCGACGCCGGGCTGTAGCAGATCAGCCAGCGGCGCTCGCCGGGGGCGGCGGCGGGTTCGTCGGCGTCGATGCGGAACAGGTAGCGGCGGATCAGAAAAGTCCAGCAGGCGCTGCTGCGTGCAGCCAGGTTGGGCAGATCGAACAGGTCGGTGAGGATGAAATAGCCGTCGTAGCGCATCAGTGGATTGCCGTTGAAGAGCAGCGTCGATACGCTGGCAACGAGCATCACGGCGAGCGCCGCATCGCGCACGCTGCCGGCTTCGGCGGTCAACCAGACGCCGAGCGCGCAGGCGCCAAGCAGGGCTTCGACCATCATCCCGGCGGCGCTGACGACGACTCGCTGCCGACGCAGGCGAAACGCGCTCGCGGCCGCCGCGTCTACCCAGGGTACCGGCATGAAGAAGAGCAGGGTGACGCCGATCTTCCTGACGCTGCCGCCCCAGCGGCGAATCGCCAGCGCGTGGCCGAGTTCGTGCAAGGTCTTGATCAACGGGTAAGCGAGCCAGGTGAGCAGGAGGAATGACGGGCTGTTCATCTTCTCCGTCGTCTGCCGGCTCAACTCGGACCAGTTGACCGCGGCCGCCGTGCCAGCCAGGACGATCAGTGCGCACCAGAGCACCAGCGAAGTGCGCGAAAAGATACGCGTCAGCCAGGGCTCGAAGGGCACCAGCCAGGCGCTTGGATCGACCAGGCCGACGCGAAAGAACAGGGGGTTGAGTTGCGACCAGCGTTGCTGTTCGCGCGCAATCGTCCGCTGCTCGAACATCAGATCGACATCGGGCAGCGCCTCGCTGCGCAGCAGGTTGCCGTGCGACAGGCGGGCGATGATGCTCACCACCTCGGCCTGCGTCGGCGCGCCTTCGCCCAGCGCGTCGTTGAGCAGGAGCCAGACTTCCTCGACGCTGCGCTTGCCGTCGCACAGCCCGACGAAGCGGTAGGCGACCGGGTTGAGCCGAAAGTGTCGGTCTTCGACGGCGTCGCTGAGCACGTACCAGACCTCGCCGCGAACGACATGCCGGCGAATCGCCACGTGCCCGCGCAGCGTGGGATGCAGTTCGGCGATGCGGTACCAGTGCGGGTGAACCAGCGCGCTGCTCACTCAGAACCC
Source organism: Accumulibacter sp. (assembly GCF_031732815.1). GTDB lineage: Bacteria > Pseudomonadota > Gammaproteobacteria > Burkholderiales > Rhodocyclaceae > Accumulibacter. Next base: position 34,737 of record NZ_JAVMKF010000066.1, on the reverse strand, counting down.
CCAGCGCCAGAGGTTGAGCCTGGCCCAGTTTGCCAATCGGTAGAAAAGTATCCAGCCAAGCGGTCGGTAGCCGGCTGCGATCTTGGCCACGCCGCGCATCCCCGGGCGCAGCCGCTCGGCGTTGGTCGCCGCCGCCGGCACGCCGACCGCCGGCGTGCCGGTCGCCGCTGGCGATGCGCCGAAATCCGTTGCAGCGAGCATTGGCGCGCCGCCGTGCAGTGCGCCTTCGACCTCGAAGACATTGCGCGTGTCGATCACCGTCGCTACCGGCGTGATCCGGCTGACGAAGAAGTTCTGACTGTCGCCCGGTCTGGCGGTCGGCGTGAGGCTTCCCGACTGGCCGTTTTCTACGTGCCGGATGTCGATCTCGTCGACTTCGACGACGATCCGGTAACGCCCGCGCGGCGCGATGGTCATCAGGATCTGGCCTTTCTTCACCGGCGAACCGAGCGACTGGGCCAGGTCGCCTTCAGTCACGATCCCGTCGAAAGGCGCATTCAGGCGGCTGCGCGCCAGTTGCTGCTCGACCAGGCCAAGCTGCGCTTGCGCTTCCTGCATGCGTGCCATGCTGACCGCCAGTTGTGTGCGGTCACCCTTCGCCATTGCCGCGCCATAGGCGTTTTCGTGTTGGGCAAGCTCGCTCTGCCACTTGCGCTGTTCAAGCAGCAGGTTCTCCTGCGCGAGTTCGACCAGCACCTGATGGTGCTTCACTTCGTCGCCGGGGCGGGCATGCACCTGGTGCAGGAAGCCGTCGTTGGGTGCGGCGAGAACGCGCTGCACTTCGCCTTCGACCCGGGCCGGCGCGGTCACGCGATAGGGTACCGGCAGGGCAGTGAGCAGCAGAAAGAGGCCGGCGACGGTGGCGCCAACCAGCTTGCAACGGTTCATCCCGGGCGCGCGCAACTGCGACCAATACCTGGCCAGGCTGCTGCGGCCGCGTTGCCAGGCACTCTCGCTGGCGCGCTGCTTGAGCACCACGAGGGGTGCGAGCAAGCCCACCAGGTGCTCGAGCAGAAGCTTCTCGTCTTCGTTGAAGGCGGCATCGCTCGGACTCTCGAGCGTGATCGCGCCGATCATCTGCCGCTCGACGACGAGCGGCACGGTCATCACCGATTCCTGCGCCCCCCTGGCGAGAATCGTATGCGCCAGCACGACAAGCGCCCGGGCGTCTTTGTCGAGCGGGTACTGTACCGTCGTTCCCTGATCGACGGCTTCCTCCATCGCCGCCTCGAGTTCGTTGAACGCCTCGCCCGGGGTGATTCGTCCGCTGCCGTGCGAGGTCGCGACGACCGCCACGTGTCCCCCCTGAAGCAGGCCGACGCTGGCCCGGTGGCAGCGAAAGATGCTGGCGACCTCGTTGGCGAAGGCGGTGCACGCCAATGCCACATCGTCGTGCGCGAGCAGCGCTGCGGTCAGCCGCAAAGCCTCCGAACTGCCGGGATTGGCCGGCTGCAGCATGGCGAGCAAGGGGTGGAGTTGGGCGACTGCCGGCCGGATGGTGCCGAGGACGATGTCGTCGGGCGCTGCTTCGGCGGGGTCGACAGCAATCGCGAAGGCGCCGCCAGACCAGTTGGCGAGGCGCAAGGGAAGCGAGAAGATGTGATACTGCGCGGTTGTCGAGGGACTGACGCAATGGACTGCGAGGTCGCCGAGCAGAGTATCGCGCGCTGCCGTGTAAACCTCGGTCGGCGGCCGGCTGTCGGCCGGCCAGACCGCTGCCGGCAGCGATTGTCCGGGGCGCGCAGCGAGCAGAATGAGTGCGCTGCGCACGCCGGTGATCTTGCCACATAGCTGGCCAAGCCAGTCCTGTATTGTCGATTCCATAACGTCTGTGCGCTATCCATCGGTAAATGCCCGGCTGATGCATGCTCTGCCGTCGGCAGAGACCGGATCACCGGAGCGTCCCTCCACGCCTCATTTACGGCAGGCAGGCCGATTTCCTTAGGATTGTTTGCCGCGGAGCGGCGAGGAGAGGCAATTGCCGGGGTTGCCGGAGGTTGCACTCAGCGGGTGGAAGGTCGGAATGGGGCCTGCGGCCGGGCTCTTGCTGGCGGCTGCCAGGCGCCCTCAGGGTACAGGCTCCAGGCGCGCGAGGACACCGCGCGGGCTATCGGTGAGCAGATAGAGAAAGCCGTCCGGCCCATTGCGCACGTCGCGGATTCGACCGATGGCCGACTTCAGCAGCGTTTCCTGGCGAACGACGCGTTCCCCGTCGAGCCGGATGCGCAGCAGCATCTGGTCGCGCAGCGCGCCGACGAAGAGATCGCCCTGCCAGGCGGGAAATCGCTTTCCGGTATAGAAAGCCATGCCGGATGGGGCAATCGATGGCGTCCATTGATGCACCGGTTGCGCCATCCCGGGCTTCTCGCTGCCCTCGCCGATACGCGTTCCGCTGCCGTAATTGCGGCCATAGGTGATCACCGGCCAACCGTAATTGACTCCCGCCCGGATCACGTTGATTTCGTCACCGCCCTGCGGGCCGTGTTCGTGCGCCCACACTTCGCCGCTGGCCGGGTGCAGGGCGGCTCCCTGGATGTTTCGGTTGCCGAGCGTGAACTTTTCGGGCAGTGCGCCGGCCTGCTTGACGAAGGGATTGTCGGCCGGCACGCGGCCGTCGTCGTGCAGGCGGATGACCGATCCGGCGTGGTCGTCCAGGCGCTGCGCGCGGTCCTGCTCGCCACGGTCGCCGAGCGTGACGTAGAGGTGCCCCTGCCGGTCGAAGACCAGGCGTGAGCCGAAATGGTAGCCGGTGGCGGATTTCGGACGCATGCGAAAAAGGACCTGCACATCATGCAGCGCCTTTCCCCTGAGCCGCGCGCGCAGCACCTCGGTGCCGTAAGCGCCGGTACCCCCGGCGACGTAGGAAAGATAGATCCACCCGTTCTGGCGGAATGCCGGGTGCAGCGCGACATCGAGCAAGCCGCCCTGACCGATCGCGGCGACCGGTGGCAGGCCCTGCACCGCTTGCGGCTCCAGGCGTCCCTGCGCGTCAATCAGACGCAGTCGACCGGGCCGCTCGCTGACCAGCATCCGACCGTCGGGCAGGAAAGCCAGTCCCCAGGGGTGTTCAAGTCCGCTGGTGACGATCGTCAGGCGAAAGCGCTGAAGTTCGCTGTCGAAGACCTGGCCAGCGACGCGCGCCGGGACGAACGCGCAGAGCAGCGCCAGCGCGGCGCTCAGCGCGCACCGCTGCGGCCAGCCGGTCGCCCGCTTCAGCAGCTTGGGCAAGTGGGGCATGCGGCACACGTCGGCTGGTACGACAAGCCCGCGTTCACCGGGCGGACGTCAGGCGGGCGAGCGCCGTGAGGTCGCCACGGCGCAGATCGGCGCGCAATGGCGTGAGGTCGAGGCCTTCCTGCACGGCGCGCGTAAAGTCTTTCGCCGAGCGCGGCGGGCCGACGTAGAGGGCTCCGACGAGCGCGCCCTGGCGCAGGATCAAGCGCCACCAGGCGGCATCGCCCGGGGCAGCGGTAAATTCCTCGTCGCCCGGGCGCGGGCTGATCTCACCGAAGCTGCGCAGGTCGATGCCGTCGCACTTCAACTGCAGGATGACGCGCGGCGGCGTGTAGGCCGCCGGCTGGTCGAGCAGGGCGCTGGCGGCGACCACCGCCTGCGCGGCGGCGATCGGCCACAGGCCGCCGGGGCTGCCTGGCAGCTCGGCGACATCGCCGATGGCGTAGATGTCCGGGTCGCTGCTGCGCATCGCGGCGTCGACGACGATGCCGCGTTCGACGCGCAGGCCGGCGGCGCGCGCCAACTGGACGTTGGCGCTGATTCCCAGGCAGGCGACGAAAAGGTCGGCGCGCGCGCACGGTCCATGCGCCAGCCAGGCGCCGCGCAGCAGGTCGCCCTTGCCCTCCCAGCGCTCGACGACCGCTTGCGTGAGGACCTGGATGCCGATTCCTTCAAGGTAAGCGGTGAGCCGCGCGGCACCTGGCGCGTCGAGCTGCGCGTTCATCAGGCGGTCGGCGCGCTGCAGGAGAACGACGTGCAAGCCCAGGTGGTGCAGCGCATCGGCCGCCTCGACGCCGAGGACGCCGCCGCCGATGACCACGGCCCGCCGCGCTCGCCGCACCTGGACGGCGCTGCGCAAGGCCTGCGCGTCTTCCGCCGAACGCAGGACGAAGGCGTTGGAAAAAGCCAGGAAATCGGCCTCGGGCGTCGTCGCATGCGCGCCGGTGGCGAGGATCAGGCGGTCGTAAGCGAGCTGCTCGCCGGTCGCCAGGATGACTTTCTTGTCCGTGCGGTCGATCGCGCGCACGATCGAGTTGCGCCAGACCTCGACCCGGTTCTTGCCGTACCAGGCGTCGGGAATCAGTTGCAGGCCGTCCATGCCGGTGCGGCCATAGATCAGACGCCCGATTGCCATCCGGTTGTAGAAGTGCAGCGGCTCGCTGCTCACGACGTCGATCTGCAACGAGCTGCTGAGCTGCCGCAAGTGCTCGGCGGCGCTGATTCCGGCGACGCCATTGCCGACGATGACGACGCGTTTGATGCCGGCGGCCAGCGCATGGTCGGCCAGCGGCGGGCTGGTCGCAGCCGGCGTCGCGGCCGGCCCGGCCGAATTCGGATCGCGGTCGATGACCACCGGGCCGCTCACCCGGCACATGCACGCCAGGCGTGCCTTGCCGGTGAGACCGAGTCGACGCAGCGTCGCGCTTTCGTCGTCACCGGGCGCCGAGAGGTATTTCTCGCCCTCGCAGACGACGACCGGATCGGCGCCGCAGAGGCCGGCGCGGCAGCCGTAGTTGATCTTCAGGCCGGCGGTCTCGATCGCGTCGAGCAGGGTGGCGCCGGGCACCACCGGGAAAGCGACACCGCTTTCCCGATCGGTCACCATCGCCCCCTGCCGGCCGCCGAAGCGCGTGCGCAGTTGTGTCTTGCGCGGGCTGTCGGCGGGCGGCTCGACGACTTTTGCCGCGGCCTGATGAAACAGGCGTTCGGCGTAGAGACTGGCGACCAGCAGCGTCAGGCCGGCGAGCAGACCGACGCTGCGACTGACGGCGATCGCCCAGTCGGGCTCGGCGAAAGCCAGGAAATGGGCCAGCGTGGCGAGAATGATCGGGCCGGCGTACCAGTAGAAAATGACCAGGGCAAGCGCGGCAAAAACCGCCGCAACCCGATGCGGCGAAAGGGGAAAGCAACTGGTGGCGATGGCGTAGAGACCCGCCGAGGCACAGCAGCCGGCGAGCAGAATGAGCAGGTAAACCGGATACGAATATGCAGGCGCCGGTCCCTGCATGAAGTAGGCGCAGATCAGGCCGGGCAGCAGGCCGATGAAAAGGCGGCGCTGTGCCGCATAGCGCGGGTCGGCATCGACCAGATCGGCGAAGATCGCGCCGCGCGGGTTGAAGTCGTAGCAGTTCTTCTGGCAGCCGACGCAGGTCGGGCAGTAGCCATTCGGGACAACGATCAGCGGCGCGTGTCCATAAGTGCGCTGGATCGGCCCGAGCGGACAGAACGTGCCGCACCAGCCGCTGCGTCCGGCGAAGACGAAACCGCCGGCAAGAGCGACGAGGAGCACGCCGACGATCAGGATAGCGACCAGTTCGCCGTGCCGGTTGAGCAGCGGCGCACGCGCTGCGACGCAGGCGAGAAAGATCCCGACGGCAATCACGAAAGCCGCGTTCTTCAGGCGTGCGGGGAGCGCCCGCGTGCGGCTCTTGCCGGTCAGGCGGGGAATCTGGTTGAGGAAAGCCATCGGACACACCTGCCGCCACAAGCCCGGGGCGACGACGAGAAGCGCCGGGACGATGGGAATCGCCAGCCCCCACCACAGCTTCAGGCCGACCGCCGGATACAGCGCGAGCACTCCGGCCAACGCCAGCGTGACGAGCAGGACGAGCACGCGCAAGGCCAGCCAGGCGGCTTGCGGCAGGGCCGAGCGTCGTTTGCTGTAGTTGGCGAAGAAGTGTTCAGGGTTCGCTTGGCGGTTCATCGTATTGCTGCAGCCGGCGTTCGTTTCAACAGGCGGCATCGAGTGCGCGCAGGCGGCGGCTGGCGTAGGTCGCCAGATCGTGCAGCAGGGCGATGGCGAGCGCCGGCTGCCAGGCGGCCAACTGGTCGAGGGAAGAGCGGCGCAGGACGAGAAGCTCGCTGCCATCGCACGCCTCGGCGCTGATCGCGCTGGCTTCGCCGTCGAGGAACGAGGAGATTCCGAACACCTCGCCCTCGCCGAGCACGACGCTCGCGCGTTCGTCGTTAGCTGCCTTTTCCTCCTTTTTTGCGGCAATGCGGACGCTGCCCGAGACGATGATGAACAGGCTGGGGCAGTCCTCGCCGATCGACACGATGCGCGCACCGGGCGCGAAGCGTAACTCGGCGACGAAGCTGTGCAGGCTGTCGAGTTGCGCTTCGGAAAATTCGCGTAGCGCCGGACGCAAGAGCGGCGCTGCCTGGTCGGTCAGCCGCTCGTCAGGATCGTCGTAAGTGAAGAACTTCATTGCGCATCCTCTCGTTCAATGGCGGCTGCCGTCGTCGGCGCTGCTTTTCTCGATTGGGTCGCCGGCGCCGTCCAGCGCAGGTCCAGCGAAGGTGCGCAGAAACGAGGCGAGCGGGCGTTCCGGCTGAAGCGCCGGGCGCTTGCTCCAGCGTTCGCAGTAGGTCTCCCAGAGCTTTGCTTTGCGCGCGCCGAGCAGTTGTCCGAGGCCCTTGTCGGCCTGTGCAGCGTGCTCGATTGCGCTCGGGGCGAGTTCGCCGGCGAGTACACGCGTTGCCGTGACGATCGCCGCTTCGCTCGCCCGCCAATAGTGCACCAGATCGCGCAAGCTGTTGGCGTAGGCCGTGTGCGGTTCGAGAAAAGCGCGCCGGGGTGGACCGAAAAGGATGCGCAATGCTTCCTCGCTGCTCGGCATGATGGCCAGCGGATTGCACCCGCCGATCGCCGACTGCACGGCGGGCGGCTCGTCAAGCGCGGCGGAACGCTGCGCGAGAAGCTGACGCAACTCGCCGGTGAACAGCCGGAGCAACTCGCCCACTTGCTCGGCGAGTACCGCGGGATCGCTTTCGTGCAGGTCGTCGAGGGACAGGCCGAGGCCGCGCGCGAGCGCCGCGCGCACGCGCTCAGCCGTGTCTGTCGCGTCCGGCGAGGTGTCGCCGGCGCCGGCCGCCGCCGGTATCGGCGCGCGCGCGGTGCCGGGCTGGCCGGCGCTTGCGGCCGGCAGCCCGGCCATCGCCGGTGGCACGGCGGGTTGGCTGGCCACCGGGGCAAGGCGGGTGAACTCGTCGCTCGGCGGCGTGCTCGGCGCTGTCGCCGGCAGATTGCCGTGCCCGTCGGCTGTTGGCGCCGGGCTGGCCGGGGTGATCGCCAGCGGCGTGGGCGGTGCGCTCGCTCTTTCGCTCGGCGGGGTGTCCACGACCAGTGCCGCCGGGTCGCCGCCGCGCCGGATGGTGGCTGGCGGTGCCGGTGGCAGCTTGGCCGTCGGCGGTTCGCTCGGCGCGCGGTGGGCAGTGCTGGACACGTTCGCGGCGCCGGCCGGCGCTACGGCGACACCGCTGATCTCGACGTCGATCAGATAGGGGCCGATGCACAACTGGTCACCGTTGCGTAGCCGGTAAGTGCCGCGCAGACGCGCGCTCGATCCGTTGACGAAGGTTCCGTTGGCCGACTTGTCGTCAAGCACGAAGGCGCCGGCGCTAAAGCAGATCAGGCAGTGTTCGCGCGAGATGCCGCCCGAGCGATCAGTGAGCAGCCAGTCGGCGCGCTCGTCGCGACCAATGCACAAGCTGCCGGTCGCGCCGAGGCGCGCGGCTACGCTCTGTCCCTCAGCGAGTTCGGCCGGGCTGCGGATGGTCAGGCACAACCGGGGTTCGCTGGTGGTCGGTGCAATCAGGCGTGTTGCTTCGTCGTCCACAGGAGCTTGCATGCTTCCTCGTCGAGTAGGGGCTGGTCTGTCTGGGTGGATGAACCCGTCGCGCCGGCGGTGGCTTGCCTGGGCGATTCGTTTCCGACGAACCGGCGCAGCCGTGTCGGGTCGCCAAGGCGGTGCGCTGCAAACGCCCGCGAGCTTGCCACCGATGGTGGAGCAATCTTACGGCAGAACGACCGGGACAACAATTTCTCGGCCGGATTCGTCAGCGCTTGCCAGGCCCGGCGGCGCGCCGGCCGATCGCCGGCGCGCCGCGCGAGGCGTCATGACTGTCGCGGCTGGAAGGCGAGAGAGCGTGCTGAAACGCTGAACGCGTCCGAGAAGCAGGCGCCATCCTCCGCGCCGTGCTTCTTCAGGAAGGGGAAGATGGCCTCGACCATGCGCACCGAACCGCAGGCGTAGATCTCGTGCTCCTTCAGTTCCGGGAAGTCCTCGAGGATCGCCGCGTGGACGAGTCCGGTGCGGCCGCTCCAGGCGTCTGCCGGTGTGGGTTCGGAGAGTACCGGGATGAAGTGGAAGTTCGGGTGCTCGCGTGCCCAGGCTTCGGGCAAGCCGGGCAGGTAGAGGTCCTTCAACGTGCGCACGCCCCAGTACAGGTAGATCTCGCGCTTCAGGCCACGCTGGAAGGCGTCTTCGACCATGCTCTTGACCGGTGCGAAGCCGGTCGCGCCGGCAACGAAGACGATCGGGCGCGACGATTCGCGCAGCGTGAAGTCGCCGATCGGGCCTTCGAAACGCAGGCTGTCGCCCTCCTTCATCTGCTCGAAGACGTAGGTCGTGAAGCGGCCACCCGGCATCAGGCGAATCTGCAGCTCGACGAACTCGGGCTCATGCGGCGGGTTGGCGAACGAGAAGGCGCGTCGCTCGCCGTCAGCCAGGATGATGTTGATGTACTGTCCGGCCTTGAAGGCGATGCGCTGCCCCTCGGGCAGCGCGAGCAGCACGCGCATGACGTCGGGTGCCAGTCGCTCGAGCCGGGCGACGCGCGCGGTGTATTCCTGGATCGCCGCCAGCGCCTGGCCGGCGCGGTACTCGACTTCGACGTCGGCGAGCGCCGTCGCGCAGCACAGGAGAACTTTTCCCTGGGCCAGCTCGCTAGCCGACAGGGCGCTCGGCTGATACAGCCCGGGATCGACCCGGCCTTGCAGAACGGTACATTTGCAGACGCCACAACCGCCGTTGCGGCACTCGTAGGGGAGGTCGATCGCCTGGCGCAGGCCCGCGTCGAGCAGCGTCTCGCCGAAACGCGCATGCACGGTTTTCCGGTCGGGGTGGAAGGTGATCGAGGTCTCGCCGGCGAGCGCGCCGCGCCGCTTCGGCGGCAACCAGGGAAGCAGAAAGAGAAAGGCGGTCAGGCCGATGACCCAGTACCAGAGATGCATCGGGTTGATCACATAAACCAGCGCGAGCACCGGCAACTCGAACCAGTCGAACTCGATGTTCGTCGGAACGACCGACATGTCGGCCTCGCCACCCTGGCTGAGGATCGGCTTGACGATGGCCAGCGCGAAATACATCAGGGTTACGGCCAGAGCAATATCGCGCGGCGGGTTGATATGCGCACGCGGCACGCGCTGCACGTGTACCCACATGATGAAACCAACGATCAGCGGTGCCCCGATGTGGACAAAGGCGAGCAGCGTAAACAGCCGGCTGTTCACGCTCTCCAGGTAGAGGAAGTTGCGGATCAGCGTGCCGTTGAACATCGGCAGGACATCGAACCACTCGGCCGTGGCAATGACGACAAACTGGGCCAGCTTGTCCCAGACGAGCATGAAGCCATTGACGCCAGCAATGTAGATCAGCCAGAGCAGCGCGACGCCGGTCAGCCAGGAGAACGAGCGGAAGCCGCGATAGCGGTCGTAGGCGAAGTGGCGCAACATGTGCAGCAGCATGGTCAGGATCATGCCGTCGGTGGCGTAGCGATGGATGCTGCGCAGAATCCCGCCGGCCCACCATTGGTCGTGCGTGATCCGCTCGACCGATTCGAAGGCGTCATGCACGCCGGTATCGGCAAAGATGTACAGATAGAGGCCGGAGACGAGGAGCAGCCAGAACTGCCAGAAGCTGATCGTTCCGAGATGGTAGAAGGGGTTCAGCTTCTCGCCGAAAGCGATGTTGAACACGTTCTCGATGCGCATGAACAGCCAGCGGATGGCTTGTTGCAGGAGTTTCACCATGATCGATGTCAGCTCGCGAAAGGGATGCGTAGTACGGCCTGGCTGAGGCCGCCGCGGGACGGGCGGCGAGCCCGGCCGAAGGTTCGGGGGGCACGCGTCATTTGAAGAACAGGCCGCCCTTGTCCGGATTGAAGTCGATGACCATCACCTGCGCCGGAGCGAGGCTGACCTCGCCTTCCTTGACGAAGTTGAAGCCGGGTTTGGTGCGGTTGTCGTTCATTCGCACGGCCACCTGGTGTACGCCGGCCTTGAGCTCGAAGCGCTTGTAGACGGTCGACACGCCATCCTTGTAGAGGCCGGTCGGGTGCATTACCGTGCGGAATGCCGGCTGACCGTCGAGGTCGACTTCGAGCTTGATATCGGAACGCTCGCGCGGGCAGTCGAGCGGCGCACGCATGTTCGGTGGCAGCTTGGCGAGTTCCTCCGGCGTACGTTTGCGGCATTCGCGGTCGCCGAGGTGGCTGATCGACAGTTTGATCAGCGCGACGTCGGGGGGAATCTGCCGATACTTCGGCGAGGTCGCGAAGTAGCCGATGAAGGAAGCAAAGGCCCCATAGAGAATCACCTGACCGGCGATGGCGGCGGGCTTAAGCATGATGAGAGGGTCTCCGCTGGTAGGGGGGAAGTCGGTCGGCGGACGCCGGCAGCGTCGCCAGTGCCGCCCTGAACTCACTCAGCTCGGCGGCGAGCAGCGAGGCGTCGGAACCTGCCGCGGCGACGACATGCAGGCGCGAGGGTGGCACGCTTCGCCTGAGATGGGGTTCGCGCTGGCCGAGCAAGCGCTCGCGGGTCCACCGCTCGCCGAGGCGAAAGGCACAGCCCGCGCTGCGACAGGTGGCGACGACAACGCCGTCGGCGCCACCGCGCAGCGCGTATTCAACAAAGGCCGGGGGCAGCATGGCAGCGCAGACGAGTTCGACGACCGCCGTGTCGACCGCCCGCAGGGCAAGGCTGGGCGCGCCGCGACGGCAGGCGAAAACGACGATCGGCGTTCTCCCGGCGAGCCGTTCCAGCGCGTCTTCGAGCTGCCGGCGCAGGTCGTTGGTAGCCAGTCGGGGGAGGTCGATGCCGCTGACCAGCGGTTCGAGGCGGCGAAAGGGCGTCGACGAAGGGCAGGCGCCAGCGCAGATGCCGCACCCGGCGCAGAGATCGGCATCGACGACGGCGATCTTCAGGCCAGGCCGCGTCGGGTGCGGCTGCATGGCGATCGCCGCATACGGGCAGTCGGCCAGACAGCGGTCGCAGCCGGTGCAATTCGCGCCATCGACGACGGCGACCGCGTCGGCTGGCGGATGAGGCAGCAGCGGCAGGGCAAAGAGCAAGGCGGTCAGCGCGAAGAGCAGCGACCAGACGAAAGCCGGCGAACTGGCGCTGGTCAGCGGATGAATGAACAGGATGAACCAGTCGAAGTCGAGCGCGCCGGGCACCTGCGCCAGGTTGGCCGGCGGATTGCTCAGCGCTGGCTGGAGCAGCGCGAGCAGCGTCAGCGCGGCCAAGGTCGCCAGCATCACGCGCCGCGTGGGCAGATAGTCGACGTGCGCGATCCGGTGCACGTGCGCCCACAGGCCGAGGATGAGCAGCAAGGGAATTCCCAGGTGGATGAAGACCAGCATCGTGAAGAAGCGGTCGCTGATCGAATCGGGGGTCAGGAAGTTGCGTGCCGACGGCTCGCTGAAGATCGGCAGCCAGTCGAGCAATTCGCTCGCCGCCGTCGCCGACAGTTGTGCAAGCTGGTCCCAGACGATCCAGTAGCCGCCGATTCCGGCGGCGTAGGCGAGCCAGATCAGGGGTATGCCGGTCATCCACGAATACAGGCGGAAGCCATGATAGCGCTCGTACGACCACTCGCGCAGCAGATGCAGCAGCATGACCAGCATGAAGCCGTCGGCCGCGTAGCGGTGCAGGCTGCGCAGGATCCCGCCGAAGTACCACTGCTCGCGGGAGAGTGCCGAGATCGAGATGTAGACGGCGTCGATGCCGGTATCGAGCACCGTGTACAGGTAGAGGCCGCTGCCGACGACGATCCACAGCAGGTACAAGCCCATTGCCCCGAGGTGGCGCAGCGGGTTGTCCGCACCACCGAAAGGTCCGTCGAGCGCTTCTTCGACAGACAGGAAGATGCGCCGCACCGCCTTGCGCAAGGCTGCGTGGAAACTCACGTCGGGAAGCTTCCTCAATCGCGATCAGTGGTTATTATTAGCCCTTGATGATATAGATCCGGGCGGAAGCCGGAATTGACCCGAGTCAAATCCGCGGGAACACTGGTCGTCAGCGTCGCCGGCCGGCGGCGCGCGGTCGGTCGGGTGCCGTTGGGCCATCTGCCCGTCTGGTTGGCAAAGTGCGCCAGCGATTGACCGCAGCTTGCCGCAGCGCATACACTCGGCGGCTGAGTTCCTGCCCGGTGCGCAGGATGTTTCCACAGCGTGTGGAGTTGCCCATGGCCGAACCCCTGACCGCCAAGCTTGTCGCCCAGTTTCCGGTGCTCGACTACGAGCAGGCGCGCCAGCAGTTGCGCACCGGTGACATTGTTTTCTGCTCCGGAACCTACTTTTTCTCGCGCGCCATCCAGTGGTTCACCAAGTCGCTCTGGAGTCACGTCGGAATCATCTATCGCGATGATCACCTGGAACGTATCTTCGTACTCGAGAGCGAGACGATGATCGGCGTCCGTCTGGTGCCGCTCTCGAAGTACCTGCGCGATTACCATGGGCGAAGCAAGCCGTACAAGGGCTACATCCTCGTCGGCCGGCTGTCGCCCGAGCCGGACGGCGAGAATACCAAGAAGGTCATCAGCTTCGGGATGGATGCGCTGACCCGGCCGTACGACAACTGGGAAATCTTCCGGATCGCCATGCGCATCCTCTTTCGCCGCGGACGCAAGGTGCGCGACCGCAAGTACATCTGCTCAGAGCTGGTCTACGAAGCGTTTCGCAAGGCCGACGTGCAATTTCCCTTTCACCGCAATTCGATCAGTCCGGATGACATCTGGAAGGATCAAAGGCTGATCAGTCAGTTCCGCATCATGTGACGGCTCGTCCGTCGCGCGGTGCTCGACCTATTTCGGCGTCTCGGCGCGCGCCTTGAGCAACTCGATGATCGTCGCTGCGGTATGCTCGATAGAACCGTCGGTAACGTCGATTATCGGCCAACCGCAGCGGATGAACAGCCGCTGCGCATCGCGCACCTCGCGGCGCAGCGCTTCGATGTCGGCATAGCTGATGTTTTCGTCGTCGTGCAGCGCGAGCAGGCGCTGGCTGCGCACGCGTGACAGGTGTCCGGGATCGATGGTCAATCCGACGACCAGCGTCGAGCGTGCGCGCAGGACGGCGGTCGGCGGCGGTATGCCCGGCACCAGCGGAACATTGGCTGCCTTGATCCCGCGCGAGGCAAGGTACATGCAGGTCGGCGTCTTGGTCGCCCGGGAGACGCCGACGACGATGACATCGGCTGAATCGAGGTCGTCGCTGGCGATCCCGTCATCGTGCGCCAAGGTGAACTTCATCGCTTCGATGCGACGATAGTAGTCTTCGTCAAAGGGATCGCGCGAACTGGTTGACGACTGCACGCGCGCGCCGGAGTACTCGGCGAGCCGACCGATCAGCGGTTCGAGGGCGAAGTGACAGGGAACGCCGAGCCGGCTGCAGCCTTCTTCGAGCGCTTGACGGACATCGGTATGGTTGATGCTGTGGATGACGTAGCCCGGCGAGCGCGCGACGGCCGCGAGAATCTCGGGAACCTGCCCGAGGTGGCGGACCATCTTCCACATTCGGCGGTCAACCTTGAGGCCGGTCAGTTGTCCGACGGCGTTGCGCGCCAGCATTTCGACCAGTTCGCCCGAGGCGTGCGAAACGAGGTGAAGGACGATCACCTTCTTGCTCACATCGCTTCCTTTCTGGCCGCCGGTTCCTTCGCGCGACTCATCGGTGATAGCCGCCGTCCAGGCGCAGCACGGTGCCGTTGACCATCACGTTCTTCAAGACGTGCAGGACGAGCATGGCAAACTCCGCCGGGTCGCCGAAGCGGTGGGGAAAGGGAATCTGATGAACCAGCCGGGAGTCAAGATTCTTCTCCATCGCGAACAGGGTCTGCGTGCCGAAGAGGCCCGGCGCGATGCCGACGACGCGAATTCCCAGCGGACCGAGTTCGCGCGCTGCCGGCAGGATCATGCTGACGACGCCTCCTTTCGACGCCGAGTAGGCGGCTTCGCCGCTTTGCCCTTCGTAGGCCGAAACCGAAGCGGTAAACAGGATTACCCCGCGTTCGCCGTTGGCCATCGGGGGCAGGGCAGCCATGTCGGCTGCCGCCAGGCGCATGACATTGAAGGTCGAGATCAGGTTGACCTCGACGAGCTGGCGGAAGTCTTCCAGCGGCAGCGGCCCGGCTGGACCAAAGATCGGTTCGGAGTGGCCGCGTCCGACGCAATGAACCAGAACACGCGCTGCCCCGTGTGCCTGCCGAGCGGTTGCCAGCGCCTGTTCGGTGGACACGGCATCGGCGACATCGCAGGCAATGGCCAGCCCGCCGATCTCGTCAGCCAGGCGATGCACGCCGTCGCCATCGATATCGATCAGGCTCACCTTGGCGCCCGCGTCGACCAGAAAGCGCGCCGTCTCGGCGCCCATGCCCGATGCTGCTCCGGTCACCACCGCTGAGCAACCCCATAGATCCATTCGTTTTCTCCAGATCAAGCCGGTCGCCGACCGGCGGTGAGCAGGCCGGCAAGGAGCGTGCCTTGCCCGGTCAGCGGCAGTTTTACCGGTGACCACCCGCCTTACGTTTGCGCTTGCCCGAGTGGCCCTTGCGCTTTTCGGTGAGGATTGTCGGTGCCTCTTCGGTGGGCGCCAGCGTGCGCGCTTCCTGCGGCCTGAGTTCGCGTGGCTCGCTGAGCGGAGCGATGAAGCTGTTGCTCACCCAGCCCTCGACATCCGGATTGCGCACCACCTCGACCAGGCTCCAGCGGTCGCGCGCTTCCAGCAGGTCAAGCTCGGTTCCTTTGCGCAGCGCCGGGGCGACTGGTTCGAAGCTGGCGTCTGGCCCCTTGCGTATGTTCAGGCTGGCCGCCGTGACCAGGTAGCGCGCCGGCGTATCGTGCTCGCGCCCGAGCGCGTGGTTACGCACCGCGGCGAGCGGAAAGGCCGGGCCGGGGTCAGTCTTGCGGCCGGGCGCGATGTCCTCGTGGCCGAGCACGTCCTGCAAGCCGTAGTGCCCGACCAGCAGGTCGGCCAGTTCGAGCGCACGTTCGATTTGCGCCTGGCTGTAGGCGTGCCAGGGCGATACCGGGCCGCCGTGCCGATGCGCGGCGAGCGTCACTTCGTCTTCCGGATAGACCTGGCCAAACCACGACTGATACTGGTTGCCGACCCGCTTCAGCAGGCCGGCGTTGTCCATTTCGATACCAATCGAATGCGAATTGAGGCCGACGAGCCCGGCCCAACTGCTCACACCGGCGTGCCAGGTGACGATGTTGAACGGCGCAAGCTGGACGATCCTGCCGTCGCGCCCTAGCACGATGTGTGCCGACGCGTTGCCTTGCGGCTTGCGGGTACACAGCGATTGCACCGAACTTTCGAGCGATCGCCCGGCGGTGTAGTGCATGATCAGGTAGCTTGGCCGCAGGCTGCCGCCGCGATTGGGGGTTTCACGATAGCTTACCAGGTCGCCGATGAGTTTGTCGTCTTCGATTCTCAGGCCCATTGTCGTCTCCTCGCTGCAGGTGATTGTGGGGCACCAGGTGGCCCTCTCAGGTCGATCGCCACCGACGGCACGGCGCAATCCTAGCATCATCTTACCGGCGCGGCCGCATGCGGGAGAAAAAGGAGGGCCTGGCTGGCAACGGACGATGGCGCGCACATGCTGTGCCGAGCAGCGTCTGCTTGCGCCGCTGCGCCATCGTGTGCGTCTTGCCGAGTAATGCTATAGACTAAATAATGGGGTGGTTTGCCGATTGAAGAGCCACGCCCGGATCACTCGAATAACGACTGAAGTATTGGCGGGGGTGTTGACATGGACGACAAGCAACAGGCTGCAAACGCAGCACTGACCGATTTTGATCCGGCGCCTCTCGCCGGACGCGAGGACAGGCGTACCGGGCTTGGTGCGGATGCCCTGAAGCGCGCTTTTCTCGACAAGCTGATGTACGTGCAGGCGCGTTTCCCCGAGGTCGCGACGCGGCGCGACTGCTTTCACGCGCTGGCTGGGGCGGTGCGCGACCGCCTGCTGCACCGCTGGGTGCAGACCGCGCGGACCTATCGCGACCAGGGCAGCCGCACGGTCTGCTACATGTCGGCCGAGTTCCTGATCGGTCCCCAACTGGGGAACAATCTGATCAACCTGGGAATTTTCGAGAGCGCCCGGCAGGCCATGGCGGAACTCGGCCTCGATCTGGAGATGCTGCTCGATCAGGAAGACGAGCCTGGCCTGGGCAACGGTGGTCTGGGTCGCCTCGCTGCGTGTTATCTCGATTCATTGGCGACGCTCGAGATTCCCGCCATCGGCTACGGCATCCGCTATGAGTTTGGCATCTTCACGCAGGCGATTCGCGATGGCCGGCAGGTCGAGCTGACCGACAAGTGGTTCCGCGCCGGCAGTCCGTGGTTGATCCATCGGCCAAACATCGCCTTTGACGTACAGCTGGGCGGCCATACCGAACAGAGGCTTGAACCGACCGGCGAGCGCCGGACGCACGTCGTCTGGGTGCCGGCAAAGATCGTCCGGGGCACGGCCTGGGACATGCCGATTCTTGGCTACGGGGTGAATACGCCGAACCGGCTCAGGCTGTGGAGTGCGGAAGCACCGGAGTCGTTCGATTTCGCGGCGTTCAATGCCGGCAACTACTTTCAGGCGGTCGATGCCCAGATTTCGTCGGAAACGATCACCAAGGTGCTTTATCCGAATGACGAGACAGAGGCCGGCCAGACGCTGCGCCTCGAACAGCAGTACTTCTTTGTCACCTGTTCGCTGCGCGACATGATCCGCCTGCAACTGCAAAGGGAAAACACGCTGGAGCGCTTCCACGAGAAGTTTGTCGTGCAGCTCAACGACACGCATCCGTCGATTGCCGTTGCCGAGCTGATGCGCTTGCTGGTGGACGAGTACGCGATGGGCTGGGACTCGGCCTGGGCGATCACCCAGAAGACTTTTGCCTACACCAACCATACGCTGCTGCCCGAGGCGCTGGAAAAGTGGCGGCTCGATCTCTTCCGGCGTGTCCTGCCGCGCCACTTCGAGATCATTTGCGAGATCAACGTCCGCTTCCTGGACGAAGTCAGGATTCGCTACCCGGGCGACGACGCGCGCCTGCGGCGGATGTCGCTGATCGACGAGGACGGACCGCGCTTCGTGCGCATGGCGCACTTGGCGGCAGTCGGCAGCTTCGCGATCAACGGCGTGGCGGCGCTGCATACCGAATTGCTCAAATCGGACGTACTGACCGATTTCTATGCTCTCTGGCCCGAGAAGTTCAGGAACAAGACCAACGGCGTGACGCCGCGCCGCTTCGTCCGCCTGGCCAATCCGGCGATGTCGCAGCTAATCGATCGCACGATCGGCGGTGGCTGGATTACCGACATGCGACGACTGCGCGCACTCGAGGCGCACGCCGACGACCCAGGCTTTCGTGCCGAGTGGCGGTGCATCAAGGCGCACAACAAGGAGTGCCTGGTGCGCGAAATCAGACGTTCGGCGCATGTCGAGGTCGATCCTGCGTCGATGTTCGATGTCCAGGTCAAGCGCATGCACGAGTACAAGCGCCAGCACCTGAATCTGCTGCACGTCATTTCGCTGTACAAACGCCTGAAGGATGATCCCGGCCTGCAGGTCGCACCGCGCACGGTGATCTTTGGCGGCAAGGCCGCTCCCGGCTACGCCATGGCGAAGCTGATCATTCGCCTGATCAACGCGGTGGCCGATGTCGTCGGGCGTGACCCGGCCATGCAGGGGCGCCTGCAGGTGGTTTTCTTCCCGAACTACAACGTCAAGAACGCGCAACTGATCTTTCCGGGTTCCGATCTCTCCGAGCAGATATCGCTCGCCGGCAAGGAGGCGTCGGGTACCGGCAACATGAAGTTTCAGATGAATGGCGCGCTGACCATCGGCACGCTCGACGGCGCGAACGTGGAGATTCGGCAGGAGGTCGGCGACGAGAATTTCTTCCTCTTCGGCATGGGTGTTCCCGAGGTTGTCGAACTGCGCCGACGCGGCTACCGTCCGCGCGACTACTACGAGGCGAACGCGCACCTGCGCGAGGTGATCGACCTGATTGCCAGTGGCTTCTTCACGCGTGGCGATCGCGAAGTCTTCCGGCCGATTGTCGACCATCTGCTCTATCACGACGACTACATGCTGCTCGCTGACTTCCAGTCGTACATCGACTGCCAGAATCGGGTGTCCGACGCTTACCTCGACGCCGATCGCTGGTCGCGCATGTCGATCCTCAATGTCGCGCGCTCCGGATTCTTCTCGTCCGATCGGGCGATCAAGGAGTATTGCGACGACATCTGGAAGGTGAGCCCGGTACGCATCGACCTGAGGGATTTGTCGCCCGATGAACTGGAATTCAAGCGCGCGGCGAGCGAAGGGAACTGAGTGGGGAGCGCCAGGCGGCGGATCGGGCTGCGCTCGGTCCGCCGCGTAACGCTTACCAGCGCCGTATCTTGATGATGTGCGCCATCTTGCCTGGCGGGCCAAGCTCGACGTAGGCGGTCGGTCCCTGCCAGCGGTAGCGTTCGTCCGAGAGCAGGTCATGCGCCTGATACTGCTCGTCGGCGGCAATCCCGAAAGCGCTCAGCGGGATGTCGAGCAGGGCCGACTGCTTGTGGTGCGGATCGAGATTGACCACGCACAGGATGACGTCGGACAGGTCGTCGGTCATCTTGGCATAGGCCAGGATTTGCGGATTGCTGGTCGCCACGAAGAGGACATCGTTGTAGATCTGCAGGGCCGCTGACTCGCGCCTGATCTGATTGATCCGCGTGACGACGTCCACGATGTTGCCGGGCGCCAGCCAGTCGCGTACCTTGATCTCGTACTTCTCCGAATCGAGGTACTCCTCCTTGCCGGGAAGCGCCGCGTTCTCGCACAGTTCATAACCGCTGTAGATGCCATACACGGTCGACAGCGTTGCGGCGAGGACGGCCCGCATGATGAACGCCGGTCGACCGCCATACTGCAGGATCGGCGGCAGGATGTCCGGCGTGTTGGCGAAGAAGTTACCGGTGAAGTATTCCTTCATTGGTCCGCTGGTCAGTTCGCTGACGTACTCGGTCAGCTCGTGTTTGCTGTTGCGCCAGGTGAAATAGGTGTAGGACTGGGCAAATCCCACCTTGGCCAGCAGGCGCATCATCTTCGGCTTGGTGAATGCCTCGGCAAGGAAGATGACTTCCGGGTGTTCCCGGTGTACTTCGGCAATCACCCACTCCCAGAATGGGACGGGTTTGGTGTGCGGATTATCGACGC
This sequence comes from Accumulibacter sp., assembly GCF_031732815.1. Taxonomy (GTDB): domain Bacteria; phylum Pseudomonadota; class Gammaproteobacteria; order Burkholderiales; family Rhodocyclaceae; genus Accumulibacter. The sequence goes on along the minus strand of NZ_JAVMKF010000066.1, from coordinate 15,236 downwards.
GGAAGGTCGTCACGCCCTTGCTCACCCAGAACAGGAAGATTTTCAGCATCTCCTGCCACAGACCGGCACGGTCGGCGGTGCCGAAGTTCAAGGGGTAGACGTCCTGATACTTCTTCGGCGGGTTCTCGGCGTACTTGATCGAGCCGTCCGGCCGATGAAAGAACCAGTCCGGATGCTCGGCGACGTAGGGGTGATCAGGCGAGCAGTTCATCACGTAGTCGAGCGCGATTTCAATCCCCAACTCGCGGCAGGTGGCGGCAAACTCGTCCCAGTCGGCCCAGGTTCCGAGCTGTGGTTCAAGCCCCATGTGACCGCCATGCTCGTTGCCGATCGCCCATGGACTGCCGACATCGCCGGGTTCGGCGACCAGGCTGTTATTCTTGCCTTTGCGATACGCGTAGCCGATTGGATGGATGGGTGGCAGATAGATGACGTCGAAGCCCATCGCCCTGATTGCTGGCAGGCGCTTGATGCTGTCCTGCAGCGTGCCGTGCCGGAAAGGCACCGTTCCCTGCGAGCGCGGGAAGAACTCGTACCAGGCGGCGAAACGCGTCACCGGCCGGTTGACCATGACGCTCAGCGTTGGCGCAAGCTGATAGCCTTCGCTGCGATCAGGATACCTGGCCATCATTTCATGCATGACGCTGCCGACTCCCAGATCGACGGCGCCCTGCTGCTCGCCGGCGGCAAGCGCGCTTTCCATTGCGCCAATGATGCCTAGCATGCGGCTGCGGTCTTCACCCACGGCAAGGGCGGTGGATTTCTTCAGGATTGTCAGGCCTTCGAGCAACTCGCTGGTGAGCTGCGCGCCGGGCACGTTCTTCTTGCCGATCTCATCTACCCAGGAAAGGTAGCGTTCGGCGTAGGCCTCGATGGTGTACTCCCAGCGGCCGATCGAGGTGACGGTGAATTCGCCGTGCCAGCGATCGTTGTCGCCAGGTTGCAGCGGGCTCTCCAGCCAGGTCGTCGTTCCCGCCGGGCGCACCTTGAGACGTGCGGCGAGCTTGTCGTGTCCTTCCTTGTAGATATCGGCGGCGACGGCAACTTTCTCGCCGACGACGCGCTTGATGGGGAAACGGCCGCCATCAACCTGTGGCTCGACCGCTTCAATGATTACGCGTGGGTAGTCTTGCGGGACCATTCTTGCTGCTCCTAAGTACTAATCGTCCGGTACAGCCGGAAACATGTTCTGGCAAAATCGATAAACATGGCCTGCCCGGCGGCATGCCGGCCTCGCTCGGCAGCGCGGCGAGCATCACGCCAGGGCCAAGGCGTCAGACCAGTGTGTTGTACAGCGCCCTGGTCTGCTGCGCGATGCTCGACCAGCTGAAAACCTCGCGCGCGCGCTGTTGGCCGGCGGCGGCCATCGCCTCGCAAAGCTGCGGATCGTCGAGCACCTTGTTGATCGCAGCGGCCAGGTCGCGTGAGAAGGTATCCGGATCGACCGGTTCGAAAGGTGCGACGTGCAACTGCTCGAGCGGCACGAGGAATCCGGTGACGCCGTCGATGACGACTTCCTTGATTCCGCCGACGGCACTCGCCACGACCGCCGTACGACAGGCCATCGCTTCCAGATTGATGATGCCGAAAGGTTCGTAGATCGACGGACAGCAGAACACCCGGGCGTGCGAGTACAACTGGATCGCCTCTGCCTTGCTGACCATTTCCTGAATCCAGATGATGTTCTTGAAGCCCTGCTGGCGGACGTGCTTGACCGCAGATTCCATCTCGGCAAGGATTTCGCGCGTGTCCGGCGCGCCCGCGCAAAGGACGACCTGGGCGTCCGGATTGATGTACTTGACGGCGTTGACCAGGTGGATGATTCCCTTCTGGCGGGTGATCCGGCCGACGAAGAGGACGTACGGCCGGTCGGGATCGATGTGGTATTTTTCCAGCGCTTCCGCGTCAGGGGTGGGGTGATACTGGTCAACGTTGATGCCGTTGTAGATGACGCTGATCTTCGCCGGATCGATGTCGAAGTGCTCGAGAATGTCCTTCTTGGTGCCTTCGGAAACTGCAACCACGGCGTCAGCCATGCCCAATGAGGTGCGCTCGATCCACGAAGACATGTCGTAGCCGCAGCCAAGCTGTTCGCGTTTCCATGGCCGCAAGGGCTCCAGCGAATGCACCGTGTGCACCAGCGGGATGCCGTACAGCGTCTTCGCCAGGATGCCGCCGAGGTGGGCGTACCAGGTGTGCACATGCACGAGATCGGCGTCGACCTGCTCGCTGAGCGTTTCCAGATTGCTTTCAAAGGTGTCGAGCGCGCCGCTCAGCTTGCGGTCGACGTGGGCGAAGCTACCCTTGCCGAACGGAAAGCCCTTCACCCGTACCCCGTCATTTACAGTGTCCTGGTCACCAAAACAGCGGACTTCGACATGCATCAGTTTGGCCAGCTCGCCGGCCAGATACTCAACGTGAACACCGGCTCCGCCGTAGACGTAGGGAGGGTATTCTCTCGTCAATAGCAGTACTTTCATCGGAGGACTTTCTATGCTGTGATTGTGGATGAAGGCTCTTCGCGCGCTTTCAGTGAAGGCCATCGCATTGTATCGGGAAAGCGCTCGAACGGCCATCCGGCAAGCGCTGCGCCGGCCTGTCCCGGCATTCCCGACGAGGCATTCGGCGGTTGGCACGGCGGCTGGCGGGTGGCGCCCCCTTGGCGACTCGCTTGCCCAGGCAGGGTAGAATACCGCGCATGAATCTCCTGGCCATCGAGACCTCGACCGAAGCGGGAAGCATCGCTGTCTGCGGCAAGGGTGAACTCGTCCGGCGCGTTTGCCCGGCAGGCGTGCCGCATTCCGAGACGCTCCTGCCGCTGATCCGCAATACCCTTGACGAGCTTGGTCTGGCGTTTGGCGACTTGGATGGCATCGCCTTTGCGGCCGGGCCGGGCTCGTTTACCGGACTGCGCGTTGCTTGCGGCGTGGCCCAGGGACTGGCCGTCGCATACGACTTGCCGGTCGTTGCCGTCGGCACGCTGGCTGCGCTGGCCGCGGCGAGCGGTGGCGAGCGTGTCCTCGTTGCGCTTGACGCGCGCATGGGTGAAATCTACTTCGCTGCCTTCGTCGCTGGCCAGCCGGTGCTGCCGACAGTCGTCGCGCCGGCCGCGCAGATCGAGCTGCCGGCGACCGGCGGCTGGCTGGCCTGCGGCAACGGCCTGGCGGCGCATCCGCTGCTGCGTGCGCGGCTGGCACCGATCGTCGACGCATGGCAGCCGGAATTGATCCCTGATGCCGGCGCCGTTGCGCGCTTGGCGCTGGCCAGTCTGGCGCGTGGCGAGGGCGTCGATGCTGCCGACGCCGTGCCGGTCTACGTCCGCAACAAGGTTGCCTTGACGGTGGCCGAGCGTCTCGCTGCCGGGGGACGAGCGTGAGCGATGTCGTCGCCGAACGGCCGCTGATGCAGCCGCTGAGCCACGCTGATGTCGACGAGATGGTTGCCATCGAGGAGCGTGCCTACGCTTTTCCGTGGACACGCGGCAACTTCATCGACTCGCTGACCTCGGGCTACAGCGTCTGGGGTGGCCGTTCGCACGGCAAACTGGTCGGCTACTTCGTGCTCATGCCGGTCTTCGACGAGGCGCATCTGCTCAACCTCAGCGTCGCTCCGCTCTGCCAGCGAATCGGCTACGGTTCGCTGCTGCTGCAGTACGCCTTGCTCGTCGCGCGCGAGGCCGGGGCGGCGAGTGTGCTGCTCGAAGTGCGGCCGTCCAACACTGCCGCGCTGGCGCTCTACGATCGCTTCGGTTTCAGCCGGATTGGCGTTCGGCGTGCCTACTACCCGGCCGCGAACGGGCGCGAAGACGCGCTCGTCCTGCGTCTCGGGCTTACCGCAGGTGCCGGGTGGCTGGCATGAAGACGCCTGGCCAAGGCCTGACGCGCGAGGAAATTCTGCACGAAATGGGGTTTGCGCCGCTTTGGCGCCTGCGCACGCCGCTTGCCGCCAACCCGCCGGGCGCCGCCGGGCAGCCGGCACTTGCCGCGCCAGGCGAGGTGACGGCGGACACATCGTCCAGCGGCGAGGCTGCGCCGGGCGCGGCGGAAGCCGGGCGAGCAGCCCGCATTGCGCACATGGACTGGCCAGAATTGCAGGCGAGCGTTGCCGCGTGCCGCGCCTGTCAGCTTTGCAGCGAACGGCGGCAGGCGGTGCTGGGGGTCGGCGACGTGCACGCTGACTGGCTGTTTGTCGGCGAAGCGCCAGGTGCTGAGGAGGACGCACGCGGCGAGCCCTTTGTCGGGCCGGCCGGCAAGCTGCTCGACGCGATGCTGGCGGCGATCGATCTGCGGCGGGGCGACGACGTCTATATCGCCAACGCCGTGAAGTGCCGACCGCCGCGAAACCGGACTCCGGAAGCCGGCGAGATGGCCGCCTGCGCGCCCTATCTGCAACGCCAGATTGCCCTCATCCAGCCCCGCCTGATCGTCCTCCTCGGGCGTGCCGCGGCGCAAGCGCTGCTCGGCGAAATCGGCCCGCTTGGCAGCTTGCGCGGCAGGTCGTTGAGCTTTTCACCACCGGATGGCAGCGCGCGGCCGATTCCGCTCGTCGTCACCTATCATCCGGCGTATTTACTGCGGACGCTGCCCGACAAGGCGAAGGCCTGGGAGGACCTGTGCCGCGCGCGCGCCCTGATGCGCACCTTGCAATAGGGCTCGCGCGCCTGGCCTCTGGACTTGGCCGTGCGCACTGCGCGCATTGCCTGCGACAACCGGCATCGAGACAAGCGACAAGGTGTGAGGCATACTGCCGGCCACGGGTGGTTGAGAATTCGCACTGCGTCACCATGTCGCGGGCACGTGCTTCTTGCTTCATCTTTCGGAAAGGGAAATTGTCATGAGCAAACGAATGCTGGCTGTGCTGCTCCTCGTTGCCGGGTTGCTCTCCGGTTGCGGCTATAACACCTTTCAGACTGGCGACGAGGCGATCAAGTCGGCCTGGTCTGAGGTACTCAATCAGTACCAGCGGCGCGCCGACCTGATTCCGAACCTGGTCAGCACGGTGCAGGGCTACGCCAGCCACGAAAAGGAAGTCCTGACGCAGGTGACGCAGGCGCGCGCGCAGGTGGGTTCGATCCAGGCGACACCGGATCTGGTGAACAACCCGGAAGCTTTCGCCAAGTTCCAGCAGGCGCAAGCCGGACTGTCGAGCGCGCTTTCGCGCCTGCTGGTGGTCGCCGAGAATTACCCGCAGTTGAAGGCCGATGCCGCCTTCCGCGACCTGCAGGCGCAGCTTGAGGGAACCGAGAACCGCATCACGGTGGCGCGCAATCGCTACATCAAGGCGGTCGAGGGTTATAACGTTTCGGTGCGTACCTTCCCGAACAACCTGACGGCGATGGTCTTCGGCTATTCGGTCAAGCCGAACTTCACGGTTGAAAACGAGAAGGCGATTTCGGTGGCGCCGCGTGTCGACTTTTCCAAACCAGGCGCCGCCAGCGGGGCCCCGGTGCCGAAGAGCCAGCCGGCAGCCGGCAACTAGGCTATGCGTTGCGCCCTCAGCCGCTTCGCCGCGGCGTTCGGTTTCGTCCTTCTGCTCGCCTGCGCTCTCGCCGGTGCGCAGGACTTGGCGCCGGTGCCGCGCCTGGCGGCGCGGGTCAACGACACCAGCGGAACGCTGGCCGCCGATCAGCGCAGCCGGCTGGAGGAGAAATTGGCGGCGTTCGAGCGCGAGAAGGGCGTGCAGATCGCCGTTCTGGTCGTCGCCACGGTGAAGCCCGAGACGGTCGAGCAATACGCCTTGCGCGTCGTCGAGGGCTGGCGCCTGGGCCGCCGGGGTGTGGACGACGGCGTCTTGCTGCTTATCGCCAGGGAAGACCGCAAGCTGCGGATCGAGGTCGGCTATGGGCTCGAAGGCGCGCTCAACGACGCAACGGCCAAGCGCATCATCAGCGAGACGATCAGCCCGCGCTTCAAGCAGGGCGACTTCTATGGCGGTATCGACGCCGGCCTCGACGCGATGATCAGAATCATCGCTGGCGAAGCGCTGCCGGCGCCGGCGCCAGCAGCGGCCGAGCCGTCGCTGAGCGCCAGCGACGACGACCGCATGGCGATCGTGCTCTTCGCCGGAGTCGTCCTGGTGTTCGTCGTCGGACGCTTTCTACGGGCGATTTTCGGTCGCCTGTTCGCCGCGGGAATCGTTGGCACGGTTGCCGGAGTGATCGCCGCGCTGCTGATTTCGTCGCTCATCGTCGGCGTCATGGCGGGTGTCGTCGCTTTCGTCGCGGCGCTGATCGCTGGTCAGGCGCGTGGCGGTCGGCGCGGGGGAGGTTGGCCGTCGGGCGGCATTACCTGGGGCGGTGGCGGTAGCTCGGGTGGCTTTTCCGACAGCTTCTCGGGCGGCGGCGGTAGTTTTGGCGGTGGCGGTGCTTCGGGAGACTGGTGATGCAGATTCAACGCGTGTTGCGCCATCTGATACTGCCCCACTGGTGGGTCGGGCGACTTGTTCCGCCAGCGCTGTTGCACAGTGTCGAGCAAAGCGTGGTCGCGTCGGAAGCGACGCATCGCGGTGAGTTGCGCGTGGTCATTGAAAGCAACCTGCCGTTGCCGGCGCTGCTCGCCGATCAGTCGGCGCGCGCACGCGCGCTCGAGCTCTTTGCCCAGTTGCGTGTCTGGGATACCGAGGAGAACAGCGGCGTCCTGATCTATCTGCAGCTCCTCGACCGACGGGTCGAGATCGTTGCTGATCGTGGGATCAATGCGCGGCTTGGCCAGGAGTTCTGGGACGCGCTCTGCCGGCAGATGGAGGCTGCCTTTCGCGCGGGGGATTTTGCCGGTGGATTGCAGCGCGCGCTGGATGCCGTCACGCAGGCGCTGCGCGAGCATTTCCCGGCGACCGGCGAGAATGTCGACGAACTGCCGAACGCGCCACTCTTCGTCTAGGTTTCCGCGTAGCGCAAGCGCTTGCTTGCTTTCCCGGGTTGCGTCAGGTGGTCGAGCGGCAGGACGTGCGTCTGCTTGACCTTCTGCAGCGCGATGCTGGTCTTGATGCGGGCAACGCCGGGCAGGCGCATCAGGCGTTTCATCATCAGCTCGGAGAAGGCGGCCAGATCGGGAACGACGATGCGCAGCATGTAGTCGGCATCGCCGCTCACCGAGAAGCACTCGACGACCTCCGAGAGGGCCGCCACGGCAGCTTCGAAGGTTTCGCTTGCCGTTTCGCTGTGGCGTTCAAGGATGACCTGCGCGAAGGCGGTGACGCCCAGCCCGAGAGCCCCAGGCGCGAGCAGGGCAACATACGCGGCGATCACGCCGTCCTCTTCAAGGCGCTGAATCCGGCGGCTGATCTGCGAGGCTGAGAGACGAATCTGTTCGCCAAGCGTCGCGTTGGTGGCATTGCCCTTGCGCTGCAAGGCGTCGAGGAGGGCCAGGTCGTAGCGATCAATGGTGATCTTTGACATTTTCTTTGCCATTTGTGCAAGAAACGTGCGCAGTATATGCGATGTTCCGCAGCTTTCAACCGGTTTTCGATTTGTCCGCCCGATTCCTCATCGCGCGCCAAGCGCTCCTGGAAAGGTCGCTGACGCGCTGCTGAGCGCGCTCAGTGCCCGTCGTCGTCAAGATGGGCGACATCGTCGCGGATTCGTTGATTGGCTTCATGGCGCCGCTTGACCAGGTACATCGTGCCACTGACGAAGAGCCCGAAAAGCGTGACGACCCAGTAGATCGACAGATTGGCGCGAATCATCACGAAGTACAGCCCGGTCATGGCCAGGATCGACAGGTTCTCGTTGAAGTTCTGGACGGCGATCGAGTGGCCGGCGCCCATCAGGATATGGCCGCGATGCTGCAGCAAGGCGTTCATCGGGACGACGAAGAAGCCGGACAGCGCGCCAATCAGGATGAGCAGGCCGACGGCCAGGCCAACGTGCTGTACCAGGTTCATCAGCAGGACGATGATTCCCATCGCGATGCCGAGCGGGATGACGCGCACCGACTTGCGCAGAGTGATCATTTTCGCGGCGCCCACTGCACCGAGCGCGACGCCAAGCGCGACGACGCCCTGCAGCATGCTCGACTTGGAGAGGTCGAGCTGCAGCGCGTGTTCGGCCCACTTGATGACGATGAACTGAAGCGTGGCGCCGGCGCCCCAGAAGAGCGTCGTCACGGCGAGCGAAACCTGGCCCAGCCGGTCGCGCCAGAGAAGGAGCAGACAATGATTGAATTCGCGCAGCAGGTACCAGGGGTTCCTGTGCAGCACGCGGTGGTCGACTCCGGTATCCGGCACGTAGAGATTGAACAGAGCCGCCAGCAGGTAGAAGACGGCGACAAAGCAGAGCGCCATTTCGCCCGTGGTATCAACTCCCGTGTCGATCAGCGGCAAGTCGAAGCCGAGCAGCACGGTGGCAATGTCCGCCTTGATCAGCGTGCCGCCGATGACCACGCCGAGGATGATCGCACCGACCGTCAGGCCTTCGATCCAGCCGTTGGCGACGACCAGCAGGCGGTGCGGCAGGTACTCGGTCAGAATGCCATATTTGGCCGGCGAGTAGGCGGCGGCGCCGAGGCCGACGACGGCGTAGGCCAACAGCGGGTGCACGTCCCAGTACATCAGCGCACAGCCGAAGATCTTGATCGCGTTGCTGATGAACATGACGCGCCACTTCGGCATCGAATCGGCAAAGGCGCCGACAAAGGCGGCGAGAACGACGTAGGAAACAGTAAAGAAGGTCTTCAGCAGAGGCTCGTACTCGCTCGGTGCCTGCATCTCGCGCAGCAGCGCGATGGCGACGATGAGCAGCGCGTTATCGGCCAGCGCGGAAAAGAACTGCGCGGCCATGATGACGTAGAAGCCAAAGGGCATGGGAGATGACGAATCGGTCTGTTTTCTTGGTATGTCGTTCTTATACCATGAAAGCACCGACCTTGTTCACTCAACCCGCCGCCCGGCGCCAGGCGGTTGGCGACCCTGGTCCCTGTCCGGCGCGCCGGTTTTGTGTTTGAATACGGATATAAGTCGCTAAGTAGAACAAGGGGAGTAGGCCTATGGCTGATCGTCGGTTACAGGTGTTTCACGCCGTGGCCAAGCATCTTTCGTTTACCAAGGCTGGCGAGGCGCTGCACATGACCCAGCCGGCGGTAACTTTTCAGATCAAACAACTGGAGGAGCGCTTCAACACGCGCCTGTTCGATCGGGGGGGCGGACGGATTTCGCTGACGCCGGCCGGCGCGCTCGTCCTCGACTATGCCGATCGAATTCTCAGCCTGTCGACCGAGATGGATATTCGCGTCGCCGAGATGACCGGGCAGATGAGCGGCAGCCTGCTCGTTGGCGCCAGTACGACGATCGCCGAGTTCATCCTGCCGCCGATTCTTGGCGAGTTCAACGTTCGCTATCCGCAGGTGCGCGCGCGCCTGACTGTCGGCAACCTGGAAGTGATCACCAACGCGATCGCCGCGCACACGCTGGACATCGGCCTGGTCGAGGCGGAAGTCAGCCATCCGACACTGCAATGCGAGGTCTGTGGTGACGATGAACTGCAGGTGATCTGCATGCCGACGCATCCGCTCAGCCAGCACAGCGAAGTCGAGGCCCGCAGTCTGCTGGCCCACGAATTCATTGCGCGTGAAGCAGGCTCGGGAACGCGCGAAGTCACCGACGACTATCTGCGTGCCTGTGGCGTCGAGCCGGGATCCTTGAAAACCTTGATGGAGCTGTCCAGCCCGGAAGCGCTGAAGGGCTTCGTCGCCACCGGGCTTGGTTTTTCGATCGTTTCACGCGCCAGTTTCGAGAAGGAAAGGCAGCTCGGAACGCTGATCGCCATTCCCCTGCGACCGCGTCTGAAACGGGCGATCTCGCTGGTCTATCCGCGCGAACGCTTCCGCTCGCGCGTTGTTCTCACCTTCGTCGAGTTCGCCCGCAGCAGGCTGCGGGAGATGTCGGCCTGATGCCGCGCCCGATCGAGGCCCGCATCGACCTGGCAGCGCTGCGCCACAATTATCTGTTGGCGCAGCGTCGGGCACGCGTGGGCAATCCGGCTGCGCAAGCGTGGGCGGTGATCAAGGCCGACGCTTATGGTCACGGTCTGCTGCGCGCGGCCGGCGCACTCGCCGATCTAGCCGACGGTTTCGCCTTGCTTGACCTCGGCGACGCCGTCAAGCTGCGCGAAGCCGGCATTCGACAGCCCATCCTGCTGCTTGAGGGCTTCTTCGAGCCGGCCGACCTGGAGATCTGCGCGCAGTACCGCCTGACCGTCGTCGTCCATCGCCTCGAACAGTTGTTGATGCTCGGCCGGGCGGTGCTGCCGCTTGCCTTGCCGATCTACCTCAAGCTGAATACCGGTATGAACCGCCTGGGCCTGAGCGAAGACGAGTTGCCGGCGGCCTGGCGCGCGATCGAGCAGGCCTCGGCGATCGGCCAGGTGACGCTGATGAGCCATTTTGCCGAGGCCGACGGCGCCGAACGCGAAAGCTGCATCGACTGGCAACTGCAGCGCTTTGCCCGGATGATCGCTGGCTGCGCGGCAGCTGCCGGCTTGCCGGTCTCGCTCGCCAACTCGGCGGCGATCCTGCGCTACGCGCGGACCGCCGGCGACTGGGTGCGCCCGGGCATCATGCTCTACGGCGGCAGTCCGTTCGCCGACGAAAGTGCGGCGCAACTCGGGCTCGCGCCGGTGATGACCTTGCGCAGCCGGATCATCGGCGTGCAGCAGGTCGAGGCGGGCGAACGCGTCGGCTATGGTGGTACCTTCGTCGCCCGCCAGCCGACGCGCGTCGGCATCGTCGCCTGTGGCTATGCCGACGGCTATCCACGGCACGCGGGTACCGGCACACCGATTCTCGTTGGCGGCCAACGGACGCGCACGCTCGGGCGGGTGTCGATGGACATGCTGGCTTGCGACCTGAGCGAACTGCCGAGGCTCGGCGTCGACGCGCCGGTCGTTCTCTGGGGCGAGGGCATGCCGGCGGACGAGGTTGCCGCGGCGGCAGGAACGATCAGCTACGAGCTCTTCTGCGCCCTGGCGCGCCGCGTTCCGCTGGTCGTCGTCTGAGCATGGCGCAGGCAGCCGGCAGTCGCAAGACAGTCTTCTCGTGCAGTGCATGTGGAGCGGTTGCCGGCAAGTGGCAGGGGCAGTGCCCGGGCTGCGGCGTCTGGAACACGCTGGTCGAAACGCCGGCGGAAGCGGCTGCCGGTCGTCGTCAGCCTTACGCTGCGCTCGCCGGCAACAGCGGCGTGCAGGTGCTCGGCGACATTGAAGTCCGCGAGGAAGCGCGGCTGGCGACCGGCATCGGCGAGTTCGACCGCGCGCTCGGCGGTGGCCTGGTTGCCGGCGGTGTCGTGCTCATCGGTGGCGACCCGGGAATCGGCAAGAGCACCTTGTTGCTGCAGGCGCTGGCCGAGATGTCCGCACGCCACCGCGTTCTTTACGTCAGCGGCGAGGAGTCCGCCCGGCAGATCGCGCTGCGTGCGCAGCGCCTGGCGCTGGCGAGCGGGAATCTTCCCTTGCTCAGCGAGATCCGGCTGGAGGCGATCATCGCCACGTTGCAGTCGAGCGCGCCGCAGGTTGCCGTGATCGACTCGATTCAGACGCTGTGGTCCGAACAGCTCACTTCGGCGCCCGGCTCGCTGGCACAGGTGCGCGAATGCGCCGCGCAACTGACGCGCCTGGCCAAACAGGCGGGAACGACGATCGTTCTCGTCGGGCACGTGACCAAGGAAGGCGCACTCGCCGGACCACGCGTGCTCGAACACATCGTCGACACGGTGCTCTATTTCGAAGGCGATACACATTCCAGTTTTCGCCTGATTCGCGCGGTGAAGAACCGCTACGGAGCGGTGAACGAGATCGGCGTCTTTGCCATGACCGAGCGGGGGCTGAAGGGTGTCAGCAACCCGTCGGCGATCTTCCTCTCGCAGCACGCGACCGAGGTTGCTGGTTCCTGCGTGCTCGTCACGCAGGAGGGAACGCGTCCGCTGCTGGTCGAGATTCAGGCACTGGTGGACCAGGCGCACGGCAACGCGCGCCGCTTGACGGTCGGTCTCGACGGACAGCGCCTGGCGATGCTGCTCGCCGTTCTTCACCGGCATGCGGGGATTGCCTGTTTCGATCAGGATGTTTTCCTGAATGCTGTCGGCGGCGTGCGGATCAGCGAGCCGGCGGCCGATCTGGCGGTGCTGATGGCGGTAGTTTCTTCGCTGAAAAACCGGGCGCTGCCTGAAAAGCTGGTGGTTTTTGGCGAAGTCGGTCTGGCCGGCGAGGTGCGCCCGGCGCCGCGCGGGCAGGAACGTCTGCGCGAGGCCGCGAAGCTCGGCTTTACGCACGCCCTCATCCCCGCTGCGAACGCTCCGCGACAGGCGGTCAGCCGGCTCGAATTGATCGCCGTGCGGCGAGTCGAAGAAGCCGTGCAGCGCCTGCGCGAACTTGCATGAGTGTGCGCGCGGGTCGTACCCTTGGGCAACTTCATCGGACAACAGGAAAGCAGCAATGAGCCAAGCCAAAGTCTTCGTGGCCGGGGTCGGTACCGTCCCTTTCGGCAAGCCCGGCGCAACCGAGAGTTACGATCTGATGGCCGCCGCAGCCACCCGGCGCGCACTCGCCGACGCCGGTCTGCGCTATACCGATGTACAGCAGGCGATCGTCGGCTACGTCTATGGCGATTCGACCTCGGGGCAGCGCGCGCTGTACGGTGTCGGGATGAGCGGAATTCCGATCATCAACGTGAACAACAACTGCTCGACCGGGTCGACCGCACTTTTCCTCGCCCGCCAGCTGGTCGAGGCGGGCGTCGCCGATTGTGTGCTGGCCGTGGGTTTCGAGCAGATGTTGCCGGGTGCGCTGACCGAACACTGGAGCGACCGGCCTTCGCCGTTCGCGCGTTTCGATGAGCTTTGCGCCGAGATTGCGCCCTTCGAGGCGCCCCTTGCCCTGCGCTACTTTGGCGGCGCCGGGCTCGAGTACATGGCGCGTTACGGCGTCAAGGCGAATCTGTTCGCGAAAGTGCGTGCCAAGGCCAGCCGGCACGCGCTGCGCAACCCGACGGCGCTCCTGCGCCAGGTGGTCAGTGAAGAAGATGTGCTGGCGGCGCCGCTGATCTGTCCGGAGGCGGGTATGACGCGTCTGATGGCCTGCCCGCCGACCTGCGGTGCGGCGGCCGCCGTGCTCGTCTCAGCCGACTTTGCCGCAGCGCGCAGCCTTGATCGCCGGGTCTTCATTGCCGCGCAGGCGATGACCACTGATCGGCCGGGGACCTTTGACAAACGCAGCATGTTGGCGCTGGTCGGGGCCGACATGAGCCGCGAAGCGGCCGACCTGGTCTATCAACAGGCGGGCGTCGATCCGTCCGAAATCGATGTCGTCGAACTGCACGACTGCTTTGCCCAGAACGAGATCATTACTTACGAGGCCTTGCGCCTGTGTCCGGAGGGTGGCGCCGAAAAGTTCGTCGCCGATGGCGCCAACACCTACGGTGGTCTGATCGTGACCAACCCTTCCGGCGGTCTGTTGTGCAAGGGGCACCCGTTGGGCGCCACCGGCCTCGCGCAATGCGCCGAACTCGTCGAGCAGTTGCGTGGCGAGGCCGGCGAAAGGCAGGTCGCCGGCGCGCGCAACGCGCTGCAACACAACCTCGGACTCGGCGGTGCGTGTGTCGTGACGCTCTACCAGCGACTGTGAGCGCGCCTTACGGCAGCGAGCGCACCGGTCTCGCTCACGCATTGACGATCAGCGACCAGGAGTTCGCGTTGTTTCAGCGGCTGATTTACCAGCTTGCCGGGATCAGTCTGGCCGATTCAAAGAAGGTGCTGCTGGTCGGCCGCCTGCAGCGCCGGCTGCGCGAGTACGGCCTGAACGATTTCGCCAGCTACTATCGCCTGCTGGTCGGCGGAGCGCATCCTTCCGAACTGCAGACGATGGTCGACCTGCTGACGACGAACGAGACGTATTTCTTCCGGGAAGCTGGTCACTTCGACTTCCTGCGCGAAGTTGTTCTCGCTACGCGACGTTCGACCAGCCCTTTCCGTATCTGGAGTGCCGCCAGTTCGACCGGCGAGGAAGCGTACAGTATGGCGATGGTGCTCGCCGAGGCGCTGGTCAACTCGCCGTGGGAGGTCTTCGCGTCGGATATCAGTACGCGCGTGCTGGACAAAGCGCGCAGCGGTCTCTACGCGGACGCGCGCACCGACGGCATCCCGCGCGCACTGCGCGGCAAGTACTGTCTGCCCACCGACGACCAGCGCAGCTTCCGCATTGCGCCGCAGATTCGTCAGCGCGTCCGCTTCCAGCAGGTCAACCTGACTCGTCCGATCGATCCCGGAATGGGTTCGTTCGACGTCATCTTCCTGCGCAATGTGATGATCTATTTCGATACGGAGACCAAGCGTCAGGTCATTGGCCATCTTCTGCCCCGCCTCCTGCCGGGCGGCTACTTCATCGTTGGCCATTCCGAGTCGCTGAGCGGAATCGGTACTGGGCTCGCCGCGGTTCGCCCGACGATCTATCGCAAGCTCTGAATCCGGGCGCGCCGCGCGCCTGCGGGCGAGCGCGCGCACCAATTCTTCACGGCGTGCTGCATCCAGACGCGTGCGTGCTGCGTATGCGGATCAACTGGGGGAGAATCCGTTCATGACAGCGACTGACTGGAGAGAAGCGATCGACGAATTCGACAGCATCGACGATGCCGGCGGCGGAAGCGATGACGCCGGCGCGCACGACGCGGCGGATGAGCGGCAACCGGTCGACGCCGCTTGCCCGTCGGACGCCTCCGGCTGGCGCCTGGCACTCGCCGGCGAGGCTGAGCTGCAGGCCTGGATCGCCCGCATCGTGCGGCACGAAGAGCAGGCGCTCGGCGAGTTGTACGAGGCGATGGCTGGGCGTGTCTACGGCCTGGCTTTGCGCATCACGCGACACGTGCAGGTGGCCGAAGAAGTGACCGAAGACGTTTTCTGGCAGGTCTGGCGGCAGGCGCCGCGCTTCGACGCGGCGCGCGGCAGTGTGGTGAGCTGGATTCTGACCATTGCCCGCAGCCGCGCGCTCGATACGCTGCGGCGTGGCGAGCGCGCCGAGGCGCTCGACGAGGAAGCATTGGCCAGCCTGTCGGGCGAGGGTGACCCGCACGATCTGCTGGCGGCCGTGCAGCGCAATGATCGCCTGCACCGCGCGCTTTCCGGCCTGGACCCACTGCCGCGCCAGCTTCTGGCGCTGTCGTTCTTCCGCGGTCTGACGCATGAAGAGATTGCCAGCCACATGAGCCTCAGACAACCTGATCTCGGTCCCATGACGATTGCACGATTGTGATCGCGAA
>NZ_JAVMKF010000065.1:0-7226 GCF_031732815.1 Accumulibacter sp. | reverse complement strand
CCGCCGCGCAGCAGGTTCAGCGCCATCGGACGCCCCATGATGCCGAGACCGATGAATCCGATTCTCATTGCCTTTTCCTTTCCGCTCGCCAGACTTTTGAATCGGTCAGTTTAGCAGGAAGACGCGGCGGGCAAGCGCGGGCGACCAGCGAAATGGCGACGCGCAGCACCGCCGATGCGCCGGCTGCGCGTCGAGCGCACTCAGCCGACGACCGTGACGATGATCTGCCGCCGGTGCGGCGAGGTGCGGTGCTCCCAGAGATAGATCCCCTGCCAGGTTCCCAGACGCAGATCGCGATTGGCGACCGGCACGCTCAGCCCCGCACCCGCGACAATGTTGCGTCCGTGCGCCGCCATGTCGTCGTCTCCCTCCATGTCGTGCCGGTACGCCGGATCGCCGTCCGGAGCCCAGCGCGCGGCCAGCGTTTCGAGGTCGCGGCGCACCGAAGGGTCGGCGTTTTCGGTCAGGATCACCGAGCAACTGGTGTGCAGCACGAAGACGTTCGCCAGGCCGATCTCGACGCCCGACAAGCGCACGATGCGTGCCACTTCGGCGGTGATTTCAAGCGTTCCGCGGCCGCGACTGTGCACGTCGATCGTCTGTTGGTAAACCATGGCCACTCCTCATCTTCTTCGCCCGCGCAGTGTAGCCAATCGTCGCGCGCGCCGCAAAGCACATGCTGCCGCGCTCAAGCGCTGTTGCTGGCGGCGGCATCGTCGTCGCGCGCGTCAAGGATCGCGCGGCGAATCGCCTCGGTCTCGCTCGTCGGGGCAACCCCAAGGACGGTCGCCAGCATCGTCCGGCAGCGACCATACACCTGCAGCACCGCGGCGCCTTCACCCTGCGCAGACAAGCAGCGCATCAGCCGACGGTAACCTTCCTCCGCCAGCGGATCGACCTCGATCACCTCGTACAACAGACGTACCGCCTGCGCCATCTCCTGACGTTCGACGGCCGCCTGGGCGAGCGCCGTCAACAGCGACGCCCAGCGTCGGCGCAAGCGCTCACGCAGCGCCAGGTTCCACGGCTGATCGCGCTCGCGCGCCAGGAAGTCGCCCCGGTAGAGCTGGCGTAAGCGATCGACCGCCCGATCGAGCGCCGGCTCGGCGGGCGTGCTCGCCGCCATCTGCTCGGTCTCGCCGAGCAGCCGCTCGAAGGCCCAGCAATCGACCCAGCAATAGCGCTCGTCAAGGCTGACCCGGCGGCCCTCGATGCGAATCGCCTCGCTGTGGCGCAGCAGCTTGCGCAGCCGCGCGAGCGCGACATCGAAAGCGCCGCGGCTTTCGGCATCCGGCCACAGCGCATCGGCCAGGCGGTCAACGACGATGCCGCGACCACCGCCGCCAATGATCGCCTGCAGCAGCTCGAGCGCCTTCTGCTGCCCGGCGCCGGTAATCACACCCTCATCGACGACCAGGCTGAAACGGCCAAAGGTGTAGATGCGGATCGGCCACGGCCAGACCTCGACGGTGACATCCGGAGCGGCGAGCCGCCGCCGACCGATCAGGCGGCGCACGTAGTCCACCTCGATCCCGCGCCCCAGCGCCCAGGCGCACAGGCGCGCGACGGCAGGTGGATCAAAGGTGTGATGATTGACGTAGTCGTTCCTCGCCCCATTCGCCAGAGCGCGGCGCAGCGCGTGCGCGGCACGTTCGTCGTCGCCATCATCGAGCGCCCACTCGGCGGCGAACAGGTCGGCCTGAAAGGTCAGCAGATCGCTGCGGATCGCGCGACCGATCCGGCGGCCCTTACGCAGCCAAGCCCAGGCCGCTTCCAGACGCCCCAGCCCGCGCAAGCTCGACGCCATGTTCAATGCGTTCAACGCCGACTGGTGTGGGCCACCGAACTCGTTGGCAATGGCCCGGACCAATTCGGCGTGTTGCAGCGCCTGCGCGAAGTCGCGCGCGAGCAGGCTGGCCACGCAGCGCAAGTAATGGTAGTGCGCGACATCGATCTGGCGGCGATGATCGAGGCACTTGCGCGCCCGTTCGAGGGCAGCCTGCCCGGCAGCCAGGCAGCCGTCGTCGAGCGCCGAGTACGCTTCCAGCGCGGCGAGCAGAAAGTCCCAGACGCGCAGCCCGTGTTCGCGTGCCAGGCGGCTGCCGCGCGCGGCAGCCTCAGCGCCTTCACGCATGGCCCCGACACTCCAGCACTGCATGCTGCGCAGGGCCCACAGCAAAGTCTCGGCCACCGGCGCAAGTGCGCTTCCCGCCGGCGGCTCGATCACCCGCATGACGTGTTCGATGGCGCGATGCCGACCCACCACCGCGTTATAGTAGAGCACCAGGTTGCAGCCGAGCAGGATGCGTGTGTTGACCTCGGGCGTCGCTTCGATCACCGCCAGCAGCTCGCCGGCGACCGCCTCGATCGACGGATCGTGTGCACGACGAAAGGCGAGCCCACCGAAAAGCGCCGCCGTGAATCGTCCGTAGAGGTAGCCGGGTGGGGAACCAAAGCAGCGACGCAAGCGTTCGGCATCGTCCAGCCAGCGATCGAGCTGCCGGAAGTTGGCCCAGGCGAGACAGATCAGTTCGACGTTGGCCGTCCAGGCAAGGTAAAGTCCGTCGCCCGTACCGGTCGCGTCAAACTGGCGGTAAGCGCGCTCGAGATGGCCGGACGCAGCCGGCGGATCGAACGGTGCCAGCGCGATTCCCCGCCAGTAAGTCAACCACGGATCGCCGAAACGTTCGCCGGGCAGCGCATCGAGCCAGACGCTCAAGGTTCGTTGGCGGCCGCGCGCGACGAGACCTTCGGCTGCCCCGAGAATGAGCATGCGCAGTTCGTCCCAGCGTTCTCCAGCGATCAGCAGATCGGCTGCCGCGTCGAGTTCGCCGGCCGCCACCAGAAGCGCCACCGCCGCGCTGGCCAGCGCGTAGCGATCGTCGGCGGAAAGATCGTTCTGTGCACGCAGGCGCAGGA
This sequence comes from Accumulibacter sp., assembly GCF_031732815.1. Taxonomy (GTDB): domain Bacteria; phylum Pseudomonadota; class Gammaproteobacteria; order Burkholderiales; family Rhodocyclaceae; genus Accumulibacter. The sequence goes on along the minus strand of NZ_JAVMKF010000065.1, from coordinate 4,307 downwards.
ACTCGCGCAGCAGCGGATGAAACTCGTAGTGGATCAGCGCCCCGCTGCCATGGCACGAGGTGAACAAATGGTCTGCGTGCATTCGTTCCAGGACACGCAGCGCGTCGTCGCCGGCAATCGACCGCGCCATCGCCGGCGTAATGCGCGGCAAGGGCGCCAGTCTGAGCAGAACTCGCCGCACCTGTGGCGGCTGGCGGTCGAAGGCCTCGCTGGCGAAATAGTCGAAGAGCGCGCGTTGGGTGGCGACGACCGCGCGCGGCAAGCTCGGCGCGTCCAGCCGGCCCACTTCCGCGAGCAGGCGGATGCCAGCCGGCCACCCGGCGGCAAGCTGATGGATCTGCCGCATCTGCTCGGCCTGGCGCGGCGGTCGCGAGTGAGCGATCAACCGTTGGACCGTGATCGATTCGTCCTCGCTGAACAACAGTTCGTCGCCCGGCAGCAGCCTCAGCCCGCCGTTCGCCAGCAGGCGCGAGAACGGCGCTGGCGGCCGCGTGCGGCTGGCGATCAGGCAACGGGTATCGGCCGGCGCTGCGCGCAAGGCTATTTCCAGCAGCTTCCGGAAGGCGCTCGCGCCAAGCGCCTGGTGGGCATTGTCCAAGACAACCAGGCAGCCTGGGGGAAGCGCGGCGTAGAAGGCAACCAGGAAGCGGCGCAGAAAACGGTTGACCTTGTCGGTCTGCACCGGATCGAGCATGGGCAAGGCACCCGCCGGCGCACCGCTCAACTGCAGCGCGGCGCGCTGCAGTCCGTCGCAGCAGACGACCGGATCGACGTCGCCGCGATCGACGTCGTACCAGAGGACCGGCCGTGCGCGCGCCTCGACATAGCTCGCGACGAGCGCCGTCTTGCCGGCTCCCGGTCCGCCGGCGATCCACACCGAACCTTCTTCGAGCAGATCGTCGAGCCGCCGCCACAAACGCTGGCGCGGCAACAGACGCGCCCCGCGCGGGCGGCTCCACTTGGCTACTGCTGCTTGTCTCTCCTCCCCCGCCATGACGACCCTGTCGCTTGTCCGTCGCGCCTCTCGCACGACCATACTGCCTACTATATCAGTACAAAACGACACCTGTCCACTTAATCACTGTGGACTATCAAACGAGTGAACAACGCGCTGCCGAGCACAGCCCGCGCAGCGGACGGGCGTCGTTTACGCGCAATCGCTGCGCTCGCGGCTTGCGCCAAGCCCTGATCGCCGGCCGTGCGCGCTGCGCGTCATATCGCCTCGATCAGCGCCGCCGACTCGGCGCGCGAGGAATTGACCGCGCGGCAAACCGGATGGGCGAGCATGCCGTCGGCGACTGCCGGCCGCAGTAATGCGCGCAAACCCTCGACGTCCCGGTTGTCCGGGTCAAGCCACGCGGCATGCTCGGCGGCGCCCAGAATGACCGGCATGCGCTGATGAATCGGCAGCACCAGCGCGTTCGCGCTGGTCGTGATGATGCAGCAGGTGCTGATCTCTTCGCCCGTTGGCGAGCGCCAGCGCTCGCACAGCCCGGCAAACGCAAACAAATCTCCGGCCGCGCGCGGACGGATGAAGTGGGGCTGCCTGATCGTGCGCCCGCCTGCGCAGCCCGCCGTCCACTCGTAGAAGCCGTTCGCCGGGACGATGCAGCGCGCACGGCGAAACGCCGCACGGAACGCCGGCTTGTCGCTGACCGTCTCGCCGCGCGCGTTGATCAGCCGGGCACCGATGCTGGCGTCCTGCGCCCACGACGGAATCAGCCCCCAGCGAAGAAGCCTGGCCGAGCGCCCGCCTGGCGTCGCAGACTCGACGACGAGAACCTCGGTACCCGGCGCAATGTTGTAACGCGGCGCGAAGTCGAATCCCGGATCGAGGTCGAACTGCTCGCGCAGCCGCGAAGTCGGACCGTAAAGCGCGTAGCGGCCACACATCTCAATTCAGCTCCTGAACGATCCGCCCCTGAAGCATCCCCCAGGCTCGTGGACACCAGTGGGCCAGCAGCGGTTTGGCCATTTGATTCATCGCCGGCATCGCCGCGAGATGAGCAGACACAGTGTAGCCCGTCGCCCGGTTTGTGCGCCAGACAACGGCTGAGGCGAAATATTCGAGCACACCCGACGCCCGCCGTAAAGCGAGCACCAACTCTTCGCGCGCGACGACGGAAGACCAGCCACGCCTGCCGGGGGCGGCTTGCAGCGCGCCTGGGGATGAGTCGCAACCTTGGGAAATCCGGTAGTCGATCCATTCGCCAGAGATGAGCGCGCTGATCCCCAGTTTGCGGTTCTCGACTTACTCGGTTTGCGGACCCAATGCCCGATCCAGGGACAAGCGGCCGGCGCCCGAGAACACCAATCCGACGCTGATCGCGAGCAATGCCAAGCCGAACTCATAGCCGTCGTTGGCCATGAAGAGGCCCTTTTCCAGATGCACGGTGGCGATGGCGACCGCCATAGTGAACGCGAGCACCAGCGCTGAAGGCCGCACCAGAAGGCCGAGAAGCAATGCCAGGCCACCGAAGAACTCGGCGCTGCCGGCCAGCAAGGCCATCAGGTAACCTGGTGCAAGGCCGATGCTCTCCATCCATTGGCCAGTCCCTTCCAGGCCGTAGCCCCCGAACAGACCGAAGAGCTTTTGCGCGCCGTGCGCAGCGAAGATGACGCCGGCTGCGATGCGCAAAACCAGTGGTGCGACGCTGTTATCGGTGGCCAGCAAGCGCTGCAAGAAAGCGCTATCGGAGGATGCCTTGAAAACGAGGGTGTTCGAAGAAGTCGACATAGTCTTTCCTTGGTTGAGATTCACGATCGGTTCGAAGTCGTTGTCATGGGAATGTTTGAGCTCAGGCGCTCAACGCTGGTGAATCCAAGTGGGAGCGATGCCGGTGCCGAGCCCTGCGCCGTAGCCCAGAAAGATGTTCAACCCCGCCAGCGGCTCCAGATAACGGGCGTTCCTCAGGCCACCCGCGTCCAGAGTAGCAAACCCCATGGATTCGGCCAGTGACTTCGCTGTCTGCTTGGCCCGATCACTGTCACTGGCCAGGAATACCGTGACTTTCTGACCGGCGCCAAAATCGGCCCCTTCGGCCAACACCTGGGCAAACACCGTGTTGAAGCCTTTGACGACCTCGGCTTCGGGCACAGCGCGAGCAATCTCTTCGCCCGCCGACGTGCTGTGCCCCAGAGTCAAGCCCATGTAGTCGGGCGTGAGCGGGTTGCTGATGTCGATGACGATCTTGCCCGACAGGTCACCCACGCTGCGCAGGGCGGCCACCGCCTCCTCGTAAGGCGTCGCCAGGAAGACGACCTCCCCTTCTTGGGCGGCTCCTTCCAGGGCGACAGCGTTGGCACCATGCTGCCACGCCAGCGCATGGGCCTTGGCCCGGTCGCGGCCAGCGACGGCAACTTGGTGACCCGCAGCGGCGAGCTGTTTGACGAAGCCAGCGCCCATGTTGCCGGTACCGATGACGAGAACTTGCATGATCTTTCCTTTCAGTGGTTGGACCCGCGGTGCGGGCATGGACCGAACTGTATTCAAGTCGATTGCAAAGATAAATCGCCATCTCATAGACAAACTGTTTAATATTTCGGAACAATGGACAAATACCAGGAAATGCGCGTCTTCGCCGCTGTCGTGGAGGCCTCCAGCTTCGCTGCTGCGGCGGACAGCCTCGGCATGTCCAAGGCCGCTGTTTCGCGCCATGTCTCAGAACTGGAACAACGCCTGGGCGTGCGGCTCATGCACCGCACCACCCGCAAGCTGTCGCTGACCCCTGAAGGCGGAGTCTTTCTTGCGCGCTGCCGAGACATCCTGTCGAGCATCGAAGCCTCCGAGGCCGAAATCTCGACGCACAGCGTGACAGTCGGCGGGCTGCTCAAGCTCAGCGTCCCGGTCAGCTTTGGCATCCGGCACCTGGCACCGCTGTGGCATGAATTTCTTGCCCTGCACCCGCAGGTGAGTCTGGACGTGCAACTGGCCGACCGCGTCATCGATCTCATCGATGAAGGCTTTGACCTGGCCATTCGTATCGCCCGATTGCCAGACTCCACCCTGATCTCGCGCCAAATCGCATCGACCAGAATGGTGTTGTGCGCCGCACCTGGCTACCTGAGGCGCCGGGGCGCGCCCAAGCATCCGACTGATCTGGCCGAGCACGACGTGCTGGGCTACAGCCTGTTGGCCACCGGTGATCAGTGGCAGTTCGCGGGGCCCCACGGCCCGATCAGCATCAAGGTACGACCACGAATGTGGTCGAACAACGGCGACACCTGCATTGCCGCTTGCCTGCACGGAGCGGGCATTCAGTTGCAGCCAACCTTTCTGATCGACAGCGAACTCCGCGCAGGAGATC
>NZ_JAVMKF010000064.1:0-7291 GCF_031732815.1 Accumulibacter sp. | reverse complement strand
CGCAGCTCGCCGGGCAGCATACGACGGTGCTGATCAAGCAGATGGCCGACATTCGCGCCGGCCTGCGCGACAATCCGACGATGTACCCGTTCGCTGCGACGCTCACCGACCCGCAGGAACTGGCTGACGTTGCCGCGTACATCGAGCAGTTGTGCATTCCGCCCGAACATGGCAAGTACGAAGGCAAGGACGCCGACAAGCAACTGGCGACCGGCAAGGATCTCTACGAGAAGGAATGCAAGGAATGCCACGGCGCCAACGGCGAGGGCGTCAAGGACAAGTTCTATCCGGTGATCGCCGGTCAGCACTACAAGTACCTGCTCCGCCAGATGACCGAGATTCGCGACGGCCATCGCCGCAACGCCAACCCGGACATGGTCAGAATCATCAAGAAATACAATAACGATCAACTCGTTGCCATCTCCGCCTATCAGGCCAGCCTGGTCATGCCCGGCAACATGTGCAAGGCCAAGGCGCCAGCCAAGAAGAAGTAGGATGTCGGCAAACCCCTTTGCCGGGCCGAACCGGATCGTCGCCCTGCTCAGCGCAGTGGCGACGGCCCTGATGATCGGCGCGTACTTCGCGCCGATCTGGTGGGTCTCGCTGACCGCCCCGAACTATCCGCCGGACGCCTTTCCCGACGGAATCCGCATCCATTTCCACTTCAACGGCGTCTTCAACGGCTGCAGCGCCGCCGGCAAGGGGTCGCGCATGGCGAGCGAGATCATCCAGAAGGATATTTCGCACGAAGACGAGCGCTACAATCCGATCACCGACAAGGGCAAGGACGTCAACCAGGGCGCGCAGGGCCTCGACTGCGTGCACGAGATGAACACTATCAACCACTACGTCGGCATGTTTCCGATTGCCACCGGGGCGCCGGTCGAGAAACCGCTGGCCAAGTTCTTCTTTGCCTTCTTCGCCGTCATGCTGATCGGCTTCATGCTGCCGCAGCGAGCGGCGCGCGTGCGCCTGCTGAGCGCCGGCTTTCTTGCCGTCGCCGCCTGGATGCTGGTCGACCAGTACGCGCTCGGCGGACTGCAGGCGCACGTCGCGCACTACGTCAGCGAAACCGCGACTTTCTTCAACGAGCCCGAAAAAATCCGCGGCTGGGGCGAGAACGTCACGCGCATCACGCACCTGGTGATCGGCGCCACCTTTGTCGCCATGCTGCTGATCGTTCTTGGCGTTGCCCGCGTGCCCGCGTTCACGCTCGTTCTCGCGCTGATCCCGGCGCTTTTGCCGATCTACTTCCTGATCACCTACGCCGGCTGGCTGTGGTTCTTCGGGCACAACATGCACCCCTGGGGCGCTTTTACGCTGAAGCCCTTCATGCCGACCGTTTTCGGCGAGGGCAAGGTGGCGCAGTTCTCGACCTACTCCTACCCTTACTGGGGCTACGCGATGCTCGTCGGCGTGATGATCTGCCTGCTGCTCGCGCTGCTGATCCGCCGCCGGCAGTTGCGCGAGGGAAGTGTGGAGTAAGCGGCCGATGCTGCGTCGTTTGCTCGCCGCCGGCCTGAGCTGCGGCTTCGCACTGCTGGCGCTGCCCCTGGCGGGGGACGCCGAAGACGCGCTGACCGCCTTGTTGCGCAGCGGCGCGCGCGGCAGCGGCGGCAACACGGCCAATGCAGCGCGCAACCCGGACAATGAAGCGCGCGACGAACGCCTGGGCGGAATGGCCGCGCCGCCGGGCCGGGCGGCGCCGGGAAACGCCGGCTGGGGCGGCATCGACCAGCCAGTGAGCATTCCTCTCGCGGCGCACGTTGCCGGGCTGCCTTTCCTGCAGGATCTGGTCAATGCCGCGCCCGCCGGCACGCTGCTCAAGCTGGCGCCGGGCAGGTACTCGGGTCCGGTCGTCGTCAACAAGCCGCTGCATATCGACGGTGGCGGGCAGGTGACGATAGACGGCGGCGGCAAGGGAACGGTCTTCATCCTCGCGGCGAACGATTCGCTGCTGCGTGGCGTTCGCCTGACCGCTTCCGGCGACTCGCACGACACCGACGACGCCTGCCTGAACGTACGCGGCGACCGCAACGTGCTCGAAGACCTGACGATCGACGACTGCCTGTTCGGCATCGACCTCAAGAAGTCGAACGACAACGTCGTGCGCAACAACCGGATACGCTCCAAGCCTTTCGACCTTGGCACGCGCGGCGACAGCCTGCGCCTGTGGTACAGCCAGCGCAACCTGATCGCCGGCAACATGATCGAGGACGCGCGCGACATGGTCGCCTGGTACTCGAACGACAATCGCTATCTGGGCAACGAAGCGAAGCGCAGCCGCTACTCGATCCATTTCATGTTCGCCGCCAACAACCTGGTCGAAGGCAACCGCTTTTCCGATAACGCCGTCGGCGTCTATGTCATGTATTCCGGCGGCGGCGCGATCCGGCGCAATCTCTTCTCGCACGCCAACGGGCCGACCGGGATGGCGGTCGGCTTCAAGGAGGCCTCGGACGTGCTCGTCGAGGAGAACGAAATCATCTACTGCGGCGTCGGCATCGGGCTCGACATGTCGCCTTTCGAGCCCGAGAGCACGATCCGGATTCGCCGCAACCGCATTGCCTACAACGGCGTCGGCATGAGTTTTCTTGCCGACAAGGAAGGCACGCTGATCGAGGGCAACGTCTTCGAGGGCAACCTGACGCAGGTGGCGATGGGCGACGCCGGTAGCGCGCGCCACAACGTCTGGAAAAACAACTATTGGGACGACTATCAGGGTTTCGACCGCGACCACGACGCGATCGGCGACCGCCCGCACGAGCTGTACGCCTACGCCGACCAGTTGTGGATGGAAGTGCCCTACGCGCGCTTCTTCCGCAACGCGCCGATGATGGAAACGCTCGACTTCCTCGAACGTCTGGCGCCGTTTTCGACGCCGGTGCTGCTCCTGCGCGACGAGCAGCCGGCGTTCACGCGGACGCCGGCGCGCCACACGGGAGTGGGCGAATGAACCAGCCAGGCAAGGATCAGTCGGGCGTCGACCTCGAGCCGGCCGCCGCGACGAACGAAACTGCGGCCCCGGGAGGAGCGAAACGATCGCCGGCGCCGGTGCGCAAGCAGGCGAACCGGCGCCGCTTCATCCGTTCCGCCTTTCTGATCGGCGGCGTTCTCGGCTTGGCGATGCTCGGCTACGTTCCGGTGGCCAGCGCGCGCAAGGCGCGTCTGCGCCCGCCGGGGGCGCTCGAGGAGAGCGACTTCCTTTCCTCGTGCATCAAGTGCGGCCAGTGCGTGCAGGTCTGTCCGGTCGCGGCGATCAAACTCGACGATCTCGACGCCGGTTTCGGGCTTGGCGTTCCGTACATCGACGCGCGCCGGCAGGCGTGCGACTTTTCCTGCGACGCGGTGCAGTGCATCCTGGCGTGCCCGACCGGCTCGCTGACCTACAAGAAACCGGCCACGCTGCCGACGCGGCCCGGCATGCCGCTCGCTCGCGCGCCGGTGCTCAAGGCGAAGGAAAAGGACGCCGAGCCGACGCTCAATCTGCGCGAGCGTATCGGCCTCGCCCGCCTGGCGCGGCCCGAGACGTGTCTGGCGGTGCAGGGCAAGGGCTTCCGCGGACAGGCGCGTGGCGCCGACTTCACCGGACGCCTGCGCTACAGCGCGATCGACCGCTGGCGACCGATCGCCGTGCGCGAACACCCCTACGAACGCGAAATCTGCGATCTGTGCGTCAGCGAATGCCCGATCAAGGACGCCATCTACCTGCAGGAAACGACCGGCCCCGACGGGCAGAAGCACTATCGCCCGCAGGTGCTCGAACAATGCGTCGGCTGCGGCGTCTGCGAGATGATCTGCCCGCTCGAAACGGCAGCGATCGTCGTCGATCAACGCGCCGCGTGGAGCGCCGGATGAGCCAGCTTGAAGCACTGCGCGTCCTCTTCGGCGCCGCGCCGCAGAAACCGCCGATGATCTCGCCGGCAGCGCGCCAGGTCCACAGCCTGAAACGAATGACCAAGGCCGACTTCGCGGCGCTCAAGCAACACGCGCACGATCACCAACTGGTCAACCACAAGTGGCGCAACCGGCGCTGGTTCGTTCTCATCCTGGTCAACCTGCTGTTCACCTTCTCCTTCTGGCTCGACATCCAGATGCTCGAAGGATCGCTCACCGCCTCGCGCTTCGTCGGCTTTCACCTGATCGACCTCAACTCGGCGCTGCAGGTGATGCTTGCCCACAAGCACGTCATTGTCAATCTGTTCATCGGTACGGCGACCGTCTTCGTTCTCTGGGTGGCGCTCGGTGGACGCTCGTTCTGCTCGTGGGTCTGTCCCTACCACCTGGTCGCCGAGTGGTTCGAGTGGCTGCACCTCCAACTGGTGGCGAAGAAACGGGTCAGCGACCACGAATTCCACCGCGGGGCGCGCAGCATTTTCTGGCTGGTCTTCTCGCTGCTCGCGCTGATCAGCGGCTACACCGTCTTCGAAACGATCTCGCCGACCGGAATCCTCTCGCGTGCGCTGATCTACGGCCCGTCGCTCGCCCTGGGCTGGGTGCTCGTGCTGCTCGTCTTCGAAGTCGTCTATTCGCGGCGCGCCTGGTGCCGTTACGTCTGCCCGATCGGGCTGACCTATGGTATCGTCGGCGCCGTCTCGCCGCTGCGTATCGAGTACCGGCTCGAAAATTGTTTCCACGAAGGCGATTGCCGCAAGGTCTGTCTGGTGCCGCACGTGCTCGATGTCGTCATCAAGGGCAGGGCAGCCGAGCTGCGCGAGCCGATCGGCCCCGACTGCACGCGCTGCGGCCTCTGCGTCGACGTCTGTCCGAGCGGCGCGCTGGTTTTTTCGGTCAAGGGCCTCGACCGCCTGCTCTGAACAAGATTGCGCATGATACGTTTCGACAACGTCGGCAAGGATTTCCGCAAGCAACGCGTGCTCGACGGCGTCAACCTCGAGATCGGCCTTGGCGAGCGCATCGCGCTGATCGGTTCGAACGGCGCCGGCAAGACGACGCTGATTCGCTGCCTGCTCGGCGAATACACGCACCAGGGCAAGGTCACCATCGACGGGCGCGAGCCGCGCAGCGAGCGCACGCTCGTCCTCGGCCGCATCGGCTTCGTTCCGCAGTTGCCGCCGCCGCTCAAGATGCCGGTCGCGCAACTCGTCGGCTTCGCCGCCGGCGTCTGCCATTCGGCGAGTGAGCGCATCCTCGCCGTCGCGCGTCGGCTCGGGCTCGAGGTCGAGGCGATCCTGGCGCGGCCGTTCAACCGCCTGTCGGGCGGCATGAAACAGAAGCTCCTGATCGCCATCGCGCTTGGCCGCGACGCGCGGGTTCTGGTGCTCGACGAACCGGCGGCCAACCTCGACCCGGAAGCGCGGCACACCTTCTTCAGCCTGCTCGCCGAGCGCCTCGCCGGCAGCACGATGATCATCTCCAGCCACCGTCTCGACGAAGTCGCGCCGCTGGTCAACCGCGTCGTCGAACTCGACACCGGGCGCATCGTGCTCGACGACCGGGTTGCCGAAGAGGGCGCGCTGGCGGCGCTTTTCCAGGTGCATCTGACCTTTACCCGCGCCGACGCGGCGATCACCCGCACGCTCGCCGCCTGGCAGTTTGCCGATCGGCGCGCCGGCCTCGAATGGCACGGCACGGTCGCCGGCGCCGACCGCCTGCGCTTCATGGGCGTCGTCGCGCGCTACGTCGGGCTGCTCGCGCGCATCGAAATGCACGCGCTCGACCCGGCGGTCGTCCTCCAATGAGCCGGCGAATTCCGCCGCCAGAGGCATGAAGCGCCGGCGCTTCGTCGGCATCGTCCGGCTGCTGCCGCTCGCTCCGGCGCTGCTCCCGGCGGCGTTCGCGGCCGGCTGCGCGCGCGAAGCCGAGCACGGCCCGGTCGACATCAAGTGGGATCGCGACCTCGACGCGCGCTGCGGCATGGTGATCAGCGACCGGCGCTTCGCGGCGCAGATTCGCGACCCGGCGGGCAAGGTCTGGAAGTTCGACGACATCGGCTGCGCCGTCTTCTGGCTCGCCCGCCAGCCCTTCGACGAAAACGCGGCCAGGCTCGAATACTGGGTCGCCGACCAGCGCACGCTGGCCTGGCTCGACGCCCGCCAGGCGCACTACCTGGCGGGTCGCAAGAGTCCGATGGGCTACCAGTTCGCGGCGCAGGCGAACGCCGAAGACGGCAGCCTGAGCTACGGCGAAATGAAGCAGCGCATCCTGGCGCGCGGCAAATGAGCCGCCGGCAGCCCGCGCCGGACAGCCCGGCATGAACGCATTCCTGCTCACCGCCCGCCTGGACATCGTCGAATCGCTGCGCGCGCGCTGGTTCCTCGTCTACAGCCTGGTTTTCGGCGGCATCGTCGCGCTGCTTTTCGCCTTCGGTCTGACCGAATCGCGCGTTCTCGGCTTCATCGGCCTGTCGCGCCTGCTCGTCACCTATATCCAGTTGACCATGGCCATCCTGCCGGTCTTCGTCCTCATCACCACCGTGCGCTCGGTCGCCGGCGACCGCGAGGCCGGCGTCTACGAGTACCTGCTCGCGCTGCCGGTCGGGCTCGCCGCGTGGTTCTGGGGCAAGCTGTTCGGCCGCTACCTGGTCATCTTCCTGCCCGTCTTCGCCGCCATGCTCGGCGCCGTCGTCTGGTCGCTCTTTCAGGCGATCGACGTGCCGTGGGCGATGTTCTTCTACTACACCGGGCTGCTCGCCGCGCTCGCCTGGTGCTTCCTCGGCATCGGCATGCTGATCTCGACGCTGGCGCGCAGCACCGACGTCGCGCAGGGCGCCGCCTTTCTCGTCTGGCTGTGCATGCTCCTCTTCCTCGACCTGATCCTGCTCGGCCTGCTGATCCAGGGTCGCGCCACGCCCGAAGTCGCGGTCGGCATCGCGCTGCTCAACCCGCTGCAGGTCTTCCGCACGGCCGCGCTGGCCATGTTCGACCCGCAACTGATCGTCCTCGGCCCGTCGGCCTACGTCATCCTCGACCTCTTCGGGCGCGACGGCTTCCGCCTTTACGCGCTGCTCTACCCGCTCTTCATCGGCGCGCTGTGCGCGCTGGCCGGCTACTGGACGTTCCGGCGCAGCGACCTGCCGTAAGGCGGCGGCGAACACGCGGCGAGCTCGGCGCAAGGCCTTGCCCGCACGACGCGCAGGATGACGCCCAGGACGACGCGCTGATTCTTGCAGGCGGCTGCGCCTTCCGGCGGCAGATGTTTTCGGCTAATATCCTGGCCGTAGGCATCGTCATGCCGCATCGGCGCGAGCGGCGAGAACAGCCCGCTCTCCGCCACGCGGCGCGTGCCGCTTTCTCCGCTTTGCGCCTTTCTCTTCGCCCGAGTCCACGAT
>NZ_JAVMKF010000063.1:36809-40863 GCF_031732815.1 Accumulibacter sp. | reverse complement strand
GCGATCAGCGCCAGCACGGCGACGGTGGCAAGTGGCTTTTGCATGCGGGTTCTCCAGTTCCGACGATTCCCGCCGCAAGCAGCCGCGCGGCGATCATCGGGCGCGAGGAAAGCAGTCGGCAGCGACAACGCCGCCGTCGACGCAGCGGGACACGCATAGGATAACGCAGCCGCATGCTGCTCGCCGACACAAGCCGCACGCGCAGCCAGCGCGATCAATCGGCCGCCGGCAGAATCTGCTCGACGATCGCCCGCTCACCCGTGCACCGCCACTGAATCTCCAGATCGTAGAGCCGAAAGCCGTAAATGCGCAGCGGATCGGTAGCGTACGCCGGGCGCGGATCGTAGGCGAGAACCTCGTCGAGCAGCGCCGCCAGGTCGGGCCAGCGCTCTGCGTGGCAGGGCAACTGGCCAAGCGCGCGGGCGCTGAAATCGACCGGCAACCTGACCGGTGGCCCGGCGACGAAGCCGGCACGCGCCTCGTCCTCGCGGTCGACGAAAGGAAGATACGGTTTGATATCGAGAATCGGTGTTCCGTCCAACAGGTCGACACCGGCGAAGGTGAGCACGACACCGTCGCGCGTATCGAGCGAACGCAACTCGACCAGAGACAAACCGAGTGGATTGAGCCGGAAAGGGCTGCGACTGGCGAACACGCCGACCCGCTGGTTGCCACCGAGGCGCGGCGGGCGGACGGTCGGGCTCCATCTGCCGGCGCTCCGGTGAAAGAGAAAAGTCAGCCAGACATGCGAGAACGCGTCCAGACCGCGCACGGCTTCGGCCCGGTCGCACGGGGGCAGCAGGCGCAGCGTGCCGCAGGCGTGCGGCGCCAGGCGCGGCTGGCGCGGAATGCCGAAGCGATCACGAAAAGGAGTCGCCAGGTAACCGATCGGACGCAGGCGGAAAGCAGGTGAATCCGCCGCCGCTACCTCGATCGGCGGCGGCTCGCCGCTCACCGCTTGTGCTCGAGCAGCGCCAGCGCATGGCTGGCCATCGCCTGGACGACGTCTGGCGCTTCGCCGATCGCCGTCGCCAGCTCGCAACGCACCGTCGGGTTGCGCCGTTGCAAGTCGCTGATGAGCAAGGGTACGTCGCGCTTCAGATGGCCGCCCTGGGCGAGGAACATGGGCAGCACGATGACATGCCGGTAGCCGTCAGCGACCAGACGGTCGAAGCAAGTCGCCAGATCGGGCTGCATGAACTCGAGAAACGCCAGGTCGACCCGCAGGTCAGGCGCCGCCGCATGCACCGCCGCGCGCACCCGACGCAGCGGCTGCGCCCACTCTGGATCGCGCGCGCCATGCGCAAAGAGGACAAGCGCGCGGCGCACGGTCAGGCGGCCAGCCGCGTCGGGGGCAGTCGGCGCGGCTGCGTGATCGCTCATCTGGCACCCCCGCGCCGTCCGCCAAACGGCAGCGCTCGCCGGCAAGGCAGGCATCGCGACAAGCTCATCGGCACTCGGCCAGGGCCATGATCTCGACCGCAGAATCGACCACGTGATCGGCACCCCAGCTTTCGATCGGCGGGCCGTCACCGAGGTAGCCGTAGCGCACGGCGACGGTGACCATCCCGGCAGCCCGACCGGCCTCGATGTCGCGCGGGTCGTCGCCGACGTAGAGGCAGCACGCCGGTTCGCGCGCGATCAGTGTGCACGCCAGCCGCATCGGCTGCGCTGCCGGCTTGGCGCGCGGCGCCGAATCGCCGCTGACGATGCACGCCGCGCGCTTGGCGTAGCCCAGGCGGTCGAGCAGCGGCAAGGTGAAACGCTGCGCCTTGTTGGTAACGATTCCCCACGGCGCCGCCCGTTCCTCGAGCCGGCAGAGGACTTCGTCCACGCCGGCGAAGACGGTGGTCGACACGCAGATGTCCTGGCTGTAGTACTGCAGGAAGCGCTGGTACGACTCGGCGTAGGACGCATCGCCCGGGTACAGGTCGAGTCCGGCCTTGAGCATGCCGCGCACTCCCTGCGAGGTATAGGAGCGCAGTTGGCCGGCGGGGACCGGTGCCAAGTCCAGATCCTCACGCAGGCGGTTGAGCGCCGCCGCCAGATCGGGAGCGGTGTCGGCAAAAGTGCCGTCGAGGTCGAAAAGGACCGCTTCAAACATCCTTCAGCGCGTGCACGAGATAGTTGACGTCGCTGTCGTCGCCGAGCGCATAGCGACCAGTCAGCGGATTGTAGCTCATCCCCCGCAAGTCGTCCGGAACGAGGCCGACCAGTCGCGCCCAGCGCACCAGTTCAGACGGCTTGATGAACCTGGCGTAGTCGTGGGTGCCGCGCGGCAACATGCGCAGGACATACTCGGCGCCGATCACGGCGAGCAGATAGGCCTTCGGGTTGCGGTTGATCGTAGAGAAGAAGACATGTCCACCGGGCCGCGCGAGGGTAGCGCAAGCGGCAACGGTACTCGCCGGATCAGGCACATGCTCGAGCATTTCCATGCAGGTGACGACATCAAAGGCGCCGGCTTCCTGCGTTGCCAGGTCTTCCGCCGAAACCTTGCGATAGTCGACCTGGCGACCGCTTTCGAGCAGATGCAGGCGGGCGACGCTCAACGCCTGATCGGAAAGGTCGATGCCGGTAACCCGTGCGCCCTGCGCCGACATGGCTTCCGAGAGCAGACCGCCCCCGCAACCGACATCGAGCACTGTCTTCCCAGCGAGTCCGCAATGGCCGTCGATCCAGGCCAAGCGCAAAGGATTGATGTCATGCAGCGGCTTGAAGTCGCTGCCGGGATCCCACCAGCGATGCGCAAGCTGGCTGAATTTTTCGAGTTCGGTCGGGTCGGCGTTGAGCATGGCAGGACTGATCAGGCGGCGGGTCGAAACGGTGGGCGAGCTGCGTACCAGAGACGTAGCGCTACCGAGGCAGGCAAAAGAAAAAGCCCTGCTGGAGCAGGCAAAAGAAAAAGCCCTGCTGGAGCAGGCAAAAGAAAAAGCCCTGCTGGAGCAGGGCTTTCCATCACAACCATCGGCGTTTACTTGGTGCCGATCAGTTCGATATCGACGCGGCGATCGGGCTGCAGGCAGTCGATCACTTTCTTGCTCTTCGGTCCCTGGCACTGACCGGGCTTGGTCACCGGCTGCTTCTTGCCCTTGCCTTCGGTGTAGACGCGGTTGGCCTCGATACCCTTGCTGACCAGGTAGCTCTTGACCGCTGCCGCACGCCGCTCGGACAAGGCCTGATTGTACGAATCGGAACCGATGCGGTCGGTATGACCAACGGCCGTAATCACCTCAAGCTTGACGTCCTTCGCCTTGGCGGCGACTTCGTCGAGCTTGCGCATGCCTTCCGGACGCAGCGTCGCCTTATTGAAGTCGAACAGCGCATCGGCGGCGAGGCTGATCTTGTCGCCCGACGGTTTGGCTGCCGGCGCGGCAGCGCCCATCGCCCGGGCCGCCGGAGCTGGATCGCAGACCTCCTTCGGCAGCAGATCGCGGTCGCACTTGCAACCCGCCGGATCCTTGGCGGCGGCGGCCGGCGTCCAGAAACCCGTGCGCCAGCACAAGCCGTTGCCACTGACGACGACCTCGCCGCGTGGGTCGATCACGTACACGCGATCCGCCGAGGTTTGCGCCTGAGCCAGCGTAGCGCCAAAGCCGAGAGCAGCGGCAATCAAGGCCATCGCGGAGTATCTTGCAGTTCTCTTCATCTGGGTTTCCCTCGTTAGTTGAAGCTCGCGGAACCGGCCCGCATAGCCTGTAATGCTTCGTTGTTGACATGAACTTGACATGACCGTGACATGAACGTGTCAGCGACGGATTTTATTTTGCCACAACAACGCCAGTCTGATCAATCCAGTTTCGTTGTTTTCAATCAGTTGCCCGCCCTCGACGCGCTGCCGCCCGGCCACCCAGACATCCGAAACGTGTTCGCGGCCGGCCGCATAGGTCAGATGCGAAACCGGGTCATAACACGGAACCAGGGCAATGTCGGCGAGATCGACGGCACACAGGTCGGCTGCCTTGCCGACGGTGATCGAGCCGATCTCGCCGTCCAAACCGAGCGCGCGGGCGCCGCCGAGCGTCGCCATGTGCAGAACGTGATGCGCATCGAC
>NZ_JAVMKF010000063.1:26073-36709 GCF_031732815.1 Accumulibacter sp. | reverse complement strand
CGAGCGCGCGGGCGCCGCCGAGCGTCGCCATGTGCAGAACGTGATGCGCATCGACGGCATCGGCGCGACCGCTGCGCTGCTTGGCGAGGAGTGCGGCCAGGCGCATTTCCTGAAACAAGTCGAGTCGGTTGTTGCTCGCCGCACCATCCGTGCCGAGACCGACGTTCACGCCGCGTTCGACCAACTGCCTGAGCGGGGCGATTCCGCTGGCCAGTTTCAGATTGGAACTGGGACAATGTGCGATCGAACAGCCGTGTTCGGCAAGCAGCTGAATTTCGTCGTCGTTCAGGTGCACCGCGTGCACGGCGATCAGCCCCGGACCGAGAACACCAAGCCGGCGCAGGCGCTCGATCGGGCGCGCGCCGAAGCGTCGCAGGCTGTCTTCGATTTCGTCGTTGGTCTCGTGCAGATGCAGATGGATGGGCAAATCGAGCTGTTCGGCCAGCGTCAGCACACCGGCGAAGCTGCGGTCGCTGAGCGTGTAGGGCGCGTGCGGGGCCAGACAAAACGAGAGCAGAGCTTCGTCGAGCAGTTGCTCGCGCGCCGCCATGCCCTTGGCCAGGTAGTCGTCGGCATCGGCAGCGTAGTTGCTCGGGAAATCGACCGCAATCAGACCGATGGCCGCGCGCATGCCGGCAGCCAGAGCAGCGTCAGCGGCAGCGCGCGGAAAGAAGTACATGTCGTTGAAGCATGTGATGCCACCGCGCAGCATCTCGGCGCAGGCGAGTAGCGTCCCGTCATGGACGAACTGCGCCGAAGCGTGCTCCGCCTCGGCCGGCCAGACGTGCTGCGCCAGCCACTCCATCAGCGGCCGGTCGTCGGCCAGACCGCGCAGCAGCGTCATTGCCGCGTGCGTGTGCAGATTGACCAGCCCCGGGATCAGCAGATGCCGATCAAGTCGCTTGTGCCGCCGCGGGCGAAAACGATGCGCAGCTTCTTCCTGCGGCATGACGGCAACGATACGGCCGGCATTGACCACCACGGCGTGATCGTCGAGGACGACCGCGGGCGGATCGATCGGCGCCAGCCAGCGTGCGTCGATCACCAGATCGACGATGTCGGCAGTCTCATCGCTCATCGGCAGGTTTCATCGGCGGGCAAAAAAAACCCCGCTGGTGCGGGGTTTTTCTGCGCTGATCGGGATTACTTGATGCCGATCAGCTCGATGTCGACGCGACGGTCAGGCTGCAGGCACGCGATCACCTTCTTGCTCTTGGCTCCCGGGCACTGATCGGGCTTGGTCACCGGCTGCTTCTTGCCCTTGCCTTCGGTGTAGACGCGGTTCGCTTCAATGCCCTTGCCGACCAGGTACTGCTTGACCGCCGCGGCGCGCCGCTCGGACAGTCTCTGGTTGTAGGCATCGGAACCGAAGCGGTCGGTGTGACCGACGGCAATGACTGTATCGAGCTTGATGTCCTTCGCCTTGGCGACGACCTCGTCGAGCTTGCGCATGCCTTCCGGACGCAGCGTCGCCTTGTCGAAATCGAACAGCGCGTCGGCGGCGACGCTGATTCTGTCACCCGTCGGTTTGGCGGCGGGAGCCGCAGCGCCCACGGCCCTGGCCGCCGGAGCCGGATCGCAGACTTCCTTCGGCAGCAGATCACGGTCGCACTGGCAGCCCGCCGGGTCCTTCGCGGCAGCCGCCGGGGTCCAGTAGCCGGTGCGCCAGCACAGGCCGGTACCGCTGACGACGACTTCGCCACGCGGGTCGATGACATAGACGCGCTCAGCAGCAGTTTGGGCCTGGGCAGCGCCGACGGCGGCGAACAGGCCGATAGAGGCCAGCAGGGTGGTGATGATTTTCGATTTCAAGTTGTTCCTCCTCGAATAGTCTCTGAAAGGTCCGAATGCGTAGGACGCGATGCGATTTTTGCGCAGTCAGACGATTTAAGCATACAAACTTGAATTGCTTCAACCACCGCTCTCCGATTGTGTGGCTTTTATGCAACGAAGACGCCTTGCCGGCGCACGATGACTCGTTGCGCGGCGTCTGGTGCACGCGAATGACGGCTGATCGGCTGCCCGCCGCGTGCCGAACGGTAAACACGGACCACCTGGCACACGGCGAAGCAACCGCCGGACCCGACCGGATCGATCGCGCGGGACGCGCGCGCGGTTCGTCCCGGCCCCCCCGCAAGGCCATGATTCGATGGCTTGTCGCTCTGGACAAGCCGAGAGCAGAATACTGTATGTAGGGTACAGGTTGCTTGCAACCACTAGATGTAGTAGTCTGCCCGCAACAAGGCGACCACAGAGAGCGTGCGACGCCCTGCCCGAGACGGCTTTCCTGCGCCCGCCGTCCGCGGCCGAACGACTGCAAACCACCTCCGAAGGGAAATTGAGACATGAGCCAGCTTGCCCACCAGTTGCCGCTCGCGGCCATCGCCGAAGCCAGCGCGACGCCGCCACTTGCCGAACAGGACATATCGGTCGAGGTGCTCGTCGAGAAGTATGCCAAGGGTAACGAAACGACCGTGCACGACGTTCGCCGGCGGGTTGCCCGGGCGCTGGCCGCAGCCGAAGACGACAAGCAGCGGGCGCACTGGGAGGGGCGCTTCCTCTGGGCGCAGGAAAACGGCTTCGTGCCGGCTGGACGAATCAACTCGGCCGCCGGCACGACACTCGCGGCCACCCTGATCAACTGTTTCGTCCAGCCGATTGGCGATTCAGTCGTCGAAGTCGTCGACGGCAAGCCGGGGATCTACAGTGCGCTGGCCGAAGCCGCCGAAACGATGCGACGCGGCGGCGGCGTCGGTTACGATTTCTCGTCGATCCGGCCGATCGGCGCGCTGGTCAAGGGGACGCAATCGCGTGCTTCCGGACCGGTATCGTACATGCGCGTCTTCGACCGTTCGTGCGAGACGGTGGAATCTGCCGGTGCACGGCGCGGCGCGCAAATGGGCGTACTGCGCTGCGACCACCCGGACATCGAGGTGTTCATCCACGCCAAGGACCACGGCGACCTGACCAACTTCAACGTCTCGATCGCCGTCAGCGACGCCTTCATGACGGCCGTCGAAAACGACGCCGAGGTCGCGCTGACGCACCGCGCCGAGCCCAACCCGGAGATGAAACGCGCCGGCGCCTTCCAGCGCGAGGACGGCGTCTGGGTCTACCGGCGCGTGCGTGCGCGCGAACTCTGGGACCAGGTGATGAAGTCCACCTATGATCACGCTGAACCGGGAATCCTTTTCCTCGACCGCATGAACAAGGACAACAACCTGTATTACTGCGAAGTGATCGAGGCGACCAACCCCTGCGCCGAGCAGCCGCTACCGCCCTACGGCTGCTGCTGCCTGGGGTCGATCAATCTGACGCTGTTCGTCAAGGCACCGTTTTCCGCCGACGCCGAGTTCGATTTCGAGGCTTTCGGCGAGGTGATCAAGGTCTCGACGCGGATGCTCGACAACGTGCTCGAAGTGACTGCCTGGCCGCTCGACCGCCAGCGTCAGGAGGCCGCCAACAAGCGGCGCATCGGACTCGGCTTCACCGGCCTGGGTGACACGCTGTGCATGCTGCGTCTGCGCTACGACCGGCCCGAGGCATTGGCGATGGGCGCGCGCATTTCCGAGTTCATGCGCGACGCCGCCTACCTTGCTTCGATCGACCTGGCCAAGGAGCGCGGAGCTTTTCCCCTGTTCAACGCAGAACTCTATCTGTCGGGCGGCAATTTCGCCTCGCGCCTGCCGAGCGAGATCAAGCGGCAGATTCGTCAGCACGGCGTGCGCAACTCGCACCTCTTGTCGATCGCGCCGACCGGAACGATCTCGCTCGCTTTCGCCGACAACGCTTCGAACGGCATCGAGCCGCCCTTCTCCTGGACCTACAACCGCAAGAAGCGAATGGCCGACGGCAGCCTGAAGGAATACGCCGTCGAAGATTACGCCTGGCGGCTGTTCAGACACCTGGGCGGCGACGTCGAGCGGCTGCCCGAGTACTTCGTCACCGCACTGGAAATCTCGGCCAAGGCACACAAGGACATGGTCGCCGCGGTCGCGCCGTACATCGACACCTCGATCTCGAAGACCGTCAACGTGCCGGCCGAGTACCCCTATGCCGACTTCCAGGACCTCTACCTGAGCGCCTGGAAGTCCGGACTGAAAGGCCTGGCGACGTACCGTCCGAACGCGGTGCTCGGCGCCGTGCTCTCGGTCGAGTCGCAGAAGCAGGCGGAAGACCGCAAGCAGCCGCAGGATTTCGAAACAGGCGACGCGAATCGCCGGCTGACCATCAAGACGCTGCCGGCGCCGGTGCTCGCCAGCCTGCGCTGGCCAAACCGGCCGAACCTGCCGGAAGGCAATCTGGCGTGGACGTACATGATCGAGCATACGCACGGCAAGTTCGCGCTCTTCGTCGGCCACCTCGAACAGGAAGGGCGCTGCTGGCCGTTCGAAACCTGGGTCAACGGACCCGAGCAGCCGCGTGGTCTGGGCGCCGTCGCCAAGACGCTGTCGATGGACATGCGCGCGAACGACCACGGCTGGCTGGCGCTGAAGCTCGAGTCGCTGGCGCGCACCGCCGGCGACGAAGGTTTCGACATGCCCTTCCCGCCCACCGGAGAACGCAAGCGCATGCCTTCGGTGGTCGCCGCGATGGCTCGCCTGATCCAGTACCGCGTCGAGCGGATCGGCGCCTTCGAACACGAAGGCGCCACCCCGGTGCTCGACGCGATGTTCAGCCGCAAGGAGCCCAAGACGGGCACCGACGGCACGCTCTCGTGGACCGTCGACGTGTTCAATCCGGCGACCGGCGAAGACTTCGTCGTCGGCCTGAAGGAGATCACGCTGCCCGACGGCGTGACACGTCCCTACTCGGTATGGCTTTCGGGAAACTACCCGCGTGCGCTCGACGGACTGACCAAGCTCCTCTCGTTCGACATGCGCGTCCTCGACCCGGCGTGGATCGGCATGAAGCTGCGCAAGCTGCTCGACTATCCCGAGCCGCTGGGCGATTTCATGGCCTTCATCCCGGGCACTCGCCGGCAAGCCAACTATCCGTCGACCGTCGCCTACCTGGCGCAACTGATCATTCACCGCTACGCCATGCTCGGCATCCTCGACGAAAACGGCCTGCCGCTGCGCCAGATGGGGATACTGCAGCCGCCGGCGGGCAGCACGGCATCGCCGCCGACCGCTGGCAAGCTGTGCGGCGAGTGCGGCAACCTGACGATGATCCGCAAGGATGGCTGCGATTTCTGCACCGCTTGCGGCGCCGTCGGGACTTGCGGCTAAGCGCGCGACGGCGATCGGACGTCTGAGCGCTGCCGCGCATGCCCGCATCGACCTCCGACGGCGGCCGCGACATCGTGCTCGTCGGCGGCGGTCACAGCCACATCATCGTCCTGCGCGAAATCGGCTTGCGAGCGCTCGCCGGAGCGCGCCTGACGCTGATTTCGAGCGCCGCGCGCACGCCCTATTCCGGCATGCTGCCCGGCTACGTCGCCGGGCATTACGACTTCGACCAGGTGCATGTCGATCTGCCGCGCCTGGCGAGTTTTGCCGCTGCCCGCTTCATCGCGGACGAGGTGACGGCGATCGACCGTGCGGCGCGCCTGGTGCATTGCCGCAGCGGGCGCACGCTGCCCTGGGACCTGCTGTCGATCGACGTCGGGTCGACGCCGCGCGTCGATCTCGCCGCCAGCGCCGCAGCGCACGTCGTCCCGGTGAAGCCGATCGGCAGTTTCAATCAGCGCTGGCTGGCGCTCGTCGAGCGTGCCCGGCGAATCGCTGCGATCGGCGGCGCTGCACCGCCCTCGTTGACGATCGCCGTCGTCGGTGGCGGGGCCGCCGGCGTCGAGCTGCTGCTCGCCATCCAATACCGTCTGCAGCGCGAGTTCGCTCGCCTGCGCGCCGACCCGGCGCGCCTGCGCTGCCACTTGCTGACGCGCGACGACGACATCCTGCCGACGCACGCCCCGCGCGTCCGGCAGCATTTCCGGCGTGTGCTCGCGGCGCGCGGCGTGCAGCTTCACCTCAAGGCGAGCGTCGATGCCGCCGGCGCCGGCTGGCTGGAATGGCCGAGCGCGCCGGGCCGCCAGCGCCTCGCCGCAGACGAAGTGGTCTGGGCGACCGGCGCGGTCGGCGCCGACTGGCTGCAGGCGAGCGGTTTGGCGGTCGATGCGCACGGCTTCCTGCTCGTCGGTGACACGCTGCAGACGCTGGCCGATCCGCGCATCTTTGCCGCCGGCGACTGCGCGACGATGGTCGAGCACCGACGCGAGAAGGCCGGCGTCTTCGCCGTGCGCATGGGTCGGCCCTTGGCCGAAAACCTGCGCCAGGCAGCCGCCCGCGGAACGCTCACCGCCTATCGTCCGCAGCGACGCTGGCTCGCCCTGATCAGCACCGGCGACCGCTACGCCGTCGCCTCGCGCGGCAGCTTGTTCGCCGCCGGGCGCTGGGTGTGGCACTGGAAGGACTGGATCGACCGCCGCTTCATGCGCCTTTTTTCGCATCTGCCGCAGAAAAGCGCTTGAAACCCGTCGCCCACCGCTGTGCAGCGGGCCGGTGTGCGCCCCGGCTGACGATGCGATGCGATGCGCTGAGCGACAGCGCCTGCCGCGTTCGCCTTCGGCGTAAGTTTTTCACCGCTCTGGGCGACGAATCCTCCACACTGGCCGTCCGCCCGGCCGCCGGCATCCGCCGCTGGGCCAGCCATTCGCCGGAGCCTGGGAGTTCCCCATGAAGCGCAAGCAAATCGTCGTTCTCGCCCTGATCGTGCTCGCCCTGCTTGCCTATTTTCGGCTTGGCCTGGGCGAGTACCTCAGCCTGACAGCGCTCAAGGCGCAGCAGGCGGCGCTCGCCGAATACCAGCAGCAGCACCCATGGCAGCTTGCCGGACTGTACTTTGCCGCCTACGTCGTGGTCACTGCCCTTTCGCTGCCCGGCGCAGCGCTTCTGACGCTCGCCGGCGGAGCCCTCTTCGGCCTCGTCTGGGGTAGCGTCATCGTTTCCTTCGCCTCGTCGCTGGGCGCGACGCTTGCCTTCCTGGTCGCGCGCTTCCTGCTGCGCGACTGGCTGCTCGGCCGTTTTGGCGAACGCCTGCGGGCGGTCGACGAGGGCATCCGGCGCGACGGCGCTTTCTATCTGTTCACGCTGCGCCTGATCCCGCTGTTCCCGTTCTTTCTGGTCAATCTCCTGCTCGGGCTGACGGCGATGCGGGTTCGTACCTTCTACTCGGTCAGCCAGCTCGGGATGCTTGCCGGCACGCTGGTCTACGTCAATGCAGGTAGGCAACTGGCGCGCGTCGATTCGCTCGCCGACATCGTTTCGCCGACGCTGCTTGCCTCGTTCGCCCTGCTCGGCATTTTTCCGCTCGTCGCTCGCCGGCTGGTCGACGCGGTCAAGGCGCGCAAGGTTTACGCCGGCTGGGCGAAGCCGCGGCGCTTCGACCGGAACCTGGTCGTCATCGGTGGCGGCAGCGCCGGCCTGGTCACCGCCTACATCGCGGCCGCCGTGCAGGCGAAAGTCAGCCTGGTCGAGCAACACCGCATGGGCGGCGACTGCCTGAACACCGGTTGCGTTCCCTCGAAAGCGCTGATCCGCTCGGCCCGATTGCTCGCGCAGATCGCGCGGGCCCGCACGTTCGGAATCGCCACGGCCGAGGCCCGCTGCGACTTTGCCGAAGTGATGGAGCGCGTGCAGGCGATCATTCGGCAGGTCGCCCCGCACGACTCGGTCGAACGCTACCGGGCGCTCGGCGTGGACGTCGTCGAAGGCGCGGCGCGCATCGTCTCGCCATGGCAGGTCGAGATCACCCGCCGCGATGGCACGCAGCAGAGCCTGCGTACGCGCAGCATCGTCGTCGCCGCCGGCGCGCGACCGGTCGTCCCCGAGCTACCGGGAATCGAAAAGATCGCCTACCTGACCTCGGATACCGTCTGGCAGTTGCGTCAGTTGCCGCGCCGACTGCTGATCCTCGGCGGCGGCCCGATCGGCAGCGAGCTGGCGCAGGCCTTCAGTCGTCTCGGCGCACAGGTGACGCTGGTCGAACGTGGTGCGCGCCTGCTGGCGCGCGAAGACCCCGAGGTCTCGGCTCTGGTCGCGCAGCGTTTTCGCGCCGAGGGCGTGCAGCTACGACTCGAGCACGAAGCGAAGTCCTTCATCGTCGAGCAAGGCGAGCAGATGCTCATCGCCGAACACACCGGCGCCACCGTCCGCCTGCCCTTCGACGCGCTGCTCGTCGCGCTCGGGCGACGCGCCAATCTCGACGGATACGGCCTGGCCGAACTCGGCATCGCCAGCGGAGCTACGCTCGAGATCAACGAGTTCCTGCAGACGCGCTACCCGAACATCTACGCTGCCGGCGACGTCGCCGGGCCGTTCCAGTTCACCCACACGGCCGCGCATCAGGCGTGGTATGCGTCGGTCAACGCGCTCTTCGCACCCTGGCGCAGGTTCCGCGTCGACTATTCGGTGATTCCGTGGGCCACCTTCATCGAACCCGAGGTTGCACGCGTCGGGATCAACGAGCAGGAAGCGCAAGCGCGCGGAATCGCTTACGAAGTGACGCGTTACGACCTCGACGACCTGGACCGGGCAATCGCCGACGGGGCAGCCGAGGGCTTCATCAAGGTGTTGACCGTTCCCGGCAAGGACCGCATTCTGGGCGTGACGATCGTCGGCGAGCATGCCGGCGAGCTGATCGCCGAGTACGTTCTGGCGATGAAGAACGGCATCGGGCTGAACCGGATTCTGGCAACGATCCACATCTACCCGACGCTCGCCGAGGCAAACAAGTATGTCGCCGGCGTCTGGAAGAAAGCGCATGCGCCGGCGACAGTACTGCGCTGGGTCGAGCGCTGGCACAGCTGGCGGCTGCGCGGATGAGGCTGAGTCAGGTGGCGCCTGGCACAGCCGATCAGCGAAGCTAGCGGATCAGGGTGAGCGGCAGATCGCTCGACTGCAGCACTTCGCTGCTCACCGAGCCGAGCAAGGCGGCCGAGACCGCGCCCATTCCGCGGCTGCCCATGACGATGCCGTCGCAGTTGTGCTCGGCGGCCACCCGGGCGATGCACGCGGCCGGCGCACCGATTTCGACCAAGGGTGTAAAGCGCACGCCGGCCGCCTGCAACACCGCGCGCTCCTCACGTAGCACATCGCCCGCGCGACTCTCTTCCATCGCCTCGACTTCCTCCCGCGTGAGCACACGCAGCACGCTCCAGTCGTCGATTTCCGGCTGCACGTTGAGCAGGACAACCTCGATCGACGGGACGACGGCGGCCAGCGCAACGGCGTACTGGACGGCGCGATGAGCAGCGGCTGAGCCGTCAACCGCAAGCAGCAATTTGTGCATGGCAAGCATGTCCTTCGGCAAGAAAACGGTATGAAATGAACGCGTGACGCGCAATCGATGCAGGCCGCGCCAGCTTCGCCGGCGAACTGCTCTGACAACAACCGGCCTCTCCCGGCTCACCGGCAACGAAACGCTTGACGGCTTCCAGTCTAAGCGACAAGCTTAGCACAAGGACTGGGTTGCCATTCGGCATGAGGAGGATTGTGATGAGGTGGAAGGCGGTCGCTCGAAAAGGCGTCGGCGCGGCAGCTTCGGCTGCTTTTTCATGTTTTGCCGGGCCAGTCCTGGCAGCGGAAGGCCCGGCGGTAATGAACATACCGCTCGAGTTCATTCTCTTCGCGGCGACCCTGCTCGGCGTCGCGCTGTTCCATCGCTACGTGTTGCAGGTTGCCTTGACCGGTCTGCTGGTGATTGCGACCTACAAGATCGTCTTCTCCAGCTTCAAGACCGGCGAAGGCGTCGCCGGTTTCGCCAGCCACATGGCGCACGAGTGGGTGCTGCTTGCCAACCTCTTCGGCCTGCTCGTCGGCTTCGCCCTGCTCGCGCGCCACTTCGAGGACAGCGGTGTACCGGCGCTGCTGCCGAGGCTGTTGCCGGCTGGCTGGCTGGGTCCGTTCATCCTGCTCGCCTTGATCTGGTTTCTTTCATCGTTCCTCGACAACATCGCCGCGGCGCTGATCGGCGGTACGGTCGCCGCCAGCGTCTTCCAGCGCAAGCTGCATATCGGCTACCTGGCGGCGATCGTCGCCGCGTCGAATGCCGGCGGCGCGTGGAGCGTGCTCGGCGACACGACGACGACGATGATGTGGATTGCCGGAGTCAGCCCGCTCGATGTGGTGCACGCTTTCATCGCGTCGATCACCGCGCTGGTCGTCTGCGGCATTCCGGCGTCGCTGCAGCAGAATGCGCTGCAACCGATTCTGCGCGACCTGCGCGAAACCGTGCGGGTTGACTGGATGCGCGTCGGCATCGTCGCCTTCATGCTGCTCACCGCGATCAGCGTCAACGTGACGATGAATCTGAAGTTCCCGGGTGCCGGCGACCACTTTCCGCTGCTCGGTGCGGCCGTCTGGGGCGCCCTGCTGCTCGCCGTGCCGCTGCGCCGACCCGAATGGAGTCTGGTGCCGGAGGCGGTCAAGGGTTCGATCTTCCTGCTCGCCCTCGTCGTCTGCGCCTCGATGATGCCGGTCGAAAAGCTGCCGCCGGCGTCCTGGCAAACGGCGCTGTCGCTCGGTTTCGTCTCGGCGGTGTTCGACAACATCCCGCTCACCGCGCTGGCGCTGAAACAGGGCGGCTACGATTGGGGAATGCTCGCCTACGCCGTCGGCTTCGGCGGCTCGATGCT
>NZ_JAVMKF010000063.1:23611-25973 GCF_031732815.1 Accumulibacter sp. | reverse complement strand
CAGTCGCGTCGGAAAGAAACGGGAAGGAAACGAAGGAAATAGTGTGACAGTAAACGAGGTGCAGCGCTGATGTTGGCCGCGCAAGGAATCCGGAAACACCTGTTGCGCTGGCGTCGCGCCTTACACCAGTGCCCCGAGACGGCCTTCGCCGAGCGCAAGACCGCCCGCTTCGTGCTGCGCGAGCTGCAGCGCCTGGCGATCCCCTGCGAGTACGGCGGGGTCGGCGGCGGAATCATCGCACGCCTGCGCGGCAGCCAATCGTCGACGCCGGCGGTGGCGCTGCGCGCCGAACTCGACGCACTGCCGATCGCCGAACAGACCGGCCTGGCGTTCGCTTCGCGCCATCCCGGACGCATGCACGCCTGCGCGCACGATGGACACATGGCGATGGTGCTCGGCGCCGCCATGCTGTTGCGGCAAAACCCGCCGGCGGGCGACGTCGTCCTGATCTTCCAGCCGGCCGAAGAGGGCGGTTGCGGGGCGCGCGTGATGATCGAGGCGGGCGCGCTCGACGGCGTGGCGATGATCTTTGGCGGCCACCTGACCTGCCACTATGCGACCGGACAGGTGATGGCCGCCTGCGGCCCGGTCTGTGCGCAAGCCGACGGCTTCCACATCCGGGTCTCCGGCCGTGGCGGCCACGGCGCACGCCCGCACGAAGCAAGCGATGCGCTGGTCGCCAGCGCGGCGCTGGTCGGCGGCTTGCAGACGCTCGTCTCGCGGGAAACCAACCCGCTCGACCCGTCGGTCGTCACCGTCGGCACGCTGCACGCGGGCAGTGCCGCCAACGCCATCGCGCATGACGCCCAGCTCTCCGGCACGATCCGCAGCACCCGGCCAGAAACGCGGCAACGGCTGATCGCCGGACTCGAACGAATGTGCCGTGCCTTCGGCGAGGCTTACCAGACGCAGATCGAGCTGACTTTTTCGCCAACCTATCCGCCGGTGGTCAACACCCCGCGGGAAACCGTGCTGGCGCGCCAGGCCGCCATGTCGGTGGTGGGCAGTGCGTGTGTATTGACCCAGGAACTGCCGAGCATGGGCGCGGAAGATTTTTCTTTCTATCTGGAACGTGTCCCCGGCTGTTTCGTACGCTTTGGCGGTCGTGGGCCGAACACGCCGAACCTGCCGCTGCACAATCCGCAATTCGACTTCGACGAGGAAGCGCTGGTCGTCGGCGCCAGCTACTTCGACGCGCTCGCGCGTCTCGCCCTGCGCGAAACCCACGTCTGACCGTTGCCGTACACCGCGGCCGGCCGTTCGCGCCTGCCGGTCTACGCTGCCCGCGTGCTCACAGGCAGCGGTACATCTGCCGGTAAAGCTCGCACATGCGCGCAAGCTGGCGAGTGCTGACCGCGCCGTTGCCGTAGCGCGCATGCTCGAAGAGTTCGACCATTTCGCCCGCCTCGCGGCGTAAGGTGCGATGCATCGTACTCAGCGCAGCCAGATACTCGCGTGCATTGCGCCGCACGTCTTGCTCGACCTGATGCAGCGCGAAGAGTCGTTGCATCGCCGCGAAAATCTGGCAGGCACCGACCGTGCCCGCCGCATGCCGGCGCAACAGGGCTAAGCGCAGGAAATCGAACTGTACGCGCAGCCAGAGACCAAGCCGCATTTCGCGTACCAGCATGCATGCCCCGGCGAGCAGCAGGACCAGCACGAGTCCGACCAAGCCACGAATGATCGCCCACCGCCTGGCCTCCAGCCATTCGCCGACGACACGGCTGATCGCCGCCCCCTTGATCGTCAGCGGCTGGACGATCCGCTCGATGAGTTCAGCCGCATCGGCGAGTTGGCGGATTGTCGTCGCCTGCCAGACGGGCATACCAGAGCGCTTGGCCGCCTGGCGCATTTCCTGTACCGTCGGCCAGCCGAAGTTGACGCGTATGCTTTCGCGATAGCCGTCGCCGCTTGGTCCATCGGCCGCGCCATGCGCCAGATCCTGATCGCCACCGGGAGCGCGCCCGTCGGCGCCGCCCGCGCTGTTCGCATCGTCGCCTCCGCCCCCGAGGCCGCCCGCTTCGCGCAGTCCGCCCCGCGCGCCCGGGTCGATACCGCGCAGCGATCCCAAGTTGCTGAGCTGGCCGTATTGAGACTTCAGCCAGAGCCAGGTGACTTGCGGAGTGAGCGCGTAGAGCGCCAGCGCGACGATCAGCAGACTGGCCGTCGCCGCAACGATCGACGCTCCCTGGCCGCCGACCAGGTTCTGTCCGAGCGCATCGCTTTGCACTTCGTGCACGCGCCGACTCACCTGCTCGGCAACCAGCGTGAAGACGACGGCCAACAGGTAGGGCACGAAATAGAAGAGCATCGTCCAGTCGGCGCGCCAGTGCATGGCGGCAAACATCACCATCACCGCCGA
>NZ_JAVMKF010000063.1:0-23511 GCF_031732815.1 Accumulibacter sp. | reverse complement strand
GCATCGTCCAGTCGGCGCGCCAGTGCATGGCGGCAAACATCACCATCACCGCCGAGACGAGCAGCGCCAGCATGAACCTCCGGCGATCGACGGTGACGCAGTTCGCAGCCGCCTGCAAGGCCGCGAGCGCCCAGAGACCAGCGCGCGGCAGGCGCCACAGCGACAGGAAGATGAGCAGCGTGGCGAGCACAGCAACGATCGCCCAGACCTTCTGCCGCCGCCGGCCGACTTCATCGACCTTGCCACGCTGTTTCCACGCGACGCGCAGCGTGAGGAAATACACCACCGACCAGATCAGCACCTCGACGCCGAAAGTGCCGTGGTGGATGTCGAGGTACGCGTTGCAGGTGACCGCCAGCACCAGCGCGGCGAAGAGGCCGATGTACGCCGGCCGGTAGGTGACCGGCGGGCTCATGCGTTGAACAGGTGCACGAGATCGTCGCCACAGCGAACGCGCACGCTCGCCGCGTCGATCTCGTGCAGCAGCGCGACGGCCGCATCCGCCTGCGCATCGCGCGAGCTGAGCGGATCGACGAAACTGCTGCGCTCGAAGACGATCGCGAAGATCTGCGCCCGGCTGGCGCGCAGCGCCATCAATGCCTCGAATGTAGCGCTCGCTTCGCCCACCGCCGGCGACAGGAAGACGACCACCGTCTCGCCGTCGAGCGCCCGACGGCCAATCCCTTCCAGCACACTCGCATACGGCCGGCTGCCGTCGGCGTCGACTACCGCCAACTCGTCGAGGATGCGCTGATACTGCATCGCTCCGCTGCCCGCTTCGACCTCGAGCAGGCTTGCCGCGGCGCCCGTCAGCCGGGTGCGAATATTGTTGTAGCAGGTAAACCGGGCCATCGAGGCGGCGATACGCAAGGCATATTCCAGCGTCGCCTGCCGACCCGCGCCGACGTTCGAGCCGCGCGCAAGATCGAGGACGAAGTGCACACACGCCGAAGCCAAGGGCTCGAACTGCTTGACCATCAGCTCATTCATCCGGGCGCTCGTCGGCCAGTGGATGTGGCGCGGATTATCGCCCAGCCGGTATTCGCGCAGGCCGGAAAACTCGGCCGCGCCCGAACCTTCGGGCAACAGATAGCCACCGCGATGAATCTGGCTCGGTGCGCCGCGCAGTGCCAGGTTGACGATAGGAAACACCGCCGGATAGACGGTCAGGCGATGCACGCCATCGTTGCGCTGCTGTCGTGCTTCAGCCAGTCCAAGCGGAAAACTCGAGGCCAGGCCGACCGGCCCCAGCCGATAGAAGCCGCGCTTCTCGCAAACCAGCGGCATGGCGAAGCAACGGCTGCTGCGCCCCGGCACGTAGCCGATCATCCCCAGCGTCCGGGCGACGCTGTGCGCCGTACCCGGCGCTGCCTCGAATGCCGGCAACTGATCGACCAGCTCGACCATGAAGCGCGGCAGGTAACCCCGATTGTGCACATCGACGGCAAAGTTGATTGTTTCGCCTTCTTCCGCCCGATCAGGCCCGCGGCGGGCGACCGACAAGCGCCCGACCAGCCAATGCGGCCAGACCAGTCCGACGACAAGCGTCGCAGTCAGCAGCGCGGCAATGAACCACGGCAGGCTCTGTGCCCGGTTGACCGCGCCGATGTAGGCGACCAGGGTCAGACCGATCAGCGCGAAGAGGCGCAAACGCCGACGCCACCAGCCGGCGAGTTGTCCGATGATGGCCATCGTCGTGCCGCCAAGCCTAGACCGGAGGAGCGACCTGGTCGAGGACTTCGCCAAGAATCGCGTGCGCGCTGCGCCCGAGCGCCGCCGCTTTCGGCTTGGCGATCAGCCGGTGCTCAAGGATTGGCGCGGCCATCGTCTTGACCAGGTCCGGCGTCACATAGGCGCGTCCGCGCAGATAGGCGAGGCCGCGCGCACCGCGCGCCAGCGCCAGCGTGGCGCGCGGGCTCGCCCCCAGACGCAAGTCGGGATGTCGGCGCGTCGCGTCACTGATCCGGACGATGTAGTCGGCAACCGCGGGAGCAAGATGGATTTCCTTCACCTGCTCGCGCGCGGCAAGCACAGCCGCCTCGGAGACCACCGGCTGCAGGCGGTCGATCGGGTGTTCCCTCGCCTGCGCAGCGAGAATGCTCACTTCCTCGCTGAGCGACGGGTAGCCGATACTCAGCCGAACGAAGAAGCGATCGAGCTGGGCCTCGGGAAGCGGATGCGTGCCGGCCATATCGATCGGATTTTGCGTTGCCAGGACCATGAAAAGCTTGGGCAGTTGATGCGTCACACCGTCGGAACTGACGTGGAATTCCTCCATACATTCCAGCAGCGCCGACTGCGCGCGCGGCGTCGCGCGATTGATTTCGTCGGCAAGCAGCAGATTGGTGAATACCGGCCCTGGCCGAAACTCGAACTCGCTGCTCTTCTGGTTGTAAATCGCCACGCCGGTGATGTCCGACGGCAACAGGTCGGGCGTACATTGCAGGCGTTTCATGTCGGCTGCGACCGAGCGTGCCAAGGCACGCGCCAAGGTCGTCTTGCCGGTACCCGGCACGTCCTCGAGCAGGATATGCCCGCGGCAAAGAAGCGCGACGACTGCACGCTTGCCGACGACGACTTTTTCAATGTTGTCAATCAGGGAGGTGGCGAGCACGAACGGTGGCCTTTCGCAGTGGACTTTCGGAAGATGCATGCGCAGCGGCGCGGAAGCCATCTTAACCCGATTGGCACCATGGAGCGACGCAGATGCAAGCGCCTGCCCCAGGTCTTGGCGGGCGGCGAAGTCTACCCGTGCAGGAACAGGCCGGTGCACGTCGTTGGGCGGTGCGCGAGCCGGTGTTATCCGACAGCCGGGCGGACCATTGGGGCAACCACCAACGTAATTTTCGCCCGCGTGCACCGCCAGCCAAGGGCAAAGCAGGGAAAAGCCGGGATTGACCCGCCTTGACACGGACTCATATACTCCGCCGGCAAACCGACAGCTTCCACCGTTCATGTAGTTCCCGACACTGCGAAAGAGGCCCCATCATGACCTTGGCTCTCGAACTGCTGCTGATTCTCGTCTGCCTGTTCTACGGTGCGCGCAAGGGGGGTGTGGCGCTCGGCCTGCTTGGCGGGATTGGCGTCGTCGTTCTCGTTTTCGGATTTCACGTGCCGCCTGGCAAGCCGCCGGTCGACGTGATGCTCACCATCGTCGCCGTCGTTGCCGCATCGGCAACGCTGCAGGCCTCCGGCGGCCTGGAGGTGCTGTTGCTGATGGCCGAGAAAGTGCTCCGGCGAAACCCGAAGTACGTGTCCATCCTTGCCCCCTTCGTCACCACCTTCCTGACCATCCTCTGCGGAACCGGGCACGTCGTGTATACGATGCTGCCGATCATTTACGACATTGCGATCAAGAACGGCATCCGGCCGGAACGGCCGATGGCCGGCTCGTCTATCGGTTCGCAGATGGGAATCATTGCCAGCCCGGTATCGGTAGCAGTCGTCTCGCTGGCGGCGTTTCTCGCCAAGGCGCCAGCCGGCACGCCGGTGCTCGACTTCGTCACGCTGCTCTCGATCACCATCCCGTCGACGCTGGTCGGGGTGCTGATGATCGGTATCTTCAGTTGGTTCCGCGGCAAGGACCTGGACAAGGACGAGGCTTTCCAGAAGCTGATCGCCGATCCGGAGAACCGCAAGTTCGTGTACGGCGAGACGGCGACGCTGCTCGGCAAGACGCTCGAACGCGGTCAGTGGGTGGCGATGTGGATCTTCGTTGGAGCCATTGCCGTCGTCGCCACCCTGGGTGCCTTTGAAACCCTGCGACCGAGTTTCTCCGGCAAGCCGCTGTCGATGGTCCTGACCATCCAGATGTTCATGATGATGGCCGGCGCCTTCATCATCCTGTTTACCAGGACCAACCCGGCGGCAATCGGCAAGACCGAGGTCTTCCGGGCGGGAATGATTGCCGTGGTCGCCGTCTTCGGCGTCGCCTGGATGGCCGACTCGGTCTTCGAGGCCAACCTGCCGATCATCAAGGAAGCCCTGGCCGACCTGGTCAGGACGCAGCCCTGGACCTACGCGGTAGCGCTGTTGATCGTCTCGAAGTTCGTCAACTCGCAGGCAGCGGCAATCAGTGCGATGGTGCCGCTGGCGTTGTCGATCGGCGTTCCGCCGGGCTACGTCGTCGCCTTCGCCGCCGCGTGCTACGGCTACTACATTCTGCCCACCTACCCAAGCGACCTGGCGACCATACAGTTCGACCGTTCGGGTACGACACACATTGGCAAGTACCTGATCAACCACAGCTTCATCCTTCCCGGACTGATTGGCGTGGCGACCTCGTGCGTCGTCGGCTACTTTCTGGCGACCGCGCGCGGGCTGGTCTAGGCGCGGCGCCCGACGGCCTGCCGCCGGCCCCGAACAACGCGCGCTTGCCAACGCAACGGCCATGCTCCGGCCGACGCAAGAATATTGAAACGAACGTTGACGCAGATCATACGTATCTACTGATTTGCTAATGTACCAGGAGTAACATTCTTCCCCGCGCCGAGCCTCGCGGAGGCAGCAGGCGCGACCAGGAAAGCCAAGTTTTCACCGGAGTCTGTCATGATCAAACGTTCGCCGATTGCCTGCGCAATCACTGTTGGCCTTTTCAGCCTTTCGTCGCTGGCCTTGGCCTACGACGCCGACTGGAAGCGCGGTCGGGTCTATTACCGCAGCGTATGCACCGCCTGCCATGCTGCCCAGGCGGGCGGCTCGATTGCGCCGAGCACGATGACCAAGGCGCAGTGGGCCAGCTACCTGCAGGCCGACAAGCACGCCAAAGGCAAGGATTCGATGAAGCAGTACGTCAGCAAGGCCTACCGCGCCAGCATTCGCAGCCAGAACAAGGCGGCCGAAAAGTTTGCCGAGGTCGCCGACGACGAGCTGTTCGAAGACGTCAAGGCTTTCGTCATCAAAGGCGCCAAGGACGGTGAAGCACCCGCCACTTGTAGCTGAGCTGCGCCGACCCGATCGTCTGCGCTTGCTGTCAATTCCCTCTCATCCGCTCATTCCGAATCTGCCCGAGATCATGTTCAAACCGACTCGCCCGCTCGCAGCTGCCGCCGTGCTGGCCGCCCTTCTTTCCCTCACCACCGTCGTCCCGACCGCCGCCCTTGCCGCCGACGAAACGGCCAGCCAAACAAAGGCCGGCTGGTACCACAAGCGGGTCGACGCCGAGTTCGTCGCCAAGTACGCCGTCCTGCCCAAGCCGGAAGACGTCCTCATCGTTGACTCGCGGCCGACTGCGCGCAAGTACGATCCCGGGCACATTCCGACCGCGCTGAACATTCCGGACAGCCAGTTCGACAAGCTGGTCGATCTATTGCCCAAGGACAAGGGCAGCCTGCTGATCTTCTATTGCGACGGGCCGGAATGCATGCTCAGCCACAACTCGGCCTTCCGCGCTGAAAAGCTCGGCTACAGCAACATCCGGGTCTACGCCGACGGTTACCCGGACTGGCTGAAGAAAGGCCATATTGCGGCGGTCAGCGTCCCCTACATCAAGAAGCTGATCGACGACAAGGCGCCGCTGACGCTGATCGACTCGCGGCCGAAAGAGCGCAAGTTCGACAAGGGCCACATTCCTGGCGCGATCAGCATTCCCGACCTGCAGTTCGACAAGCTGGTCGACCGCCTGCCGGCCGACAAGGCCGCCCCACTCTACTTCTACTGCGAAGGGCTGAGCTGCAAGCTGAGTTCGGACTCGGCCGCCAAGGCGGTCAAGCTGGGCTACACCGCGGTCAAGGTGGTGCCTGAGGGCTATCCCGCCTGGGAAAAGCTGTACGGCCCCGGACCGACCGCCGAAGCCGCCGCACCGGCCGCTCCTGCGATCCAGCCAGGCAAGGAAAGCGGCACGATCAGCCTCGCTTCGTTCGAAAGGATCTACAAGGAAGCGCCGACAACGATTTACTTGATCGACGTCCGCGAAGCCGCCGAATTTGCCAGCGGAACCTTCAAGGGCGCGCTCAATTTCCCGATCAACACGCTGGAAAAGCGGATCGACGAGTTGCCGACCGACAAGCCCATTGTCTTCTTCTGCGGAACCAGCGCGCGTAGCGGCGAGGCGCACGACATGGCCAAGCTGTACAAGCCTTCGCTGAAGACCTACTTCCTTGCTGCCGAAACCAAATGGAGCAAGGATGGCAGCTACCGGATTGCCGAACCGAAATAGTTCGGCTCACCGACTTACGCGAGGAAGACATGAGCGCCAGAATATTTCGGCGAAACGCCACGATGTGGTCGGGCGGCCTGCTGCTTGCCGCGCTGCTCGTCGGCGGCAGCGCCTTGGCCGGCGAAGCGCCGCCAGTACGGCTGGATTCGACGGCCGACCATAGCAAATACAAAGAATTGCAGCAGGAGTTCGCGTCGGGCCCGGAGCTGACGAAAGTCTGCCTGAGCTGCCATACCGAAGCGGCCAGGCAGGTCCACCGCACCAAGCACTGGACCTGGGACTTTCTCAACCCGGAGAACCAGCAG
Source organism: Accumulibacter sp. (assembly GCF_031732815.1). Lineage (GTDB taxonomy): Bacteria > Pseudomonadota > Gammaproteobacteria > Burkholderiales > Rhodocyclaceae > Accumulibacter. Next base: position 17,049 of record NZ_JAVMKF010000063.1, on the reverse strand, counting down.
CGCCTGGGCAAGAAGAACGTCGTCAACAACTTCTGCATCTCGGTTCCCTCGAATTACGCGTTCTGTACCAGTTGCCACGTCGGTTACGGCTGGAAGGACGCGAGCTTCGACTTCTCCGCGGAAGAAAATGTCGATTGCCTGGTCTGCCATGACACCACCGGCAGCTACCGCAAACTGCCCGGACTGGCCGGCCACCCGCCGTATAAGGATGTCGAGATTCCGCCCGGTTCGGGCAAGATCGCCAAGGCCGTCGACCTGAGCCGGATTGCCCAGAAGATCGGCAAAACCAGTCGCGACACCTGTGGCGCGTGCCACTTCTTCGGCGGCGGCGGCGACGGCGTCAAGCACGGCGACATGGATTCCTCGCTCGCCTCGCCGGACAAGGAAGTCGACGTTCACATGGACGCCACCGGTCTCGACTTCACTTGCGGTACCTGCCACAAGACAGCCAGCCACGACGTTCCGGGCAGCCGTTACACACCAGTCGGCAAGGACAAGGGCGGCGCCCACATGCGCGGCAAGGAAGACAAGAGCAATCCGGCGACTTGCCAGGCCTGCCACGGGCTCAGCCCGCACAAGGACGCAGGCATGGCGGCCAAGCTCAATCACCATACCGACAAGATCGCCTGCCAGACCTGCCACATCCCCGCGATTGCGCGCGGCGGCGTCGCTACCAAGATGAGCTGGGACTGGTCGACCGCCGGACGGCTGACGCCGGACGGCAAGCCGATGATCAAGAAGGACGACAAGGGGCGCGTCATCTACGACTCGAAGAAGGGTGATTTCACGCTGGGTGAAAACGTCGTCCCCGAGTACGCCTGGTTCAATGGCAAGGTGAGCTACACGCTGCTCGGCGACAAGATCGAGAACACCGAAGGCGTGACGCACATCAACAAGCTGGGCGGCAGCGCCAAAGACGGCGAATCGCTGATCTGGCCAATGAAGGTTTTCCGCGGCGCACAGCCCTTCGACGCGGTTAACAAGACGCTGGTCACGCCGCATACTGCGGGCAACGACGATACCGCGTACTGGAAAAACTTTGGCTGGGAAAAGGCCATCGAGACCGGCATGAAGGTGGCCGGCGCTGATTTCTCGGGCAAGGTGGGCTTCATCAAGACCGACATGTCATGGCCGATCACGCATATGGTCGCGCCGAAAGAGAAGGCGCTCGGCTGCAACGAATGCCACACCCGCGGTGGTCGCCTGGACCGGATCGAAGGCGTCTACATTCCGGGGCGCGATGGCAACAGCCTGGTCAACCTGATCGGCTGGATCGTCGCCGGCGCCACGCTGGCTGCCGTCGCGCTGCACGGATTGGTCCGCATCGTACGCCGCCCGCGCTGATTTCAGGGAAACCCTCATGGAACGTATCTACATCTTCACCCGCTTCGAACGCTTCTGGCACTGGACGCAGGCGCTGCTGGTCATCGGCATGCTGCTCACCGGTTTCGAAATTCACGGCACCTACCATCTGCTCGGTTTCGCCAAGGCGCACCAGATTCATGGCATCGCCGCCTGGGCGCTGATCATTCTCTGGGTGTTCGCCATCTTCTGGCACTTCGTCACCGGCGAATGGCGCCAGTACATCCCGACGATGAAGAATGTCGACGTGGTGCTCAGGCACTACGCCTGGGGGATCTTTCGTGGCGAACCTCACCCCTTCAAGGTGACGCGCCGGCAGAAGCACAACCCGCTGCAGGCGCAGGCCTACCTGATGGTCAAGGTGCTGATCAACCCGTTGCTCTGGATCTCCGGGCTGCTCTACCTCTACTACAACGAGCTGGCCACCCTCGGACACCATTTCGACCTGGCCAGCATCGCCCTCGCGCATACCATCGGCGCTTTCCTGATGCTGGCCTTCTTCATTGCCCACGTCTATCTGATCACCACCGGCGAAACGGTCGGCGCCCATTTGAAGGCGATGCTGACCGGCTGGGAACGTAGCGACGAGAAGAGCGCCAGGTAGGCGACGACCCGCCTCTGCCCATTTGTCGATAGCTGGTCCCGCGCGGCGCGCTCAGCCACTCTCGCAGCTTGCTGCCAGCACCTCTGAGTGAGTCAAGCGCCCGCGGATCGACTCCAGCCTTGCCTCGAAGGTCACCATATCGCCGCCGAGCAGCCGGATTCGCTCCAGGTGATCGGCCGTATCAGACGATGACCGGGCCTGGCAGGCCTGCGCCTGCCGCAAGGCCTGGTCGATCACCGCCAGCTTCTCGTCGCGATAAGCGTCGAGTTCGTGCACCAGCGCCGCCCCCAAGCGGGCATAGACTGCATCCAGCGTTTCACAAGCGGCCGTCAACAGCTCGCTGCGTCGAGCGAGCAAATCCTTGATCGCTTTCGCCGACGCGTCCTTCGCGCCCGCACCGCCGAGACTGCCAACCAGACCGCCGATGAGGGAACCTCCGGCCGGCCACAAGCGTTCCGCCACGACATGCAGCACGTGCGATGAATCCCAGTCGAGGTCGCCGAGGTTCGCCTGCAAAGCTCCCTGAGCAAGCGTCGAGGGCTCGACCAGCAGCGCATGTCGGTTCGCTTCCGCCTGCAGACCGCTGGCCAGAAAATCCCGCGCGACAGGAATGTGCGCGTCGACACAAGCCGAGATCGCCTGGCGCAACACATCGGCAACGAAAAGCGGCAGGTGGCGCCGGACTTGCCCGGTATCCAGGGCAGCGGCCTGCGCGGGCAAGGCGGCCAGGACGCGATCAACGAAGGCGGACACCCAGCCTCTCGCCTGCTGAGCCAGTCGCGCCAAAAGATCATCCACTTCACGCTGACGCCGCTCCCGATCCTGCGTGATACTGTTCCGACACGCCACTTCGGCGGCAAGAGCTGCTTCTACCTCACTTGCCCGCGCGCTGAGGGCAGCGCGCAGCAGCTCGAGGCGTTCGCCGACTGCAACGAGGAGCTTCCTGGTCAGATCGATGGCGCGCTGTGCCTGGATCGCCTCGCGCTGGCAAGCGATGGTTTCCGCCAGACTCTGGCGAAACAGGTCGAAGCCCGCGGCAAGCTCGCTGGCCGCGTCCGCCAGAGGACGCGGCGTGCCCGCTTGCCTGGCCTGCTCGTCAAGCGCGCTCAGCGCAAAATGTTGAGCGCCAGGAAATGATTTCGACAGGCGGCTACGCACCTCCTCGGCCAGGCGCTGGCGATCGCCGGGCCGAGAAACCAGATCGAGCATGTTGAGTACGAAACAGATCTTCGGGAAGTCGCGCGGCGCCAAGACGTGCCGGAAGAACGTCTGCTCCGACAACGACAGCGGCGAATGCGGCGACAGCACACCGATCACCAGATCGCAGCGGTCGAGATACGCTGCCACGGCGCTGTCGAAACGCCGGAAGATATCGCCACTGCCCGGCGTATCGACCCACACGACGTCCTCCTGCCCCGGCAGCGGCAGTTCGAGGCGCAAACGGTCGACCTGATCGCCGTACCTCGCAAGCAGCGGCTCGAGCGCCTCACGGTGCAGTTCGTCGGCGCCGATCCGCACGTAGCCGCCGTCCTTCATCATCAACCTGGCGTCACACGCACGGCCATGGTGCAGTTCGGTAATGGCGATCGTTTCCGGGAGCACATCGACGCCGAGCACCTGCTGGCGCAGGATCGCGTTGATCAGCGACGACTTGCCACGCTTGAAGTCGCCGACGACGACGATATGGAGCGGTGATCCAAGGCGACCTGCAATGGCCATGGCCGCTTCCTGCAGGCCGGCGACAACACGATCGCCGAGCAGTTCGCGATTCTCCGGTGAGGCAAAGTGGGCGCACAGCGCAGCGAGCAATTCGCCGATTTCCGTGCACAGCCATGCGCCGTCGTAATGGACCGAGCGGCTCACCGCAGCGCTCACCCCGGCCTCGGCCGGTCTGCTCTGTTCACCCATGGTTCGCCCTTTCCTGTGTGACGCTGCCGGTATTCCAGACGCGAATCAAGGCCTCGCATTCAGCGTCGACTTCACTGATCGGGCGCACGGCCAGAGCGTCGTTCGCGCACCATGAGTGATACACGTCGCTCTCGGCAAAAAGCCGCGCCGCCTCGATACGTTTGTAGGCCACTGGATGTGTGCTGCCGAGTTCAAGCAGGCGGACAGGCGTCTTGCCAACCGCTCTCGCCTGACGAACGTAAGCATCGAGATCCATCGCTTGCAGCGCCCGCTCGCCACCCGTCTGGATTCTGGCCAAAGCACTCATCATCATCCGCGCGTCGCCGGCACAGATTGCCCCGGCGCGGTCGCAAGTTACTTCGGCGCAGCGCGACCAACGCGCCAGAAACAGCACGACCGAGGTCTGCAGGACGCCGGCAAGCAGACGCAATAGACCGGTCGCCACGCCGGCCGCCGAAAGCGTAGCAAGAATCCCTCTCGCCAGCGGGTTGCCAACCAATTCCGCCAACGCATGAAACGCGCCGTGCAAATTGTGAATATGTCCGCACTCGTGGCCAATCACCGCCAGCAATTCGGCCGTTTCCAGAGCACGCACCAACCCGGTAGTCAGCACGATGCTCGGCCGCGCGTCGTCGGCGGCGAGCGTCATTGCGTTCGGTTCAGGCGAAAAGATGACAAAAATTCGTGGCACACCGATGCCGAGTCGCTCGGCGCACTGCTGCCCGAGGGCATGGATCTCCGGGTACTGGCTCGGACCGACCGCCACTCCCTGCATCGTGTGGAGGTGCTGATAGAGGGGTTCGAGGTGACGGACCAGCGCTCGGGTTGCCCAACGGATAGGCGCCACGGCAGTCAGGTGGGCGCGCAGTTTTCGGTCGAGCGAGAAGCCGTAATCGGGAATGCCATCGACCAGATGCCGCTGCTGTTGCCTTTCGCGCTGCTCCACGTAGGCCTGAAAGTCGACCGGCAAAGCCAGAGTCGGATCATCCAGTTGAGGAAGGGCGATCGCCATCGGTCAGATCTCCAGGATGTCGACCAGTTGCTTGGATAGACGCGCCGATGCTTCGCTGATCCGCCGCGCCTCCTGCTCGATCAGCGCAAACCGCTGGCGTTCGAGATCGCCAAGGCCGACATCGCGTTCGTAACGCAGCCGCAGGTCCAGCAACGTCTTCTCGGCGTTGTCAAGCGCCGCGTTGGCTTCCTTGCGCACCGCTTCGCGCAACTGCTCGAACGCCGTGCTCATCTGATCGTACACCTGGTACTTGAAATTGACCTTGGCCAAACCCTGAGCGAGTTCGGCGAGCACGCCTTCCTTGTAGCCGGCTCGAAAGCGATCGATCTTCTCCTGGCGAAACAGCTTGGCGGCAGCCAGCTTGCCCGGCAGGATCGAAGCCAACCCGATGCCAATGACGACCGGCAAGCTTACTGGCGCCGAGAAGATGGCCAGCGCAACGCCAGCCGCGACAGCGGTGCCCACCGAGACTGCCGCGCCAACCGCCGCGCCCTTGCCACCGGCTTCGCGATAACCCGACCATACGCCGCCAAGGCCGGTCAACACGGCGATCGCCGCCGCCGCCACCTCGCCGCCGCCATGCACGCCCTCTTCGACCGGTACGCCGCCGAAGTTCAGGTTGATCTTCTCCATCAGGCCGCCAAGAGCATTGGTGAACCCCGCCAGGCGTTGCATTTCTGCGGCCAATGCGGCGTTGATCTGAAGCTCGATGGTCGCCGCCTGTTTCTCGCTTTGGCGGCACAAGGCGGTGTCAACCAGCTTGCCGAGCCGTTCCTTGAGCTTCCTGGTGTCCTTGAGGTCGTCGCCGACGATCACCGCCTGATCGATCGCCTGACCTGCCGCCAGCGTCAACGCGTTGGGCAATCCGTCGACCAGCGGCGCCAGGGTCGTCCGGGTCTCATCAGCCGCAGTGCGAATCCTCTCCATCTCGTTGGCCTTGCGCCGTTTCAGTTCTTCCAGCTCGCGCTCGGAATTGCGATACGCCTGCTCGAAGTCGTCGCGTTGCAGCGATATGGCGTTGCGCCGCAGCTCGAGTGCCGTCAACAGATCACGGCACGTTGCAAGGGCGCGATTGACAGGCACCTGCAAACGAATTGCGCCGCGCCGCTCGGTCAAGAATCGCTGGAGTTCAATCTCGAAGACCGCAAAACCGCTTCGCTCGAGCAGGGCCTGGTCGCCGCTCTGCTTCGCCTCGAGTGCCTGAAAGGCCGACACGCCAAACACCCGTGGCCGGCCGATCTTCTTGACATAGCTTTCATACTCCGGCGAACCCGCGCCGAACTGCTCCTTGGCGCGATCCATCACCTGTTGTTGAATGCGCCGCTCGATTCCCTGCACCGCACGCTGCGCGTCCTGCGGCCGATTGAAGTTGTCGATGCCGTTGACCACAAACACCACGCGCCCGAGGTCGGCGGTCAACAGGCGATTCTCCAGAAAATCACGCTCGTACTCGCTGAACGGTGCTTGGCCGAGAATCACCATGATTGCCGCATCTATTTTGGGCAGCACCGACAAGGTCACCGAGGTCATCACCTCGCTATCGTTCAGCCCGGGCGTGTCGATTACGTCGACATTGTTGCGGCAATAGGGGCTGGGGTAATACACCGTCGCCTCTTCGACCGTCGCGGAAAGCAGCTCGGACTGATCGGTCAGCTTGGTCACATAGTCCGCCAACTGATCGGGCGGCACCTCTTCCTCGCGCCCATCCTTGTAGCGCACGAGGACGCGCGGTGTCAGGCCGTAGGAAACGCGATTCAAAGTCGCGGAACACGGCAGCACGTCCATCGGCAAGACCGTGCCACCCAGCAGGGCATTGATGAAGGTGCTCTTGCCGCGCTTGAACTCGCCGACCACGGCGACGGTGAAGCTGTCGTTCTCCAGACGCTCCAGCACCTCGTCGATCAGAACCGCGCTTTCCTTGAGGTTCAGCTCGCCGGCGAACTCGTGCAGGCGACGCAGGTCGTTGGTCAGGCTCATCAGCACGCGCTTGTAATCGATGAATGTAGCCATCGGCGCACTCCGCTCGTGACCGACCTGCGTCGGCCGCATTTCTTCATTCGTCATGCCTCGTCTCCTTGAGAGAAATTGCCAAATGCTTCGGACGCCATTGCTGCCGCTGGATCGCCCGCAAAAGCCTGAGCCAGCAAGCTCGCGTCGGCCGCCGCGCGCTCGGCGATCTGACGCGTCTCGCTTTGCATCTCCGCCAGCGAGCGCAGTTGCAACAGGTTTGCCGTTCGCCGCCGCTCGCGCTCGATCCGCAGCTCGACCCGGCGCCACTCGACGACCTTGCCGACATGCAAGCACTCTCTGGCCAGCGTCGCAGCAACGCCGTCGCCTAGCGACGACACTGCCGCCAGCGCCTTGCTCTCCAGTTGAAGCGCTACGAACAGCTCGCCGATCTGTTCCAACGTTTCGCCAATGTACGCACGGCGCAGACTGGCGCGCACCTGCTCGCGCTTCTCACGCAACTGATTTTCAGCTTTGGTCGAACCGTCCTGCGCCAGCCAGCCACGCACCGCCCGCCAGCTCCCCTGTACCGTGTCGTTGGTCAGCGCCCAGCCGGCCGCACCAAGTGCCGGTTCGGCAAGCAAACCGCCGGTAGGCTGGAAAGACTCGCGGAAAGCACGCGCAAACGCGGTCAATGTACTCGCACTTTGCTGCGCCAGCGGCAGCATGGCGCCCGCTTCCGGTCGCTCGGGAGGCAGCGCGGTAACCACCGGAAGGACCTCCCCGTTGGTTTCGCGGTCTGCCAACGCAGCGTCGAGGCGCCGGCCAATGGCCCGGATTGCCTCGTCTTCATCCCGGCTCCAATCGGTCACCACTGCCGTCAACTCGCCGCCCAAGCGCTCGATCAGCGGATGCACCGCTGCGGCCAGGGCTTGGCGGATCACCGCCGCGCGCGCTTGCTGATCGGCCAGGTGCGCGTCGGACAACGGCACCGTCGCGATCGCGCGCTCGGCGGCGGAAAGAATTTCCTGTCGGCGCCGAGCGAGGATTTCGCGCACCCGCCGCTTGCCGAGCTCGGTCCGTGCCGCGACACCAGCAACGCGCTCGTCGATCGCGGCCACCAGCGCCGACAGTTCCGCCAGGCGACGCTCGAAGCGTTGCGCCTCACCGGACTCGCGGCTGCCGCCGCGCTCCTCCGCCACACCGAGTTCGCCGAGCTGACGGCTCGCCGACTCGCTGATGACGCCTGTTACCTGCGCCAGCGTCGCCGCGCCGCGATCGCGCGCGAGATACTGCTCGAGCGCCGCCTCAAGCTCGACGAAGCAACTCGCCGCATACAGCGCGCTGTCGTGCACATCCTTGCCGTGCAGCGCCTGATACGCCGAAACGCCAAACAGGCGCAAGGCACCGGCGTGCGCACAACCCGCCCTGTCGAGCGTTGCAACCAGGCGTCGCCGGATCTCTTCAAGGACACGCTCGCGCTCAGACTGGCTGTGCAGCTTGTCCATGTAGGTGACGACGAAGAACAGGCGATTCGCGTCGAGATGGGCCAATAGCTGGCTGAGAAACGTTGACTCGCTCTGCGAAAACGGTGTCAGCGCCGAAATCACCATCACCGCTGCATCGGCGGTCGGCAAAACGCCGATGGCCATCTCGCTCAGCGCCCGCTCGTCGGACAAGCCAGGCGTATCGACGATGTTCACATTGTTCTGGCAGAAGAGCGTCGGATACGCCACGATCGCCTCGCGAATGGCCAGCGCCCGCTCCCGTGCAGCCGGGTCGCTCTTCGTCACATAGTCGGCCAGCGTGGCCAGCGCAATCCGCTCGCGATTGCCGTCGCGCCAGACCAGCGTCGCCTCGGCGTTGCGGCCATAGACCACGCGCGTCAGCGCGGCGGTCGCCGGGAGCACATCCATCGGCAACGCTGCCGTGCCGAGCAGAGCATTGATCAGCGTCGATTTTCCGCGTTTGAACTCGCCGACGACGGCGATCGTGAAGACGCCCTGCTCCAGGCGCGTTATCGTTTCCGCCAGTCGCTTTTCCTCGTCCGCCAGACCCAGGCTGTGCGCCTGCCGCTGCAAAGCCGATAGCGCAACAACCGCGCGGATCAGCAGACGCGCGTAGTCGTGGTACGAATGGAGGCTGGAGAAGCGCTCGTCGGGGGCCGCACTCAATTCGTCGGGCACGGGCATGCGCGTCTCCTGCTGCTGCGGGCACTGCCAAGCAAGCGCGCACGGCGCGCGCGCGCAATCGGCGAAGTGATCGATGTCGATGCCATCCCTTTCCTCCTGTCTGTGAGTACAAGGCGCAGCGAGCGGCGCCCACCCTCACCTAGACGAGGCAAGCACTGATTTGTCAGGGATATTGCCGGGACCGAAAAAAGGTGCTGACGGGAAACTGTTTCGCACGTCTGTATCAACAGGACAGGATGTCAGCCGCGCGACGAGAGAGGCACTCGCAGCCCTCATCCGGGCCAGCTTCCGTGAATGCCCGGTCGCTTGGTTTGGCTTCCTGTTCGTGCAGCGCTGTGCAAATGGAACTTGTCATCTGAGTAATAACTTTTCATAGGAGGAAGTGGAATGCGCGCAGTATTTCTTGGCCTGCTTCTCGTCTGGGGTCTGCCTGCGTGGGCGCAAATGAGTGCTTCGGAACAACTCTTGCAGGCAATGATGCAGAAGCATCAGCGGGAACGGGAGGAGGATAACTGGATTCAGAGTCTGCTCATGAGCTGTCAAAGAGGCGATCAATCGTCTTGTATTCGCTATCAGGATGCTCAGCGCGAAGCGAGTGAGCGGCGCGATCGTGAGATCCGGCGAATGGAACTGTATCAACGCTATCGCAATCAACCGTACGTGCCCAAGTATTGACCAGGTTCGGCCGGCCCGCTTGCGGGTTTCGCGGGGGTGGATTGCCGACAACGATCGCCATCGGAAGAACGACGGAAGCTCTGATTCAATCCCGTTCATGAACAGAGAGCACGCATTCGCTTGACTGCAGCCTGGTCAGGTATGCGGCGTGCTCTGCTGCGCCGCCATTGAACCTGCGCTTCCCTTTACATCGGGAGAAGGAAATGGGAACAAAGTGGCCGGTAAAAGTCACGCCGTTGATCAATGCAACATTGCTGCTCATCCCCGCAGCAGCAATCGGCGGGACAGTCTTCGCTGCCCGGTCCTATTGCGGCATCACCGGTGCGACCGGAACAGGATATGGCCAGACACGCGAAATTGCCGCGTCGAATGCGATCGGCTATTGCGTTGCCGCTGGTGGGGTTCCTGACTGTTGTCTGCAGGGTGTGCAGCTGGCAGGAGTCGCATTTACCGCCACGGCGTATTGCTCGGTAACCAGCCGCTCGGGGAGTGGCATGGCGAATACCCAGCAAGGTGCCAACCAGCTCGCCATTCTCCAATGTATCGCGCATGGCGGGATTCCGGACTGTTGCCGTAACGGCCTGGTTTATTAAGTCGGATCGGCCCCGCTCGGCGCCAGGCCAGGAGCAGGCGGGGCCCAGCAGACCAGTTCTCTCGCAGCGAGCAGACCATGTTGTCATTGCCCTGCTGCGCGCCGGCCGGTCGACAAGCTCACCGCCAGCTATTCTGACACGGCACAAACCGACACCGGCACGAGTATCGAATGCTCGGCACGAACTAGCAGAAAAGCGTTACTATTTCGCCTGACGTATCCGACCCATCCATGCTCCTGGGGGGAAAGCACGCTTTGGCGGAAATGGACGATCTGGCGGCGATGCGCGCGCTGGCCAATGACAACGCAGACGCACGAAAGGCGGCGATGGCGGCGATCTACCAGCGCCATTTCGACCGCTTGATGCGGCACGTCCGGCTGCGTAATCCAAAGCTGTCGGAGGCGGCGGTCGCCGATTTCGTCGCCCAGACGTTCATCAACGTTTTCTCTCGCGCCGGCGGCTATCGCGGCGAGTGCTCGTTGTTTTCCTGGCTGGTGCGCTGCGTGACGCACCTGATTGTCGATGAGCACCGCCGCAACTCGTCGGTACGGATGGTCAGCATCGACGAAAGCGAAGAAGCAGCGCTCGCGCAGAGCATGCTGCCGACCGACGAAGAACCACTCGATGCAGCGATACGCGGCGAATTCATCGACTGCGTTCGACGGCACTTTCGGACGTTCAGGCACCGTCACCCACAGGCCGCGTGGGCCTTGTGGGCGCGTCTGGTCGAGCAGAGCGATGTGCAGGAGATCGCTGACATGCTCGACAAGACGCCGGGAGCTACGCGCCAATACCTCTGCGATTCGGCACGCCGGCTCAGGCAGGCACTGGCTGTGTGTCGCGAGCATATGCCGGGCGAATAGCATGCGCAGCGCGGATCGCCGCTTCTGGCCATATCGCACGATGCAGTTTCAGTACTCCGTCCATTGGAGAAAACCAGGATGTCCACCCTTCGATCGTTCGCCGGGCCGATCCTTGCCTGGCTAGTGGGCTCGATGTCGGCAATTCCCGCGGCCGGCGCGGCAAGCCTGATCGTTTCCCGGACAGACGCCGGCGTGACCGTGCAGTCCGCGCAGGGCAGCGCGCGGCCGGCGCAGCTAGGCAGCGTGCTCAATACGGGCGAGCGCCTCTGCTTTCCCGACCGTGGCGCAACGGTGTGGCTGCGCCGCAGCGACCGCGGCAGCTCCTTCCCGCATACCGCGCAAGCCGGCTGTTGGAAAGGCGCCGAGATCGAAGCCGCCCAGGACGGGCCCGGCAGCCGCTCGCTGCAGCGCATCGTGCTGCGCGTGCTGAAGGCCCTCAGCACATATGGACAGAACAGGCACGCATCGGTGACCGCCGCCGCGCGCGGCGGTCAGATCGGAAACGCTCTGTGCAAGGTGGCGGCCCATACCGACTGGTTGGTCATCGACCAGCTTGGTGGCGTCGTCGTACCAATCGTGCCTGGCGCTGGTGGCAGGCTGACGCCGTTGAACACGCGCGGCGATGCTGCCGGCGCTTCGATCACCCTCGAGGAGAAGGCAGCGGAGTTGCGCCTGCCGGCGGTCGGTGCGCCGGGGCAGGTGTTTGAGCTGGCGATTCGCGGCGGCCCGGACGAGCCTTGCTGGCTGCGCTTGCGCATCGTCGATGGCGCGCAGCACCCCGCGCAAGCCCTGCGAGCCAGCGTCGCCACCGACCCGAAGAAAGCCGCCTGGGAAGCGGCGATACATGCGCTGCGCCTGGTCGATGAGCACGGACGTGCGTGGACGCTCGAAGCGCTGCGCCAGCTCGCCCGCCACCGAACAGTTCCGGAGGCCGACCGGGCCTACGCCTACCTCGCCGCGGCAAACCGCGAGTGCGTCAACAGCGATGGCAGCAACAGCCCGTTTGTCTTCGACATGCCTTGGCTGCGCGCGTCAAAATCCCTGCTCAGCGAAGGCCGGCGACGCGTCTTCGTCGTCTGGCGCGGCGGCCTGCCGCCTTTTCGCGTCAGCCTGAAGCGCGAAGGCGCGGCCACACCGCTCGCCGAATCGAGCGACCTGAACATGTGCGAAGCGTTTCTCCCGGCATCCGACCTGACCAGCGGCCGGCACGTACTGACGGTCACTGATCACGCGGGCCTGCAACTTGAGGTATCACAGATCGAGGTCGTTCCGCCGGAGCTGCGTCCGTCCGCAGAGGCGCTGCCAGCGGCCTCGGTGCAGCCGGCGTGGCTCTCGGCGGCGCAATGGCTGGCCGAGCAGGAAGACGGTGCCTGGCGCTTCGAAGCGCTGCAGGATGTCGCCGCTCACCTCGGCGACACACCCGAAGCGCAGGCGTGGATTCAACGCAGAGGTCGGCTGCGCTCGCTTTTGGAGATCGAACCATGAACCGGCAACGCACCCGTCTCGTAATTCCCACCCTGAGCGCCACCTGCCTGGTGATTGCCTGTCTGCTCTCCGTGCCGGCGACAGGCGCTCCACCTGCCGACGGACAGAGCGGTGCGGCGTCGGCGACGCAGACCGACACGCTCACCCGCCAGGCTGACGAGTTGTTTGAGGAAAAGAACTACACAGCAGCGCTGGCGCTCTATCAGCAGGTGCTGGCGGCGAAGCGTGCAGCGGGCGAGCGCCTCGACGAGACGATCGCAACAGCATTGGGCGACGTGGGCAAGACGCTATTCAAAATGGCGCGCTACGCCGAAGCGGAAGCGCACCTCCGGCAGGCGCTCGCCACGGCTGAACAGGCGCTCGGCAGCGATCATCCGGACGCGGTCACCCACCTCACCAATCTGGCCCTGCTCTTGCGCGACGTCGGCCGGCCGGCTGAAGCTGAGCCCTTACTTCGCCGTGCGCTGGCCATTGGCGAAGCCAGCCCCGGCACATCGCCGGCAACGATCGGCCTGCGCCTGAATAACCTGGCGGGCCTGCTGCGCTCTACGGGTCAATACGCCGAAGCCGAAGAACTCTACCGCCGAGCCCTGGCGATGGCCGAACAGGAAAGCGGCGGCGACAGTCTGCAAGTCGCCATTCGCCTCAGCAATCTGGCGCTGCTGCTACAGGAAACCGGCCGCTATGGCGAAGCGGAAACCGCTTACGTTCGCGCGCTGAAAATTTTCGCAGCAAGGCGCGGCGCCGGCCACGGCGACACCGCGACCGTGCGCAACAACCTGGCTGGGCTGCTACGCACGACCGGTCGCTACGCCGACGCCGAGAAGCACTACCGGGACGCGCTGGCAATCGACGAAAAAAACTACCGCACCGACCACCCGGAAATCGGCACCGACTGGAACAACCTGGCGCTGGTGCTTAAGGAGACCGGACAACTGGTCGAAGCGGAGGCGCTGGCGCGCCGCGCGCTGGCGATCGGCGAGCGCACACGCGGCCCGGATCATCCCAGCGTCGCTATTCGGGCGGGCAACCTCGCCGGAATTCTGCGCGTTGCCGGCCGTAACGCCGACGCCGAAGCGCTCTATCGCCGGGCGCTGGCGATCGACGAAAAGTATTACGCACCCGATCACCCGGCAGTCGCCAGCGACCTCCAGAATCTCGCCCTGCTGCTCGCCGCCGACCGCCCCGACGAAGCGCTCGCCCTGTACCGGCGCGCCTGGCGTCTGGCGCTCAGCGCCGGCTCGCCGGAGCTGCTCTGGAAGCTGAACGGCAACCTCAGCCGGTTTTACGCCCGACGCGCTCCGGAAGTCGCCATATTCTTCGGCAAGCACGCGGTCAACACCTTGCAGCGCCTGCGCGCCAACCTGAAGACGAAGCATGAAAGGCCGCCCCAGAATAGGTCCCAGGAAAGAGCGCCCCAGAAAGCTTTCCTGGACTCCGCCGGCAGCGTGTACCACGAGCTTGCCGAACTGTTGATCGAGCAAGGCCGGATCGCCGAAGCGCGCGCAGTACTCAAGCACCTCAAGGAAGACGAGTACCGCGATTTCATCCGTGGCGAAACCGACCCCGCCGCGCCCGTCAGCCGTCTGCCCTACAGCCGGGCCGAACAAACCTGGGCCGAGCAGGAGGAGGCGCTGGCCGCCGAAAGCCTTCGCCTGGCCGATGAACACAAGGCACGGCAAGCACAGCCAGCCGCCGGCAACGACGCGTCAGCCACCACCCTGCAGCCAGAACTCGTCGAACTGGCCGCGCGCCGGGAGCAGCTCGGCCAAAGTTTCGAAGCCTGGTTCGCTGGAGTCGTCGAGCAGTTGCCGACCGACGCGCAACGTCTTGCTGCCGACGAGCGGCGCCAACAAGACGCCGCGCTCGCCCAGGCGCGCCGGCAGATCGCCGACCTCGGCGGACACGCCGCGCTGCTCGAATACCTGCTGATCGGCGACCGGCTGCACATCGTGCTCACCACTGCCCAGCAGAGCGTGGTCCGGCGCGCGACCATCGACGGCAAGAACATCGCAAAGCAACTGATCGATTTCCGGCAGGCGCTCGGGATTCGATCTCTCGACCCGCGTCCAGCCGCACAGGCGCTATACCGCGACTTGATCGGCCCGGTTGCCGCCGACCTCGACGCGGGCCAGATCGACCACCTGCTGCTCTCGCTCGAAGGCGCGCTGCGCTACATTCCTTTCGCCGCCCTGCACGATGGCGAGCGCTATCTCGTCGAACGCTACGCCCTGTCGCTGCATACCGCTGCCGCATCCGGCACGCCAGCAAAGCACAGCGGCGTCCCCAGCCGTCTGGCCGCTTTCGGTTCAACGCGCGCGCATCCCGGCTTCGCCGCTTTGCCCCACGTCCAGCATGAAATCGACCTGCTGCGCAAGAGCGGCAAGCTCAGCACCGAGGTCTATCTCGACGACCAGTTCACCGCCGAACGGCTGCGCCAGAGCCTCAAGCGATCGTACCCGCTGCTGCACATCGCCAGCCACTTCCAGTTCGTCGCCGGCAACGAAAGCGCTTCGTTTCTGCTGCTTGGCGACGGCAATCATCTGCCGCTGATGACTGTGCGCCAGGGCGATTATTCCTTCTCCGGCGTCGACCTGTTGGCTCTTTCCGCGTGTGAAACGGCGCTGCAAGGTGGACGCACCGCCGACGGCCGCGAAGTGGAGGGCTTCGCCGTGCTGGCGCAGAACAAGGGCGCGCAGACCGTCCTGGCGACGCTCTGGAAAGTCGACGACATGACGACGCCGGAAGTGATGCGCGCGTTCTATCTTGCCCGCGCCGGCGGGAAGTCGAAGGCCGCTGCGCTGCGCGAGGCACAGCAGGGCCTGCTCAGCGGCAAGCTGAAGCCAGCCGTGCTTTCCAGTACCGGGGCTCGAAGCGGCGGTGCAGGGCCAGCAATCGGGGCCACCAAGTCCTTCAACGCCGACGCCAAAAGCCCGTTTTCTCATCCTTACTACTGGGCACCGTTCATTCTGCTTGGCGACGCGTCGTAGGCGAAGACCCCCCTGCCCCGATCGACATCCTCTGCCTGCCCCGCCCGAGGCGGCCGCCGGCCAGGTGTGTCGGCATGTTCGGACTCTCCGTCCAGCGCCCTGATCAACTCCGCGAAGAAAAAAGCTGACACGACCCGTCGCCGCTCGTCTGTAGCAGAGAGACGAAAACGATCGGACCACAGTCAGATCGTCGCAGTCTGGAGGAAGCCTCACTGCCAAGCTCAAGCCTGTTGCATGCCACCATGTTCGCAGGTCAATGCCCATGGCTGGGTTGTTTGAGCAAGTCGGAACGGCGAGGAAAGCACTAGAAGTAAGGGAGAAGGCGCAAGAAAAGCCTCCTTATGGCGTCCGGGAACAGGCATGGTGAAGATCGAAGATCTGGTCTCCCCGACCGCTGGCCGGGACTTTGATGACGCAGTCGACATCAACGATTTCGGGCAGATTGCTGCAAACGGTTGCCGGAATGGCGGGTATCGCGCCCTTCGGCTTGATTCCTTTACAAGCGCTGTAGCCGAACCGGGCTTGCTCGCCTTGCTCAGCCTCGGCTTTCTTGGCATCGGTGTAAAGCGGCCGAAGAAACGGTAACGCTGGTTCCTGCATCCTCATTCGAGAAGGGCTTTTTGCGGTATCCGCAGACGGAATGCCGCAAGACACGGTAAAACCGTTCGTTTATTGTTTCAACCCTCGAGGACAACATGAAATTTCGTTCGCTGCCATCAAGCAACATCGCCGCGGGTCTGATGCTGGTGCTCAGCACGGCTGCAATCGCCGTTCAGACAAACGGGCCGACTGAGCCCGCTGAAACGGAGTTCGCTCCGACCGAAGAAAGCCGGAGCGAAACCGGGCGGAAGCCACTCGACAACTTGGCGCAAGCCGCGGAAACGTGCCAACTGATCGGGGAACAGAAGGATGGAAAGATGAGGTTCTGCTTCTACACCTGCCCCAGCGGCAAGATGCATACCATTGTAAGAGTCCACGTATGCCCGGCAACCTACGAAAAATAGGGGCTTGGCGCTGCGCAGACGAGCTTCGGGCGCGTGCCGCGCGGCCGTCCGAACCTGGCGTTCGACAATCAGCGGGAAGATCAAGTGGGCGGCGATCGGCAGGTGTTCATCCGACGTGGCGCTGCACGATATCCAGGGTCTGCTGGAGCGGCGCGTTCTCCTCACGTCTGGTGCCGGCGGCCGCCGCCCGCACGACGCCTTGACACCACCGGCGTCTGACCGCGAGGATCAACGTTGAGCACAAGCCCCCGCGCCGCGCGCCAGCAACGCGATCGACGCGGCGCGTTCCCCGCCACTCTTCTGCCGCCTTCGGCACGCATCCCATCGGCTCCGCTACGCAACAACAGCCTTGCACTAAAGGTAACCGTTCACACCCTCTTAAGAAACGCCGCCAGCGTGAGGATTTCTATGGCA
>NZ_JAVMKF010000062.1:0-41114 GCF_031732815.1 Accumulibacter sp. | reverse complement strand
CGAAGCCGGTCAGCAGCATCGACTTCACCACCAGGAAGGCCAGCGGGTCGGTCTTCTCGGGCCGGGCGTGCGAGCCGGGCAAAAGAAGCGGCTTCTTGAAGCGCTTGATCAGTTGCTCATGCGCGGCGCCATCGGTCCAGGTCTCCCACGCCGGGTGGTCGTTGTTGCTGCCCGAAATGATGGGCGCGAACTCGATGCGCGCCAGCGTGTCGCGGTAGCGCCAGGCCTGCACCACCGCCTGCACCTGGGGCGGCCGCTGGCACAGGGCCTCGTCGTCCACGGCCCTGTCCGGCGGGCTCAAGCCTTCAGCCTCGGCCAGCAGTGCGTTGCGCGCCGTCTTCAGCGCCTGAAAGTAGCGGATCGCCGCCAGCCGGCTGTACGCCACCACCTGCGCCTTGTAGCCGTTGGGCAGGATGTGGGTGACGTAGTGGCGCAGGATGTCGCGCGCCTTGTCAGCGATCAGCGCCGGGGCGTCAAAGATGTGGCCCTTGGTGGCGTACTTCTGCTTGATCGCCTCCAGTTCCTCGGGCGTGTGCTGGCGGAAAAGGTCCTCGAACAGCTCGTCCAGGCTGGCGCCGTCCTTGATCGCACCATTGGCGGTGCGGCCCTCGTAGAGCACCGGCACCGTGGCGCCGTCGGCCTCGGCTTCCTTGATCGTGTAGCGGTCGATGAACTCGCCGAAGATCTGATGGGTGCGCTTCTTCTCGCCCATGATGATCGGCGTGCCGGTGAAGCCGATGCGCGCGCAGTTGGGCAGCCCAGCCAGCAGGTTGGCGTGCAGATCGCCCGCCTGCGTGCGGTGGGCCTCGTCCACCAGCACGAGGATGCTGTCGTCCTCGTTCAGCACTTCGAACCGATCTGCGGACGGTTGGCCAGCCTTGTAGCTGGCCCTCGGCTGTGCCACCTTGGGCAAGTCGTCGGCTGTCAGCGGCGCATCGCCCACCGTATCCGCGTCGCGGTACTTCTGGATGGTGGCGAAGACGAGGCCCGGCCCCTTGCGCCGCGCCAGCGCCTTCACGTCCGCCGTGCTGTCCGCCACCTCCACCAGCTCGCCGGTGAGCGTGGCGGTCACGGAGAGCTGGCGCTGCAGGTCCTTGCGGTCGGTGACGACGATGACCTTGAAGCGCCGCAGTTGCGCATCCACGCGCATCTTGCGCACCAGAAACACCATCGTCAGGCTCTTGCCCGAGCCCTGGGTGTGCCAGATGATGCCGCCGCGCTCGTCGTGCTCGCCGTGCTGCAACCGTGTCCGCCCGGTCTTGAGCCGGGCGATGGCGCGGTTCACCGCCCGGTACTGCTGGTAGCGGCAGACCGACTTGATGGTCTGGCCGCCCACCTGCATAAAGAGCAGAAAGTTCTTCAGCACGTCGAGCAGGTGTGCCGGCGCCAGCAGGCCGGCGATCAGGCGCTCCTGCTCCGACAGGCTGGCCTTGCCCAGCCCTTGCGCCACCTCGATCTCGCTGCCGGTGCCATCGGGCCCGACCACTGTCTTCCACTGCGCGTAGTGCTCGAACGCCGCGCCGATGCAGCCGACGCGCGCGGAGTCGTTGCAGGTGGCCACCAGCAACTGGTTGGTGGCGAACAGCGCTTCGCTGCCCTCGTTGTCGTCGATCTCGAAGGCGGCCTTGCGCTGGTTGCTGTAGCGGCGCAGTTGATCCACGGCCTGGGTCAGCGGCTCGGGGATTGACGGGCTCTTGCACTCCACCACCACCAGCGGCAGGCCGTTCACCAACAGCACCAGGTCGGGAACGATGAAAGCCTTGCCGCTGTTGAAGCCGGGCGGACAATCGACGCGGTACTGGTTGACGACGGTGAAGCGGTTGTTCGCCGGCGTGTCCCAGTCGATGTAGCGGATCGTCTGACCGCGCCCGCCGTCCCAACCCGGCAGGCCCTCGACCGTCAGCCCTTTGATCAGCAGCTCGGTGGCCTTCTGGTTGGCCTCCATCAGCTTGTGCGTGCCGAGCCGGGTGATGGCGGCCACGGCTTCCGACAGCCGCGCCTCGTCCAGCCAGGGCTGGCCCCCGTTGATGTGTGCGGGGCCAGGGTTCAGTGCGCGCAGGCGTTCACGCAGTACGCCCGCCTGGATCACCTCGGTGAAAGTGCTGCGCCCGGTGAGCGCCGGGGTGTCGAGGCTGCCTTCGGTGTATGTCCAGCCCAGCGACTGCAACTGGGCGACGAAAGGCTTTTCGACGTCTTCGAGTTCCCGGCCCATCAGGCGTGCTCCTTCTCGCGTTCGGCTCCGGCCAGCAGGGGGGTGACGCGGACTCGGCCGGTGAGGAGGTCGTCCATGAGGCCGGACTTGCCGTCGAGCAGCTTCTTCAACTGCGCTTGCTCTTGAATCAGAAGCTGGCCAATGGCGTGCACCCTGCGCAAAATTTCGTCTTGCTCCCGGGGCGACGGCCAAGGGAACGACAGACCCTTCAGCACGGCACTGTTGGCAACATCGCGCCCCGCTGAGTTGACAGTGGTCCTCAACTGCCCCCGAACGAGGACCGAACTGGCCAAGAGCAGCTGAAGGAAGTGCGGACGAGCCTTCGCTGGGTCGCAGGAGATTCGCATGAAGTTGGACGACATGATCCAACCTCGCTCAGTCTCCGAAACTACGACGGATCTTCCGACATCCGCTACTCGTGAGAAGACCACATCACCCGGAATCAACTCGAAATCGGCTAAGCGCGCGGCTGTAACCTCGTCCACATACAGCAGCTCCGACGCAATGAATACCGCCTCACCCAACGATCCGATCGTTACGACTGGGCTGCCGCTCTCTCGCCAATGCTCCCCCTTGAGCGATGAACCAAAAGGTCCAGTCCGAATGACCGAACGATCCTTGGGTGCTAATCCAGCAAGCCCGCTTATGTCCCACTCCTTCGGAATCCACCCCAGCGGCGACTCCTTGTAGAGATGCGGCGCCTCGGCTTGCGGCGGGCGCAGTTCGCCGTTGGCGTCGATGCCGCGCGTCAGCAGGTCGTGCAGCAGGCCCTGCTTGACGGCCTTGAGCTTGGCGATGATCGCCTCGGTTTCGTGGATGGCGGTGTCGAGGGTGTCGAGGATCTGCGCGATCGCTTTCTGCTCTCGGACCTCTGGCACTGGCACCGAGACCTTCGCGAGCTCACCCAGGTACAACCCGGCTTGAGCAGTGGCATTGCTTCTGCGTTTGAGTTCGGCCGAGAACGCCGAATGGCCCATCCAGTGGAACAGAAACCGGCTGCGCATCTTCTGCTGCTGCGGCCGGATATAGGCAACGCTGCGCTGAAACGTGATCCGTTGCCCCGAGTAGATCGCCCTTCGACCTAGTGAACCAACAATCGTAAGCAGCAGGTCGTCGGGTTCCAGCCGGAACGAGCGCGCCAGGTCAAGATACTCGGACTCGGAGATCCGATCGTCGGTGTAGTCAAAAGCGATTTCGCCGTTAGCGGTGATGTTCTTCGCGCTAAGGAGTGGAACACCCTCCGCTACTCGGCGATGCGTTCCGTGGGTTCCGTCCTTGATTGCTGTCGTCACCGCAGACAGCGACTGCGTCGGGAATTGCACGTTAAACATACCGCAACCCCCTCAAGAACCCCTGCAGCGCCCGCGCCGCTGCATCCCGCTTGCCCTCGATCTCGGTCAGCGTCACGCGGTACTTGTCCCACCAGTTCTCGAAAGCGGCGACGATGGTCTTGCGTTGGGCGGCGATGTAGCGTTCGACGATAGCGTGCATGTCGTTGTGCAGGATGGTGAGCAGCAGGTCGGCGGCGTGCTCGGGTGACAGGCCATCGACGGCGGCGTTGAACTGCACCGCAAAGCTTTCCTTGCTGGCCTTGAGCTGCTTTCTGACGGCGGCGAGTTCCCTCTTCCACGCTTTGAGCTGGGCTTCGTCGACCGCGTTGTCGTCGTCCGCTTCCTCGTCCGCAGCTTCGGTGGCTTCGCTATCCTCGGCCTCGGCATCCTTGGCGGACTTCGGATCAGCCGCCTTGATCTGGCTGTCGAGCTCGGCCTTCCTGGCCTCCAGCTCGGCGAAGGCGTCGACGAAGTCGCTCATCAGGAACTTGACGAGCTTGTGCTCCAGCGGGTTGGCTTTCTTCCTGGCGTCTTCATCTTCGAGTTCGCTGAGGATGGTTTCGCGCCAACCGCGGATCAGCCCCAGCGGGCCGCGCGCCATGATGGCCTTGAAGTCGTTGAGGTTGTCGTACCAGAAGCCAGCGCTGATGCCGCGCACTTGAAACACGTCGAGCAGGCCCACGGGCGCCAACACCGCCGCGAAGCTGTGCAACAGCGCCTCGCGAGTGGCCACTGCACTGTCGGCACCGTGCAGCGCAACGATGCGCGAGCGGTGTGCCTGCCACCATTGCTCGAACGCCGCGCGAACGGCGGCTTCCCTGGCAACGAGGCCTGCGTTGCCTTCGATGGCGGGCTTGAGGTCCTGGCGCTTCGTCAGCTCGGGCTTGAAGTCGAAGTACTTCGCATCCTTCTCGGCGAGCAGATCGAGCGGGTTCAAGCCGTGCGCCTGCAACAACGCCGCCTTGTCCGCCACTTCGGCCTTGGGCACGCCGCCGACCAGATGGGCGCGCACGTCGTGCGGCTCGGGCGGCGGGGCGTTGTCGGCGTAGCGGCGGATGTTGAGGTTGTGGTCGTTCTCCTTCAGCGTGGCGTTGCTGACGATGGCCGAAAAGCCCGGGATGGCACGGAATTCGTCGAAGGTGGTGACGATCTTCTCGATGTGCTCGGGCCGTAGCTGGTTCTGCGCCCGGCCCTCGAAGAACTCGCGGTCGGCGTTGATGAACAGCACCTTGCCCTGGCGCCCGGCGGGCTTGCCGCTGACGCGTTGGGCGCCGTGCTGCACCTGCTGGCGCAGAACCAGGATGCAGGCGGGGATGCCGGTGCCGTAGAACAGGTTGGGCGCAAGGCCGATCACGGCTTCGAGCAGGTCTTGATCGACGACGGCAGCGCGGATGCCGCGCTCATCACCGCCGCGAAACAGCACGCCATGCGGCATCACGGTGGCCACCATGCCGCCGTCGCGGGTGACGGCCAGCATGTGCTGCAGGAACATCAGGTCAGCCTTCTTGGCGCCGAGCGGCACCTGGCCGAAGCGGAAGCGTTCCGGGAATTTCGGCACCCAGGCGGGCGTGCCGTCGGCGTTCTTCTCGGTGTTGCCCCAGTTGATCGAGAACGGCGGGTTGGTCAGCACCCGGTCGAAGTGCAAGAGCTCGCCACCCTCCACGTGCTGCGGCTCGGCCAGGGTGTCTTCGTTCTGCAGGTTGGTGGTGCTGATGCCGTGCAGCAGCATGTTCATCTTGGCGATGGACCACACCGTTCCGTTGAACTCCTGGCCGAAGAGGTTGGCCTTGCGGCCGTCTTCGCCGTGTTCGTCGATGTATTCCTTGGCCGCGATCAGCATGCCGCCGGAGCCGCAGCAGGGGTCGTAGATGTCGTGCTTCAGTTCGGGCTTGAGCAGCCGCACCATCATTCGCACTACGGAGCGGGGCGTGTAGAACTCGCCGCCTTTCTTGCCGGCCGAGTCGGCGAACTCGCCGATCAGGTATTCGTAGGCGGCGCCCAGCAGGTCGGGGAACTCGAAGTCTTCGTTGCGCAGGCGGTAGATGCCGAAGTGCGTGATCAGTTGGCGCAGTTTGATGTCGGGGATCTTGCTCTGGCCGACTTTGCGCGTGAAGTCGATGTGCTCGAGCACGTCGTGCAGGCTGGTGTTGGCCGTCTCGATGCCGGTGAGCGCCTTGTTCAGGTAATCGCCGACGTTCTGGTGCGCGTCGTTGACCAGGGTCTCGTAGCGCGACTGCGGGGGCACCCAGAACGAGCCTTCCGTCATGTACCAGCGCCAGTTCTCGGCCGACTGCCGGGCCTGGCCTGCAGTCTTGCCGCCTTCCACTTCGAGGCGGATCACCTCCTCACGCCGCTGGTCGAAGACATCGGAGCAGCGCTTGAGGAACAGCATGCCGAAGATGTATTCCTTGAACTCCGAGGCATCCATCTTGCCGCGCAGGATGTCGGCGGCCTTGAACAGGTGGCGCTCCAGTTGAGGCAGGGTCAGGGGCATCGGTGATCTTCCGGATTCGTCATGCCTCGCCTTCCCGGTTCAGCAGTTCGAGGCAGGCAGTGTATTCGTAGATGCGGTTGCGCTTCATGCCGGTCACTTCGCGCACCAGGCCGAGCGCGATCATCGCGTCGAGCATCTTGCCCACGGTGTGCGGGCTCTGGCCGGTGACAGCGCCGATGGCGGGAATGGTGCTCATCGGGCGGGCGAACAGGGCCTGGTGCACCGGCAGCGCCGACGCGGCAACGCGGCCCAGGCTGCGGATGCGCTCGCGGTCGGCCTCGCCGAGGGCGTTGAGCGCCTTGGCGGTGTCCACGGCCTGCGCGGCCGAGTAACGTACGGCGGTGGCGAAGAACCACAGCCATTCCTCCCAGTCGCCGTGCAGGCGCACCCGCTGCAGCATCTCGTAGTAGTTGCTGCGGTAGGTCTTGAAGTACAACGACAGGTACAGCAGCGGCTCGCGCAGCACGCCCTCGTGCACCAGGATCAGCGGGATCAGCAAGCGACCCAGGCGCCCGTTGCCGTCCAGGTAGGGGTGGATGGTCTCGAACTGCACGTGCGAGAGCGCCGCCTTGATCAGCGCCGAGTGGCGGATCGGCTGGTCGTTGAGGAACTTTTCCAGGTCGGACAGGCAGTCGCCCAGGCGCTGCGGCGGTGGCGGCACGAAGCTTGCGCGTGCCGGCGACGGGCCACCGATCCAGTTCTGCGTCCGGCGCACCTCGCCCGGGGCCTTGCCGATGCCGCGACCGTGGGTCATCAGCTTGGCGTGCATCTCGTTCATCAGCCGGGTGCACAGCGGCAGGCCGCCCTTGAGCAGGGCCAGGCCGTGTTCGAGTGCTGCGACGTAGCAGGAGACCTCGCGCACATCGTCGAGCGGCACGCCGGGCGCGCCCGCGGCCTCGTAGAGCATCAGGTCCGCGAGTGACGATTGCGTGCCCTCGATCTGCGAGGACATCACCGCCTCCTTGCGCACGTAGCTGTAGAGGAATACAGAGGTCTCGGGTAACAGCACGCTGACGCTATCGAGCCGGCCGAGTACCAGATGGGCTTCGTCCAGTCGTTCCTGAAGGCTGGCGTCGACGCTCAGCGACGGGTCGGGCGGCAGGGGCGCAGGCACGAACGCGCGGCAAGTTTCGCCTGCCGCGACTGAGGTTTCGTAGGTGCCAGTGACGCCGCGCTCCATGGGTGGGTCTTTGCAGTAAGAGGCGCCGGTTATTGCACGAATGCACGTTTTGTGCAATAGCAACGAAGAACAAATGCAGTTCGCGCCTTGGCTTCGATCCCGTCTCCAAGATGAAGTTGAAGACCCAGCGCACGATCGCCCCTCCAGGCAGCAGCCCGCCCGCTCGCGTGTCCAGCGTAGCGGCGCCGAGGGTTCGCTTTGCCGGGCTTCGCCCGCCCTTGACCCCGCCCCAGTGCTTCTTGAATACCCCGAGACGAAACACCCCTGTTTCCCCTCAAACAGCGACGGTCATTACAGGACTGCCAAGACGTCTCTTCCGTCGGTCAGCTCGTAGCCCGGATAACCGCCGGGCCTGCCGCGCGGCGGGCCGCCACTTTGGTACGCAGCTTCACCGGGCTTTGCGCTAGAGAAGGTTACGCATCAGATGCACCTGACACCGTTGCCGCGTGGCTCCCTGAAACTGCTTGGCGATCGCCTGCGTCAGCCCGCTATGCTCGTCGGAGACGACAAACAGCACCCCCTTCAGACCACAAGCTTTCAGCCATTGAAAAGTCTTGTCGCAGGTGACGAAATTTTCGCTGTCGCCGATCTGGACACCCAGAAGCTCCCGATACCCGTCGCTCCGAACGCCCGAGAGGATCAGCGCCGCCCGTCGAACGACCCGCTCGTCCTCCCGGCTCTTGATAAACAAAGCGTCCACCAGAACGAACGGGTAGTCCCCCGGCAACACTCGCTCATTGAACACCCGCACGCGAACCTCCAGGCGCGCACACAGCGTGCACACCGGCGATTTCGAGAAAGTGCGGGCAGAAAACCGGATTTTGCTCAGACGGCGGTTCTGAACTCTTCGATGTAGCCGCGTATCTCACCAGGAATTCTGCCGCATTCGAACATCCGACGAGCAAGCGCTGCCCGCCGTTCGTCAAACCTGATTCGCGTCCGGTGACTGATGTACTTGAGGGAAGCCTTGCCATCGAGCATCCGAAGCAGGCGCTCCCAACGTACCTCGGGACGCGCGCTCGGCACGTCGAACCGGTCGACTCCTTGACGCGCATTGCTCATCGCGTCGACGGGATCGTCCAGCCCCTGCTTTCGCAGCAGCTCCTGCAGCGCAGCAGTCAGCTCAGCGCCATCCTTTGCAGGATTGCAGCCGAAACCCGGTGCGGGCGCTGTAAGGTTGGCAGCCCTGGCCACAATACTTGCGGCTGCTTTGTCCTTCAGCTCGTTCGCGCAGCCAAGGCAGGAGGCGAGCACCGACGCTGCGGTATGCGCCGAGGTCATTTCTTCATCGTTGGCCTCAGTCCGCATGGTATCGGGATCCAGCAGGTAGTTCTCCAGTTCCCAACGCAGCAGCACGCGGATATGGGCGCCGTACGGTCGGGCACTTGAAAACGCGTCGTCCTCGTACTCCCACCACAGGCACCAATTCTGATCGGCGAGGAGCACGTCCCGATCAACCAGCCCGTAAGCCTTGATCCCGTTACTTCGCGCGTCACTCACCAGGTCGATGACCGCCCTGCACCCGCCTCCGCCGCTTCCCGATCCATACGAATCGGCTGCCTGGAAGCAGATGTCCTGCCCCTCGTCAAAGAACCAGCGTTTATGAATGATCTCGAAGTCCTCGGCCGACTCGAGAAAGACGACTACTCCTCCCCTCTGCTTTAGAACGAGTTGATCGGCGTCCTTCATCCTCTTGAATCCGCTCATCTCTCACCCCGCCTAATGCAAGTCTTCCTCGATGATCCATCCGCCCTTGATCAGGCCCTGCTCGCGAATATCCAGGGGGAAAGCTTCCAGGATCTCGACCGAGTGTGTGCTGGCGATGACTGTAGTGCCAGGCTGCTGGCGCACCAGGGCCTTCATCAGATGCAGCGCCTTATGCTGCCAGCGCACGTGCAGGTGAACGTCGAGTTCGTCCACCAGCACCCAGGTATTCCGCGTGCTGTGGGCACCAATGCGGAGAAACAGTTGTGTGAGGTTCTTCTCGCCGCTGGACAGGCGATCCAGGCGGTGAGTTTGCCCGCCGCTGTGAACGATCGCCTCTGGCGGGACCCGTCGAATCTCGGCCGCCAGGAACTTGTCGGACGATTTCGCGAAAACCGTGCTGTTTATCGTTTTCACCGCGTTCTCGTAGCTTCCGTTATCCAGCCACTTCAGCCAGACGAGGAGATTGTCCAGCGACGCGGTCCAATTGGTTCCGTGCGCCGCGAATTCCTGCACTGTGCGGTAGCCCCAGTGCTCCGGCTGAACGATCGGCCGCCCCTCCGACTCACTGAGCGACGGAATATCTCGGTACGCTGGGAAAAGCAGGGCTGTAGGCAAACTCAGGGTCGAGTTGGCGAATCCCTCCGGCGCCATGAGGCCTGAGTCGATGAGGGTATGGCGCAGATCCTGCACGAGATCATCGTGGGCGCCAACCTCCAGCAAACGGCCGCGCGCCTGCTGTCGGTATCCGCTTCTGTGCCATTCTTCCGCCCCGTAACGCTTCAAGTCTGCGTCGTCCCAGACCTTGAGAAACGTCTCCTCACCAATGTTTCCCGCCAACAGCGACAGGACAATACGGTGATCACGTCCCTGCCAGAAGATCCGACTCAGTACGTCAAGCTGAATCCTGCCCCGACCGCGGTCCAGATCCTCCTGACCGAAACGTTCGGGCTGTTCCTCACCGAGTTGGCGCATCAGCAGAGCCATGCACTCGAGCACGGTGGTCTTGCCGCGACCGTTTTCGGACATCAGCAGGAAGACGTTACACGGCTTGTCCTTGTCGTCTGTGAAGTCAATTTCGTAGGGAGTGCTCTGAAAAGGGCCCACTTGGTCGAGCGTCAGCCAGAGCGGCTGAAACTCATAGATGGTGATGTCGCTCATTGGCTTCTCCCGCGCACGCTCTGCAGACATAGCCGAATATCGTCGCTGCCCACCCTCACGCCGTGCGCGCGGCGCGCACGCGCTCCCGCCTGCGGCCGCAGCAGCATGTCGCCGGCACCGAGCAGCTTTTCGGCGCCGGTTTCGTCAAGAATGATCTTCGATTCCGCGCCCGTGCGCACCGAGAGCGCGATCCGCCCTGGCACGTTAGTACGCAGAAGACCACTGAACGTGTCCGCGTCGGGGCGCTGTGTGGCGAGTACGAGATGGATGCCTACCGCTCGCGCCTTCTGGGCCAGGCGGACCAGCGGCGCTTCGGCCTCGCGCGACTGGAACAGCAGATCCGCCAGTTCTTCGACCACCACCACCACGTAAGGCAGATCGATTCCACCCTGCGCACGTCCCTCGCTCAGGTTTGCCACCTCGTGCTGGCGCAACAGCAGCGTGCGACGCTCCATTTCGTCGACCAACTGCTGCAGGATCTCCAGTGCGTCGCCGATATCCTCGACGACTTCACCACCGGCCACCTGAGGAAATGCCGCGTATTGCGCCAGTTCCACCCGCTTTGGGTCGATCAGCGTGAGCTGCAGGTCTTGCGGCGCCAGCCGCCAGAGAAGCGACAACAGGAGCGCGTGCAGGCACACGCTCTTGCCGCTGCCGGTCGTCCCGCCGACGAGCAGGTGTGGCGCAGCGCCGA
Organism: Accumulibacter sp.; assembly: GCF_031732815.1. Lineage (GTDB taxonomy): Bacteria > Pseudomonadota > Gammaproteobacteria > Burkholderiales > Rhodocyclaceae > Accumulibacter. Next base: position 30,338 of record NZ_JAVMKF010000062.1, on the reverse strand, counting down.
GGTCAAAATGCACCGGTTCGCCCAACACGTCGACACCCGGCCATACGGTCAGGGTCGGCACGTCATTGGCCTGCGTGGCCCACTCTCGCAGGCGAGCGCCCGGTATCGTGTGCCAGGACTCGGCGGGACGGGGAACGTCGAGCGCCAGCACGCGCGCCTCGCGCACCGGGCCTTCGTCTTCTTGCAGCAGGATGCCCTGGCGGGTCGACAGTCCAAGGTGGAGACCCAGCTTATCCAGCCCGCGCTTGACCTTGTCGTAATGATTGACGTCATCCAGGTAGACCCGATAGCGGCTGATGCGCGGCCCGTTGTCGACGCCACGGATCTGCGCCGACACACCAATTTCGCGCAAACCGGCGAGGATCTGCTGCCCCAGATCGGCGCGCACCGGGCGCGTCGTCGCCGCTCCGAAGAGTTCATGGTAGAGGAAGCCGTGAAAGTCGTGACCGGGACGCCAGGTCGTACGAATTTCCTGCAGGCCCCGGCGGACGTGGCGTTGCAGGTAGCGACGATAGCGGTGGTCCGCTTCTTCGCCGTGGAACATATCTTCTCCGTGGTAGATGCTGAGCAGCGCGCGCACCGCCAGATCGTAGTCTCGACGGCCCTCCTCGTCCGCTGACTGGCCTGCGCCGGTGATCCGCTCGAGTGCGTACTCGCTGCCCCCGAGACGGCTGCCGTCGAGTTCACTGCCTGGCGGCGTGGGAATCTGCAACGAGCGCGCGAGAGCGATGCGCAGAACGCGCAGCTTCGGCGCGCGCGGCGTGCCCAGACCGTGTAGCAGGACATCGCCTATCGTCCGTTCATCCTGTGCGTCGGTGTAGATATCCGGCATCACTCAGCCTCCGCGAAGCAGATCGGCGACATCGACAGGCTCGGCAACCGTATGTTCGCCATCCCGATTGCGCAGACGATAGGCGCGGTAAACGTGGGGAGAAATGAGTGCGAGCTTATTTGGATCAAGTTCCGCATCCGTTGGGAGAACAATGACCTGAGTCGCCGCGTTGGGATAGTAGTGGCGCAGGATGCCCTCCTGGTGGGCGAGGTCGATGCGGGCCAATGGGGTATCGACGACCACGGGGATCCTCTTCCCGGATACTTCGCTCAGAGCCCAGAGCAAAGATGTGGCCATGAGCTGTTTCATTCCTGCCGCCAGATTTCCCGTGGCAACAGGGCTTCTGTTCGCATCCCGGTAGTGCAGCCCGAAATCCTCGTCCAATTCCACCCGATCGATCAGGCGGTGCGATGTCATCAGGATCTTGAAATGCTGGTTGATCGCCTCTTCCAACTGGCTCCGCTGCTCCTGCTTGCGGAGCCTCTTGAATTCGGCGAACAGTGCGCCCAGGCGGCGGGCGGTTGTGATTCTGTCTTGCGTGATCCGGTTCTGACCAACCTTGCTTCTCTTTTCCTCCGCGTGCTTGCGGGCGTCGGCCAGCTTGCGCTCAAGCTCAACGGACTTCTTCTCGAACGCCCACTCCTGCTTCCTCTTGCTGTCCAGGTTCCGTTGCAGCTCGTCGCGCTCGGCGACGAGGCGTTCATAGCGTCTCCGTTCCTCGTCCGAGAGCGAGCCCACATTCAGCAGTTCTTCTTCCACTCGGCGTAGCTCGGCAGCCAGCCCTTGCAGGTGCCGCAGTTCCTCGGCGCGGACCGAGCGCAGCGCGCTTGCCTCCGCGTACGCGGCGAGTTGTTCGCGAGCCTCACTGGCCGCCGCGGGCTCCGGCCCGAAAGCAGGATCTCGGCTTTCGCTCGCTGCGTCGGCTTCCTGCTCCAGAATGGATACGAGTTTGTAGCGATAATAGGCTCTTTGACTGTCGCGAATGTCCGGAACGGGGAACTCGGGCTGGTCGAACAGGCGTGCCGGAAGCACATCGAGCAGCGAGTCGAGGACTCGAGCGCGGGCATGCGCGTTGCTGCCAAGAAACCTGTTCAGCCGTTCGAGCGCTCGCGCAACAAGCGATGGATTCACCAGCAGAACGATGTCTCGCGCCAGGCGGGTCGACACGAGGTCCACGGCTGCGGACTTCTCTGCCTGAATCCGTTCGCGATGCTGGCGAAGCTGAAGCTCATCGTGGCGGCGAACGAAGGCACTCAGTCCCTCGATGCGGCGGCCGACGCGGCGCAGCTTTGCCGTATCGTTCTCCATTTCGTGTGCCAGATCCGTACGACTGGCAAGCAGAGCGGTGCGCTCGGCTTCGAGCGCGCGCACCTCCCCCTCCATCCGCTCAAGGTCTGCCAGCGCCTGCGGATCGAGATCGTTGCGCTGCCAACGCCCGATTGCAGTATTCAGCGCCTCGCGAAGCGCATCGACCGAACTGATTCCAAGCAGACGCTCCATCTGGCGCTGCTGCACATCGCGGTTGGCCTCAGCTAACTCCTCAATCTGCTCGCCGTCAAAGAGAAAGAGATACAGATAGTCGCGCGGCAGGCGTCGGTCGAGAAACTGCTGCGCATCTTCGTCCCTGAAAATCTCGCTGGCGGTCGTCACGGTCAACGACTCCTCGCCGTTCCGGGAGTCGTGCTCAATGTGCCAGGACCTTTCCGCGGTAACGCGGCCACCGTCCTCACTCCAGATCAGTCGAACGGCACAGCGGGTCTGGCCGTCGCTGCGTGCTCTCCGGTTCATGATGCCCCACCAGTCGTCTCCGACGCCCAGCACATACTGCTTGACCGTGGGCATGCGGCTACGCTGCACCGCACGACGCAGCGGCTCATAATGAACGCCGGCGAAGAGAAGCTTGAGGCTGTTGAGCAGGCTCGTCTTACCGAAACCGTTGCGGCCGATGATCAGACAGACGTTTCGCCCAGGCTTTGGCGTAGCGAGGTCGATATCCTGCTCCCCGTAGTAGGAGAACAGATTGGTGAGGCGAATGCTTTCGAAGATCATGCGGCGGGATCAGTCCGGTCGGCCTGTCGAACCGCGTTCTCAACGACCTTGATCACCTCGTCAAGCAACTGTTGACGCGTGCTCGCGTTATCCGACGACGAGTAGCGCTCGGTGACCAGACTGTACAGATCAGCGGCCCAGATACTCTGCACCTCGAAGCGCGGGGCAAGTTCCTCAATCAGCGCAAGGTCCCTCGACAGGTCTTCCGGTGTGATCGTCACGCTCCCCTCCTCCCTTCCGAACTCTCTGGAAGATACCCAGTGCACTGCCAGTGACATCAAACTTGTCGGTCTACTGCTGCTGAATGTAAGTGATCTCCGCATCGTCGATCAGCCTGCGGCCGACGGTCTTCTCCAGTTCCAGCAGTCGACGAAGAATGAGCTTGCGCGTCTCGGAACTGAAAGGGCCCGGTCCGTCCGAGCCGTTGCGCCGTGTACCGTCGCGCTTGCCGGAATCTTCCCGGATTTCCTTGAGCCAGTTGCGAAATTCATTGAGCGGCTGCATTCAGGTCGCGCCCGCGTCGATGAATCCACGCATCGACTTGTCTTCCTTGACGACGGTGCAAGTCCAGCAACCGAAACGGCTTCCTCCACACGACGGCGTGTTGAGGTCGAGGACCACCGGACATTCGCCGCCACTCGCCTGCCGATAGAGGTCGAGCATGAAGTTGTGCGTGCCGCCCCACGGCGGCGGATTGCGAGTGAAAAGATACTCCCACACTTGCTCAGTGGTCCAATCGGCAATCGGCGTCATGACCAGAGCATCCCGAATCTCGCCGTGTGGGTTCAATCCGCGGCTGTTGGTGGCGCGACCCTGCATGCGCTGTGCGCGGTCGGCGCTCTCATCCAGACGCGTACCCAAGAGTAGAACCACCCCGCCGTGCTCGCGCACGATGCCGTCGATCACCGCCCGCGAAGGCTTGATCTTCATCTTCGTCGTGCACCAGCGGAACCAGCGCGTCGGTGAAGGGTATCCCTTGCCGATCAGGTTGCCCCAGAAACTCTGTTCTGGCGTGGGTTGCACGCGGTGCACGTGGAATGTCAGACCGTTCGCCCGGGCATGGCCGGCTAGCCGCGACAGCCGATCAGCGAGGTACTCTTCCACATTGGGTGCTTCGACACGCGTGTCGGAGGCTACGACATGGACGGGCTTGCACGCTGTGGGCCCGAGATCCATGAGCAACTCGTAGACCAGTTGGAGGAGCAGCGTGGAGTCCTTGCCGCCAGAATACGCCACCACCCACGGACGCTGATCGGCGAAGTAATGCGTCCGCAGAGACTCCTCCGTCTGAGCGATGTGCTCCTCGTCCGGAAGGCGGACCGACACGCGGATATCATCAAGCTTCATCGGTAGAATAGGGGCCACTTCAACGCAGGAACAACGATTTTACGCGCAACAAGGGTTTGACGCCCGACCGAAAGCAGATCTCATGCTCCATTCGCAAAGGTCAAACCGGTTGCTTCCAGCCAAGCTTGCTGCTGGGCAGACCTACCTGCACCCGGATTCCATCCCCTACCTTCACGCCAGCACGGCGGCGCGTGGCGCAGGCGGACAACATGGCCACAAATATGGGTTGCACAACACGCGGTATCGGCTGGAGCGCTGGGTCACCCCGGAGGGCGTGCGCATGCTCGGCCGGTTGTCGCCGAGATCGGTGGTGTGCATTTCGGCTGTCGGTTCCCAAGCGCCTCCGTTGTCACCTGCACCACGATCCGACATTCGAGACGCTGGCGCTGCGCATTGTCCTGAGCGTCGTGGAGCAGGCCTTGCGCCGCAACAGGCTCTTGATCCAGACGACGAAGTTGTCGCGGAGGCCGGCGTTGGCCGGATTGCGCTGGAGCGCGTCGAGGGCTTGAATGATCTGGCGCAGGTCTTCAGGCGTGCGGCTGTGTTCGAGGCGGAAGAGGGCCTCGACGGCGGTGCGGACGGAGGGCTCGGTATGCCGCATGAGGCGGGCTTCGTCGATCAAGTGATAGGCCAGCCGCGGCCGAAAGGCTTCGAGCCCACGCGGAGCCGGCGCGAAGAGGTCGGCGACCTCGACAGCGGCGCGCCAGGGCGGATGGCCGTTGTAGAGAACCACCGGCAGGATGGGCGGCAGCTTGCCCTCGGCGAGCTCGCCCGATGACGTGTTCCTTCCAGCCCCGACGCCCCGACGAGCGCGCTTGCCAGCAGACCTGTTTCGCCCTACGATCAGGGCATGCGCTGCAACTCGCGTCCATCCGCCAGCAAGTCCGCCACGTGCCGAGCGCAGCGGCGGGCTGCGTTCTCTTCACATGCCGCCGATCGATTCTGCGCGCCAGCGATCACCGTCGAATAGGCTGGCTGCGCCAGCCGCGCCGGAGGCCCGTCCGGCGGCCCTGGACGGGGTTGACGAAGGCGTCTGGATCGAGGTCATTCACAAGATGGACGAGGTCTACAACGACCTCTTGCAGTACGAAGTGGCGCTCGAAGAGAAGAATGCGGCGCTGGAAGACTCGCAACAGTTCATCGAAAGCGTTCTTGCTTCGATTTCCGACATTCTGATCGTGTGCAATCGCCACGGCCTGATCCAGGAGGTGAATGATTCGCTGCGCCGGATTGTCGGCCTGGACGAGGATGCGCTGCGCGGCCAGCCGGTGTGCGAGCTTTTTGCCGATGACGCCTCGCGCCGGCGTGCGCGCGAGTTTTTCGCGGCGCGTCCGGCGACGGTGCAGGACTGCGAGCTGTTGATCACGGGTCGTGATGGGAGCCCGTTGCCGGTTTCGCTGAACTGCACGCCGCGCTTGTCGGGAACCGGCAAGCTGGTCGGCATGGTGCTCACCGGCCGGCCGGTCGGCGAGTTGCGGCGTGCGTATCACGCCTTGCGGCAGGCGCACGACGATCTGAAGCGGACGCAGCAGCAGCTTGTCCAGGCCGAGAAGATGGCCTCGCTCGGACGCCTGGTCGCCGGCGTCGCACACGAGCTGAACAATCCGATCAGCTTCGTTCTCGGCAACGTTCTCGCCCTCAGGCGCTACACGGCACGCCTGCAGACGTATCTGCAGGCGGTGCATGCAGACGAGGGCGTGCGCTCGCCGGGGGTCGAGGACTTGCGTCGCGAGCTGCGGATCGACCGCATCATGGACGATCTCGCCCCGCTGCTCGACGGCATGACGGAAGGCGCCGAACGTACGCGCGACATCGTCGACGGGCTGAAGCGCTTCTCGGCGATCGACCGCAGCGCCGAGGAAGCATTCAACCTGGCCGAGATCGTCGAACGCGCCGTGCGCTGGGTAACGCGTTCCGGCGGCAAGCGGCTCGCCGTGCATGTCGAACTGCCGAAGGATTTGCCGGTGATCGGATCGTCCGGGCAGATGCAGCAGGTGCTGATGAACATTGTCCAGAATGCCTGCGACGCCACCGTTGCCTGTTCGGCGCCGAGGCTCGAAATCAGCGCCACTTGCGCGGCGGGATGCGTCGAGCTGCACTTTGCCGACAACGGACCCGGCATCTCGCCCGACGACCTGGCGCGCATCTTTGATCCTTTCTTTACCACCAAGCCGGTCGGGCAGGGAACCGGACTGGGCCTGTCGATCAGTTATGGCATCGTCGAGCGTCATGGCGGGCGTCTGGAAGCGGCCAATCGCTCGCAAGGCGGGGCGGTTTTCTCGCTCAGCCTGCCTTTGGCGCAGGCTTAGCCCGGCGTGCGGCTGCGTTCCCAGGCCCGCTTGCGACGATGATCCGGTCTGGTTGCTGGTCTCCGAACGCGTTGGCGCGGGTTCGCCCGGGGCTCGGCCGGGCCCGCCGATAGCCCCTCGCCAGTCGCGCAGCCAAGCCATGTCCACGATCGATCGAAGCGCTGCAACGGAACGCCTGTCCGGCCTGATCGAGCGGGTGACGTATCACAACGAAGCCAACGGCTATTGTGTCCTGCGCCTGCGCGTCGCCGGTGAGCGCGATCTGACGACGCTGGTTGGCCATGCGCCGTCGGTCAGCCCGGGCGAGTACGTCTCGGCGCAGGGGCAGTGGGTGATCGATCGGCAACACGGCAAGCAGTTCCGTGCCGGATCGCTGAAGGTCTCGCCGCCGACGACGCTGATCGGCATCGAGCGTTACCTGGGCTCGGGCATGGTCAAGGGGATCGGCCCGGTCTACGCCGGCCGTCTGGTCAAGGCATTCGGTCTTGGTGTCTTTGACGTGATCGAACAGTCGCCGGAGAGCTTGCGCAGCGTGCCGGGAATCGGCGAGATTCGCGCCCGGCGCATCGCCTCGGGCTGGTCGGAGCAGAAGATCGTGCGCGAGATCATGGTCTTCCTGCACGCGCATGGGGTATCCACAGCGCGTGCCGTGCGCATCTTCCGGACCTACGGCGAGAACGCCATTGCCCTCGTGCAGGAGGACCCGTATCGTCTGGCGCGCGACATTCGCGGGATCGGTTTCCTGACCGCCGATACGATCGCGCGCAAGATCGGCATAGCGCACGACTCGCCCTTGCGCGCGCGCGCGGGCCTTTCGCATGCCCTGGCCGAGGCGGCGGGGCAGGGCCACTGTGGTCTGCCTTATCAGGAGCTGTTGCCGCTGGCGAGCAAGCTGCTGGAGATCGACGAGCCGGTGGTCGAGGCGGCGATCGCCCACGAGGTCGCCGCCGGCACCGTGATCCCCGATACCGTCGACGGCGTTCCCTGCGTGTTTCTCGCGACGCTGTACCAGGCCGAGAAGTCGATTGCGCAGCAGATTGCCCGCCTGCGCTCGGGGGCGCCGGGCTGGCCGCCATTCGATGCGGAGCGCGCCATCCCCTGGGTCGAAGAGAAGCTGTCGATGGCACTTGCCGGCGAACAGAAGGAGGCGGTCCGGCTTGCCCTGTCGAGCAAGCTGATGGTCATCACGGGGGGGCCGGGGGTCGGCAAGACGACGCTGGTCAATGCGATTCTGACCATCATGCGGGCAAAGCAGATCAAACCGCTGCTCTGCGCACCGACCGGCAGGGCTGCCCGGCGCCTCTCCGAATCCACCGGTGTCGAGGCGCGGACGATTCACCGGCTGCTCGAAATCAATCCGATGACCGGTGAGTTCAAGCGCAACCAGTCCCACCCGCTCGACTGCGATCTGCTCGTCGTCGACGAGTGCTCGATGATCGATGTGCCGCTCGCCAGTCAGCTCTTGAAGGCGGTTGCCGGATCGACTGCCGTCATTCTGGTGGGCGATGTCGATCAGCTTCCGTCCGTTGGTCCGGGCCAGTTTCTCGACGACGTGATCGCCTCACAGGTGCTGCCGGTCGTCCGTCTGACCGAGGTCTTCCGGCAGGCGGCGGCCTCGCGCATCGTGCGCAGCGCGCACCTGGTCCGCCAGGGGCTGATGCCGATCTTTCCGAACAAGGGCGAAGCTTCGGACCTCTACTTCATCGATGCAGAAGAGCCTGAAGCGATCGCCAAGGCCATCGTCGAGCTGGTCAGGCTGCGCCTGCCGAAGCGGTTTTCGGTAGACCCGGTGCGTGATATTCAGGTCCTCTGTCCGATGAACCGCGGACTGACTGGCGCGCGCGGCCTCAATCAGGCGCTGCAGGAAGCGCTCAATCCGCCGGGCGAAAACGGCATCGAGAAGTTCGGCTATCACTTTGGCGTCGGCGACAAGGTGATGCAGACGGAAAACAACTACGAGCGCGACGTGTACAACGGCGATATCGGCTTCATCATTTCGCTCGACCGTGAGGAGGGGGAAATCGGCGTCGATTTCTACGGCCGCTGCTTGCGCTATCCGTTCGCCGAGCTCGATGAACTGGTCCTCTGCTACGCAACGACGATTCACAAGTCGCAGGGATCGGAATACCCGGTGGTCGTCATCCCGATGTCCACCCAGCATTACACGATGCTCAAACGGAATCTGCTCTACACCGCGATAACGCGCGGCCGGCGGCTGGTTGTGCTGGTAGGTCAGAAGAAGGCGCTGGCGATCGCGGTCAAAGGCAGGCAGACGCTGCGCCGCTATGCCAAGCTCAGGGAGTGGCTGGTGTGAAGCCGCGCGCAGCGGTGCTGCCCAGGGATGCGGGCGCACAGGCCGCGAAAACCGCGACGCCGCGCGAAAATGCATTGGCAAGCTTGCCGTGGAATACGCCGGGCTCCGCTTCGGGTGGCACGCTGACCGGTTTCAGTCGGTGCAGATGACGACTTTTCCGGTAGATTTGCGCTCGACCACCTGCTTGAGTGCGGTCACCGCCTGCTGCAGCGGATAGGTCGCCGAGACGTGTGGCTGGATGGCGCCGCACAGGTACCAGTCGATCAGGGTTTGCAGGCTCGCCGTCATCACCTGCGGATTCAGTTCGACGTAGGCCGGCCAGTTCAGGCCGATGACGTCGACGTTCTTGACGAGCAGATGATTGGCCGGAATCTGCGGTACGTCGCCGCTGGCGAAACCGATGATCAGGATTCGTCCTTCGAAGGCAATGCTGCGCAGCGAGGCAGCAAAGGCGTCACCGCCGACCGGGTCGTAGATCACATCGGCGCCGCGGCCGTCGGTCAGTTCCTTGATGCGTGCGCGCAAGTCTTCCCGGCTTGTATCGATCAGATGGTGTGCGCCGTGGGTCTGCGCGAGCGCCAGCTTCTGCGCACTGCTCGCCGTGGCAATGACCGTCGCTCCCATTTGTCTGCCGATGGTTACGGCGGTCAGCCCGACGCCGCCGGCAGCGCCGTGCACGACAAGCACTTCGCCGGCTCGCAGGCGCGCGCGGTGCGCCAGGGCGACGTGCGAGGTGCCGAAAACGACCGGAAAAGCGGCCCCATGGGCCCATGACATGGCCTCCGGCATGTGCACGCAGCGCGTCACGTCGGCGACGACCTGCTCAGCGTAGCCGCCGCACGGCGTAATCGCGATGACGCGCTCGCCGACCGCGAACCCTGCTACGCCGCTGCCCGCTTCAAGGACCTCGCCGGCAATTTCGAAGCCCGGAACAAAAGGGGGTGCAGGCTGCTTCTGGTACTTGCCGCGCGTGATCAGACTGTCGGCAAAGTTGACGCCGCAGGCGCGCACGCGGATGCGCAACTGCTGCGGACCTGGGTGTGCTGGCGTCAGTTCCTCCAGCCGCAGGTGATCGGGGCCAGTCAGTTCACGACAGACGATGGCGCGCATGGCAGGGGTTCTCCGTCGAATGCCCAAGTCACTCGCTTGCCGGCTGCATGGTGGGCGAAGGAAGCAGCCGATCACCCCTCCCCGGGGCGGGGAGGGGTGCCCGGCACGATACGCCGGGCGGTGCGCGTCTATTCGCCGATGATCTTGCGTACGACGTCGGTCATCGAGATGACGCCGACCGGTTGGCCGTTCTCGGTGACCACCAGACGATGCATACGGCGGGCGGTGAGCAGGCTCACCGCGTCGCTGAGCAGCATGTCGGCGTCGCAGGTCGCGCAGCCCGGAGTCATCACTTCGCGCGCGCGCATGGCTCTCGCCTCGTCGGGCGTCCGCCCCTGCCGGGCGAGGACCATGTCGGTCTGCGAAACAACGCCGACTGCCTGGCCTTCGCCGTCCATCACGACGACGGCGTGGATTTCCCTGTCCACCATGATCTTGGCGACCGTGCCGACAGTGTCATCGGGCGTGCAGGAAATGATGCCGCGGTGCATCAGGTCGCGGACTCGCGTGCCGTCGTCGGAGATCGTCAAGGGTTCGCCGCCGGCAATGTCGGGCAGCGGAACCGACATCGGGTACGGCGCCGGCGTGGTGTGTACGTCGCCCTTGGGCAGCGTCGGATGAACCATGGCGACGGGCGCCTTGCCGCTGGCACCCAGGCCAAACTGCGTAGCGCCGATGAGGACGGACATGTTGCCGTGCGGGTGTTTGTTGTCGTGCATGAGTTGATGGGCGATGGGCAGTTCTTCGTAGGTAAATGCGCGCGACATGCAGGGGTCGAGTTGACCGCGCAGGGCGAGCTGGTTCATCTGGTTGGACTGCTCGGCGTTGGCAAAATGCGAGCCCTGCAAGCGCTTCTGGCGCATCCACAGGTAGCGCAGGTCGACGGTGGCGTTGTAGCCGGTGGTGCCGGCGCACACGACGACCATGCCGCCCGTTTCGCAGACGAAGATCGAGGTCGGGATGGTTGTTTCACCCGGATGTTCGAAGACGATGTTCGGGGCGCGCCGCTCGCCGAGGACGTCCCAGATTTTCGCGCCGAAGGAGCGCACACCCTTCAGCCATTTGGCGTAACCGGCATTGTCCTTCCAGTGCGGCAGCATCCCCCAGTGATCGAATTCGTTGCGATTGATGCAGCCTTTGGCGCCCAGCTTCATGCAGTAGTCGAACTTGTCTTCGCCCGAGACGACGGCAACCGAGGTCGCGCCGACCGCCTTGGCGATCTGGATCGCCATCGAGCCAAGCCCGCCGGCACCGCCCCAGATCAAAGCCACGTCGCCTTTCTTGATCGAGCTGGCGCCCCAGCCGTGCAGCATTCGCCAGGCAGTCGCGGCGACCAGCGTATACGCGGCAGACTCTTCCCAGGTCATGTGCTTGGGCTTCGGCATGCACTGGTGGCCCTGCACCTTGGTGAACTGGGCAAAGCTGCCCCAGTTCGTTTCGTAACCCCAGATGCGGAAACTCGGCGAGTACATCGGATCGCCGCCCCCTTGGACCCACGCGCAGTTGCGGTTCCACTGGCCGCAGTGCATGACTACTTCGTCACCGACCTTGACGTTGGTGACGTCCTTGCCGACCTTGTATACGATGCCCGACGCGTCACTGCCGCCGATGTGGAAATCTTCAGCTTCGCCCGACTTGTTGCGTGCGGCGATGACGTTCACCGGGATGCCGAGCGCTGCCCAGACGTTGTTGTAGTTGATGCCGGCTGCCATGACGAGAACCAGAACCTCATCATCGGCGATCGCCGGCGTGTTGACGACTTCTTTCTGAAACGCTTCGGTCGGCTTGCCGAAGCGGTCCTGGCGGATCAGCCAGGCGTGCATCTTCTCCGGGACTTCGCCCAAGGGCGGCATGTCGCCCAGTTCATACAGTTGCTTGCTCATCAGGATGCTCCTTGTGGTTAAACAGTTGGTTGATTCACCGACAGCAATCTTGAAAGAATATGCTCGCGCATACGCTCGTACTCCTCGAACTGACCTGATCGCGTTTCGCTCAGACGCTGCTCGATCGCGCTGCGGCCGCCGGCCAGTTGCAGGCCGAAAGTGCCAAACTCTTCCTGCAGCAGGCGTACCACCCAGGCGCACTGATGGCGCGCCCGCAACGGAGCGAGCAATCCGGCATCACGCAGGAACTCGCGATGCCGAGCGAAATGATCATGAAACGGTCTCATCCCCGCGGCGGTAGCCGCGCTGACGAGACACACCGGATAGTCCCAATCCTCGCGACGGTCCGGCCGCGACGCACTGCGGCTGATTTCGGCCGCCGTCTTGCGTGCGGGCGCGCCCAGGTCGGACTTGTTGACCGCGAAAATGTCCGGGATCTCGATGATCCCGGACTTCAGATACTGGATTGTGTCACCCGACCCCGGTTGTGCTACATAGCAAACGGTATCGCTGATCTCGGCAATGTCGATTTCGGTCTGGCCAACGCCGACGGTCTCGATTACCACGATATCGAAGCAGGCCAACATCAGCCAGCTCATCGGCCAGACCTCGGTCGCCACGCCTCCCAACTGGTTGCGCGTGGCAAGCGACCGAATGAAAAGGCCTTCGTCATGCGACTGCGTCTTGATGCGAATGCGGTCGCCGAGCAGGGCGCCGCCGCCAAGTTCGGGGCGACTCGACGGGTCGACCGCGAGTACGCCGACGGTCCGTTCGGCACGCCGCCACTCGCGGATCAGCGCCGAGACCAGCGAGGACTTGCCGGCGCCCGGCGGCCCGGTCACCCCGACCAGATGCCCCTCGTTCAGCCAGCGTTCGCCCGACAGGCACGCCAGCAGGCGGATCGCACACTGGCGTGCGGCAGGCAGCTTGTTGTCGAGCAGATTCAGGCCGCTCGCCACCGCCGCCCGCTCCCGGCGCAGAATGCCTGCGGCCAGGCGCTCGGGATCGGGAAGCTTGCTGTAAGTCATCGATCGGTCAATGCAGCAGGCCTAGCCGCGTCAGCCCGTTGCCCGCCCGGATCACATCGACGATGTCCGCCATGATCGTGTTCAGATTGAAGTCCTTGGGCGTATAGACTGCGCGTACGCCCATCTCCACGAGCTTGGCGGCGTCGGCTGGCGGGATGATTCCGCCGGCGATCACCGGCAGATCGGCCAGATCGCGCGCGCGCAGTTCCTCGAGTACGGACGCGACCAGTTCCATATGACTGCCGGAAAGGATCGACAGGCCGACCAGGTGGACGCCCTCTTCCTGCGCCGCCTGGGCAATCTGTTGCGGAGTCAGGCGGATCCCGTCGTAGACGACCTCAAAGCCGACGTCGCGTGCCTTGACGGCAACCTGCTCGGCGCCGTTGGAGTGCCCGTCGAGGCCGGGTTTGCCGACCAGCAGCTTCAGGGGACGGCCGAGTTCGCTGCCGGTACTGGCGACGCGCTCCCTGAGATCGCTCACCTGATCCTTCTTGCCGAGCAACTCGCGCCGGTCGATCGCGATGTCGATGCCGGTTGGCGGCCTGAACTCGCCGAAAGCGTTGCGCAAGGTGTCGCCCCATTCGCCCGTCGTCACACCGGCCAGCGCGCAGCGGATCGAGCTCGGCATGATGTTCTCAGTGCTCCTCGCGGCATCGCCCAGGGCCTGCAGGGCGGCGCGCACATCGGCCTCGTTGCGCGCTCTCCGATGGGCCTGCAGACGTTCGATCTGGTCGCGCTCGGCGGCCGGATCGGTCTTCATGATGGCGCCGTCGCTACCCCCGGTTAGCGGCGATTCGGCGGTTTCCTGGAAGCAATTGACGCCGATGATCTTCATTTCGCCTGCTTCGATCGCGCGCAGGCGGTTCATGTGGCTGCTGACCAGTTCGCGTTTGATATAGCCCGACTCGATCGCGGCGATGATTCCACCCTGTGCCTCGACGTTGTCGATTTCGCGACGGGCTCCGTCGACCAGTTCCTTTACCTTTGCCGCAATGACCGGCGATCCATCAAGAATGTCCTCATACTCCAGCAGATCGGTTTCGAAGGCCATGACCTGCTGCATGCGCAAGGCCCATTGCTGGTCCCACGGTCGGGGCAGCCCCATCGCCTCGTTCCACGCCGGGAGCTGGATGGCGCGTGCTCGGGCGCGCTTGGAAAGGACGACGGCGAGCATCTCGAGGACGATTCTCTGCACGTTGTTTTCCGGCTGTGCTTCGGTCAGCCCGAGCGAGTTGACCTGTACGCCGTAACGGAAGCGGCGCAGCTTGGGGTCTTCGACGCCGTAGCGGCTGAGCGTCAAGGCGTCCCACATCTCGCCAAAAGCGCGCAGCTTGCAGCACTCTTCGACGAAACGCATGCCGGCATTGACGAAGAACGAGATTCGTTCGACCACCTGGGGAAACTCCTCCGCCCGGATCTCGCCGGAAGCCCTGACCCGGTCGAGGACGGCCATTCCGGTACACAGCGCGTAGGCGAGTTCCTGGACCGGCGTTGCCCCGGCTTCCTGCAGGTGGTAGCTGCAGATGTTGGTGGGATTCCACTTCGGCACGTGCTTGACCGTGTAGTTGATGGTGTCGGCGATCAGGCGCATCGAGGGCGCTGGCGGATAAATGTACGTGCCGCGCGAGAGGTACTCCTTGATGATGTCGTTCTGCGTCGTCCCGCTGAGCGTTTTCGGATCGATCCCCCGGCGCTGCGCCAAGCCGATATACAGTGCCAGCAGCCAGGCGGCAGTGGCATTGATCGTCATCGAGGTGTTCATCCGATCGAGCGGGATCTGGTCGAACAACTGACTCATGTCCTCGATATGCGAGATGGGTACTCCGACCTTGCCCACCTCACCGCGGGCGAGCGGACTGTCGGCGTCGTAGCCGGTCTGCGTGGGCAGGTCGAAGGCGACCGACAGGCCCGTCTGGCCTTTCGCCAGATTGGTTCGATAGAGCGCGTTGGACGCTCGGGCTGAGCTGTGACCGCTGTAGGTCCGCATCAGCCAGGGCTGATCCCGATTGTTCCGGGTGGCGACCATGACTATTTCCTCTTTCTGATCAAGAGCCGTCTCTCGATCTCAAATATTTTCTCGTCAATCTTTTCCTTGCCCAGCGCCTTCTTGTCGTTCTCCTTGATGAACAGATCTGCGCCATGTCTGGCGAGAGCGCTGGCAGCGCTGACGTTCTTGACGCCGATGAGCTGGAAGGTCACGATGCCGAAAGCGCCACCCAGTTCGTCGGGAGCATCTTCGGCTGCCAGCACGCGCGAGAGCGCTGCTACGGTGTCGCCGGCGACCGTCGGCTGGGTGTGATAGCCCTCGGTGAAACCGAGCTCCCACACGCTGTTTTCGCTGACGTCGCGGCTCGCCAGGCCCTCCAGCCAGGCGAAGACGAGGCCGCCGTAGACGATTGGTTTGCCGCTCATCTTGCCCGACAGGCCGGCGCTGAAGACCTGGTCGAAATGCAGGGGGTGCGTGTTGCCGACGGCGTAAGTGAGCGGCAGGTGCTCGTCGGTGACCGTCCGGCCGTTGGCATGGACGATGATCTCGCCGACCGGAAAGTCCTCGAAGTAAGACCGTGGACCGGTCAGCCCGGCCACGCCCTTCGCCGCAAACCGGGGCAGGTGCGCCTCGCCGTCCGCGACCCACGGAAAGTCCGGCAGCCGGCCGTCGGCCGACTCCGGCAAGGGGGTGGTCGACGGGCGGTCCCCCTGCGCGGCGACCATGATCTTCCTTTGGTACTGCAGCACGACCTGATCGTTCTGGTTGATGCCGAGCGTCCGGATGGTCACGATTCCCGGTTGTCCGGCACCGCGCTCCTTGCGCTCGATGACCTTGGTCAGCGAGCGAATCGTGTCCGTCGCGTAAACCGGTCGCAAGTACTGCGCATCGTAGTAGCCGAGGTTGGCCATCGCCTTTTCGGAGTCATTCTGCACACCCAGCGAAAGAACGACGTTGAAGACCATCTGCGGCGAGGCGGGCAGTCCGGCGAAGCCGTTTGCCCGGGCGAATTCCTCGTTAAGGTAAAGCGGATTGCATTGCATGTAGGTGCGGGCAAAACTCTCCATTTGCGCGCGGAAAAAGGTGAAGCCGCGTGGGTGCACGAAAACCTGCCCGGGCGCGAACTCCTCCAGATAGCGGCCATAGTGCGGATGGCGGACGCGCTCAAGGTCCACCCTGACCGCCTGGGCGAGTTCGGCCTGTGCTGGGAAGCGAATTGACTGCGACATGAGACTCTCCTGTTGATCGTTCCGGCAGGTGGACGCCCGATCTAGACGGCATCGATCAGCGCACGTGCGATAACCTTCAGCGCCAGCGTCTCCTCGGCGCCTTCGAAGATCGACAACACCCGCGCATCGAGGAAGTAGCGGCTGACCGGCGACTCTTCGGCGTAGCCCATGCCACCGTGTATCTGCATCGCCTCGCGCGTCAGCCACTCGGCCGTCCGACAGGTAAACAGCTTGACCATGCTGGCTTCCATCTGTCCTTGTCCCTGATCCATCAAGCGGCCAACGGCGTAGGTGAATTGGCGCGAAACGGTGAGCAGCGTGGCCATGCGAGCCAGTTTGGCGCGGGTGAGCTGAAAGTCGCCGATCGGCTTGCCGAAGGCCTGCCGTTCCTGGGCGTAGGAGACGGCCCGTTCAAACGCCGCCTGCATGACGCCGATCGCGCGCGCCGCCGTCTGGATACGTCCGCCGGCAAACCCTGCCATGGTGAAATAGAAGCCCTTGCCTTCGCCTTCCGGACCACCGACCAGGTTTTCATCGGGAACGAAGACATGATCGAAGAAGACCTCGTAGGAATGCATGCCGCGATAACCGATCGTGGCAATCGCCCGGCCGCTGAGCACGCCGCCCTCGGCCTGACGATACTCGAAGTCGTGTCCGTCATAGGAATCCTTCTCGACCAGGAACATGCTCAGTCCCTTGTGGCCGAGCGAGCGATCGGGATTGGAGCGCGCCAGGACGAGCAGGACGCCAGCCTTGCCGGCCATCGTGCACCACGTCTTGACGCCGTCGAGAATCCAGCCGCCGGCGCACTTGCTCGCCTTGAGCCGCATCGCGGCGACATCGGAGCCGGTATCCGGCTCGGTGACGGCAATGGCGCACAAGGGATCGCCCATCGCCACCTGCGGCAGCCATTTCTGCCGCTGCTCCTCGGTGCCGCCTTTCAGCAGGGCACGGCTGAGGATTTCAGGGCGCGTGATCAGGCTGCCGGCACCGCCGAGCGAGCCGCGCGAAAGCTCCTCGGTGACCACGATCATCCCCATGTTATCCTCATGGTCGTCGCTCTGGATGCCGCCGTAGCGTTCAGGGATGGACAGGCCGAAGCAGCCCATCTCGGTCAGCGGTTCGAGAATCTCCTGCGGAATGATCCGGTCCTCGCGGTGGATCTCCTCGGCCAGCGGCATCACGACGTTGGTCGCCAGCTTGCGGAATGAATCCTGCATCATCGTCGCATCATCGCTCAGCATGTACGCGCCGCTCGCGCCGTTGAGTGCGATGACTTCGCGGCCGAGCGCTTCCAGGTTGTCGGCGGCCAGCTGGCTCTGGCAGAAACGCCGCAGTTCGGGTGTCGTCAAGCTGGTCAGGTCGGCGTCGCTCAGACCGAAGCTCTGTGGTCGGGCGGACAGACGATTGCTGATGTTCTGCAAAGCCTCGGCACAGAAAATCAGCGCCATGCGCTCTTCCAGACAAGCGTCGGCCGCCGGCGAAGCGCTCGCGGCAAACTTGCTGGCATACTCTGCGGCGAAACGTGCGCCGGTCGACTCGGCGGCGCACCAGGCCAGGTCGAAGCTGGCCACCTGGTGCTCGTCCAGCTTGTCGTTCGACACGCCCTTGCTGCCGGCGCACTGCTGTTTTATCCAGGCGAGTGAGCTGCGTACCAGCGCGTCGGCTGCGGCGAGGTGGCGCACCGCCTCCTGCATCCTGCTATTGACCTCAGTCATGGTTGATTCCTCTCATGCCGCCGGGTCGACGGCTATTTCCGGGTGCGGTTATTGACGATGCGGACAAACGAGCGCGAGCGCAATTCGTCGAGGGTGATTCCGGTGGCCAGGACTTCCTGTTCGGTGATCGCGCCACAGGCCATTCCGCGCAGGAAGAAATTGAGCAGGCCTTGGCCGGTTGCCGCGTCGTCAAACGTGTTGCCAACCAGCGTCGCCTGCGCCGCCTTGTTGAGGAAGGCGTTCAGACGCGCCGAAGCATCCTGCAGTCCGCTCAGGAAGAAGGTGTCGACCGCCGCATAGCGCACCGGCAACTGCCCTGGGTTGAGGTCCCAGCCCTGGTAGTACGCGTGCCGCATCGAGTGCATGATGTTGTCGTAATGCAGCTTCCATGCGCCATGCACGACGGCACGGTTCTCGTCCATCTGCTGCGGGCTCAGGGCGCCGTCCTTGCCCGCTTTGTGCGGGCCGATCGGCATGCTCGTGGTTGCCCCGTCGCTGATCGTGATGCCGGTTCCCGCCAGGCTGACCTGCAGCACATGGCGCGCAAAATCGCACGCCGGATGGGTGTGACTTTGATGGGCGGCGGTGATGTTGCACGAAGCGGTGTAGTCGTAGGTACCGAAGATCGCTGAACGGCAGCGGCCTGCAGCCGCCGCGACCAGCAGGGGAACGGTGTTTTCGCCCTTGTGGTTGATGATCGACTGGGTCGTTTCGATCATGATTTCCATGCGCAGCGAGTCTTTCGCAAATCCCAGCTTTGACTCAAGGTTCTGGAGAATCGTCGCGCAGGTGGAAACCTGTGTCGGCGTCGTCACTTTGGGCAAGGTCACGATGAAGTTGGCCGGCAGCTTGCTGCCGGTCTGTTCCGCCAGGCGCGAAAGGAAGATGTCCAGCGTGCGGATCGCGCGCACCTTGCATTCGTCGGAAAATGTCTTGATGCGAATTCCGATGAACGGCGAAAGAATGTTGTCGCGCATGCCCTTGGCGACTTCGTCGGCCGCCGCGATGGCATGTCCATCCTCCTCGTCGTCAGGACGGTTGCCGTAGCCATCCTCGAAGTCGATCCGGTTGTCTTCGATTGGCTCGCTCTGCAGCTTCTTCAGTACCCGGTTGTAGACCGTAAAGGCCAGCCAGGCGGCAGGCTTCACTTCGCGTACCTGTTCGGGGTCCTTCTCCAGGGCGCGGGTCAGGCTGTCCTGTTCGATCGGGTTGATGGGCAGCGTCTCGGCGCCGGGCAAGCCGAGAACGCGGGCGAAGACCAGGTAGTTCGGGGCGTAGGTGTCGAGCGTCTTGAGGGCAACCTCGCCCAGCTTGCCGGCGAAGCCCGCCTTGAACAGATTGGCGCCTCCATAAACCGTGTGCACCGGCTGCCGTTCGAACGAGTCGGCCGGATAGTGCGACTTGAAATCGCTATTTGAATCATGTAGTTGCGCGTAGTAGGCGGTCAGTTCCTCAGGGGTCAGGGTGAGCCTCATGTAGTGCCTCCATAACATTTGAGATAAACAAGGAACCGTTTCCTGGACGATGCTGGCCAGGATTCCGGGGAGAGTCGTCGAACCTTGCGTCGCGGCGCCAACGGGTCTGCCAGACGATCGGGTCGCGCGGGCGGGCAGAAACAGATTTGGTGCCGGGAGGGAAGATGCAGGCGGGCATGTGTTGGCCAGAGAACCGATGTTGGGCGCGCAGTGCAGGTCTCAGCCGGGTGTGCGCGAACGGCAGCCGGCCGCGCAACCCGCAAACAGCGACGCTGAGGGCTCAGGCAGACGGATTGTCGAGCCGGGCTCAGGCGAGTTCACCCCGCTGCTTGAAAAGGACTGTTGGCCCCGACGCCGCCGGCCTGTCGGCCCTGGACAAGCCGAATGTCGACACTCGGCCGCGCTGCGCTCAGGTTCCGCGATGCGTGCCGGAAGTGCCTGGCGGGGCGCTGGACAAGCGCCAGAGAGCGTGCTGAACGAGTCGGTTTGCTCGTTGCGTGTGCTGTCGATACCGGCCCTCAGGTGGTGGTCGAGGGAGAGGAACTGGCCCTTCGTTGCTTCGCTCATCAGTCTTTGTTCCTCGTTGCAGAGCACAGCCAACCAATGTTGTGAAACCGGAATCGAGCACGGAAATTCTAGCGCCTGATCGCGCTTCTCCGCAAGAAGTTCGTGGACTCTCCAACCCGGCTGCCCACCTGGACGACGATCGGGGCCTCCCGGCGCGCGGGGCGCACCCGGGTGGCGCCGACGACGCAAAAAGGGTGGCATCGGCGCGGGAATCCAATCTATACTTGCCCTCGTTGGGTTGGCATCGGCGTCCGCACGATAGGCTGACTTATCCGCATCCAGGAGTCTCCAGGCAAACCAGTGGCGCCGGCAGCGTGGGCGTCGCATTCCCTGAGCGCGGTTACCGCCGCGCTAATGATCATCAGAAAGGAACTGTATGAATCCACAGAACGGTTACGACGTTGAAGATCTGTCCGTCGGCATGAGCGCGGAAATTGCCAAGACGATTACTGATGCGGATCTTGTCCTGTTTGCCGGGGTGTCTACCGATGTGAACGCGGTGCACATGGACGAAGAGTTTGGCCGTACGACGATGTTTGGCGGGCGTATCGCGCACGGCATGTTGACCGCAAGCCTGATTTCATCCGTTCTCGGCAATCGTCTCCCCGGGCCCGGGTGCATTTACATGAGTCAGTCCTTGCGCTTCCGCGCTCCGGTGCGCCCGGGCGACACGGTGCGTGCCAAGGTGACGATCAAGGAGGTGATCGCCGACAAGGGTCGCGTGGTTCTGGACACCGTGTGCAGCGTTGGCGACAAGGTCGTCATTGATGGTGAAGCAACGCTGATGCCGACCTCGCGCAGGAAGCGTGAGGCCGCTGGCAAGTAGCGACGTCATTGCGGCGAGGCTTGTCCTCGCCGTGTCGGCGCCCTTCGCGCTGACTCCGGTTGGCTGGCGGCTTTGCTCGAAGCGCTTTCGGCAACAGCCCGCTGCGTCTGCCGGCTGATCGCCTGGCCAAGCTTTTTCGGCCGCTTGGCGAGCGGCGCTTCAGCCTTGCTGTCTAGCAGCCGCTGCCGAGCGGAAAAACGCTCTGCTGATAATTGATCGGCAGCGCACTGACCAGCGGTTGATCCTTCAGGCGGCGCGCGATCTCGCGCTCGGCCCGGTTGACCGCGGAGAGGTCGGCGAGCACATCGACGGGCAGGAAGATCTCGACTTCGACCCGTCCGTTCAGATAGTGCAGCACGACCCGCTGTGCTTCCGGCAGGCCGGCAAGAATTGGCGACAATTGCTGCATCAGGGCGTTGCGATCGGGCAGGCTGTGGCTGTTCACGTCGTGGTCGAGATCGTTTTCGACGTCCACATGAACCAGCACGTCGGCCACCGAGGCGTGGGTGTCGAGGACCCGCTTGCGGGTCATTTCGGCGACTCGGTGTCCTTCTGAAACGCTCACTCGCGGATCCACGCACACATGCGCATCGACCAGCGAACGATGCGCCATGCGTCGAGTGCGCAGCTCATGCAGGCTGCTCACTCCCGGTGTGTCGATGATGACTTGCCGGATACTGTCGACTTCGTCCGCCGACAGTCCGGTGTCGATCAGCTCCTGCAGGGCATCCCAGGAAAAGACGACGCCCATGCGTACGATCATGAAGCCGACAATGACTGCGGCAACCGAGTCGGCGAAGGCAAAGCCCATCAGGTTGCCGACGATGCCGACTGCGACGACGAGTGAGGAAGCAGCGTCCGAGCGCGCGTGCCAAGCGTTGGCAACGAGCATCGGCGAGCGCAGCCGCTCGCCGACATGCAGCATGTAGCGGAACAGGCCTTCCTTGGCCGCCAGCGCGATGACCGCCGTCCACAGAGCAAGCGGCGCTACCGGTGGCAGATTGCCCAGGTCCTGCAACTTGATGCCGGCGCTCCAGATGATGCCTGCGCCGGTCGCAGCAAGAATCGCCCCAAGCGCGAAAGAGGCCGCCGTTTCTATCCTGGCGTGCCCGTAGGGATGGCGTGCGTCAGCCGGATCCTTGCTGTGATGTGCGGCAAAGAGGACGAGAAAGTCGCAGACGAGGTCGGACAGCGAATGCAGCCCGTCGGCAATCAGGCCCTGCGAATGGGCAACGATACCGGCAACGACCTGGGCGGCCGTGAGGAAGATGTTAACCACGACACTGACCCAGGTACAACGCTGGGCCATTGCGTGGCGACCTGGGTCGTCGAACGATACTTCAGAGTGTTGTGCCATGCCTCAATCGTCGCCAGCTTTCCTTAAGCGATTCTTAAGCCTCGCCGTGCATCGGTCGTGCGCGAGCGGTCTGCCCGAAGGGCCATTCAGTGGCCAAGCGAGCTGACCACCTGCGAAAAGGTCTGGGCAATCTCCTCGGGTTGAGGTTCCAGTCCCATCTGCCGTTCGATCTGGCGCAGCGAGAAAATTCCGCACAGCACATGGTTGTCGGCTGCGTCGTGGTCTACCACCAGACAGAAGGGCGTCCCGAGTGCTTTCAGCGTGCTCAGGACGTTGCCCACATGGGCGTGCGCGACATCGCGCAAGTGCATGACTTCCGCATCGTCATGCTTGTCGATCATGACATTGGCGACGACCAGCTCGGTTGGATGCAGGCCCATCTGGTGGGCGACGGCAAGCGGACGACTGCCCTGTGTTCCCGCTTCGGTGACAATCCCGAGCAGTTGCGCCCGTTCGTCGGCGACGAGGAGAAATTGAGCATGCGCGCACGCCATCATGCGGTTCGCTTCTTCCAGCGAAGCACCAGGGGAAATCGTCAGCGCCGGCTGTCGGCGATAATCGGTCATCACCTCGAGCGCAGGCGAGCCTGCTTCGACCTTCGTTTGCGTAATGACTTTCGAGAGATAGCATGGAACGCCGCGTGTGAGCTTCGTCCAGGGTAGCGGCTTGTAGCGATGGTCGGACATTTCCTCATTCCTCACCGTTGTTGACAACCCGGGGATTAAAGCACTGAAGTCGGCTGCCTGACAAGGTTTCGCTGGCCACCGGCGGGCTTTGTCAAGCGACCGAGAATTGCGTGAATCGAGTCTTGCGGGTAGTATCCGTGCCACGCGCCGTAAGGGCCCGTCGAGAGGCTCCTTGCGTCGCGCAGGCGGTGCGCTGCCGGCGGTCGGTCGCCCGCTGTCTACCCGGTTCCGGCGGCGGGGCCGCCGCTCCTGCGTCCGGCTTCTGTGTTCGTTCGGGACGCCCTCGATGCCCTCTCCGCAACCACCTTTACCGTCCAGAGAATGATTTCCGGCCTCCTCAAGAAGATTTTCGGCAGCCGTAATGACCGGCTGATCAAACAGTACAAGCTGGTCGTGCGCAAGATCAATGCGCTCGAAGCGGGAATCGCGGCTCTCTCCGACGACGATCTGCGCAGCAAGACAGCCGAGTTCAAGCGGCGAGTGGCCAATGGGGAGACGCTTGAGGCCGTGCTGCCGGAAGCGTTCGCCGTCGTCCGCGAGGCCAGCAAGCGGACTCTCGGGATGCGCCACTTCGACGTCCAACTGATTGGCGGCATGGTCCTGAATGATGGAAAGATCGCCGAGATGCGCACCGGCGAAGGAAAGACGCTGGTCGCCACTCTGCCGTCGTATCTGAACGCACTGGCCGGGAACGGCGTGCACATCGTCACGGTAAACGACTATCTGGCCAACCGCGACGCCGAGTGGATGGGCCGGCTGCACCGCTTCCTCGGGCTCACCGTCGGCGTCAACCTGTCGCAGATGCCGCACGAAGAGAAGCAGGCGGCGTACGCTGCCGACATCACTTATGGTACGAACAACGAGTTCGGCTTCGACTATCTGCGCGACAACATGGTCTACTCGGCGGCCGACCGGGTGCAGCGAAAACTGGGCTTCGCCATTGTCGATGAAGTCGACTCGATCCTGATCGACGAGGCGCGCACGCCATTGATCATTTCCGGGCAGGCCGAGGATCATACCGACCTCTACCTGCGGATGAACGAGGTCGCTCCGCTGCTCGTCCGCTGCAGCGAGGAAAATGGTCCGGGCGATTACTGGGTCGACGAGAAGGGACACCAGATCCTGATGACCGAAGCGGGCCACGAGCATGCCGAGGAAATTCTCGCCGGGGCGGGCTTGCTGCCCGAGGGCGGCAGTCTTTACGATGCCGCCAACATCCTCCTGATTCATCACCTGAATGCGGCGCTGCGCGCACGCAATCTTTTCCTCAGGGACCAGCAGTACGTTGTCCAGCGCGGCGAGGTGATCATCGTCGACGAGTTCACCGGTCGCTTGATGCCCGGCCGTCGCTGGTCGGACGGTCTGCATCAGGCGGTAGAAGCCAAGGAAGGCGTGCGCATCCAGAACGAGAATCAGACGCTGGCCTCGATCACCTTTCAAAACTATTTCCGCCTGTACGGCAAGCTGTCGGGAATGACCGGAACGGCTGACACCGAGGCCTACGAATTTCAGCAGATTTACGGACTGGAAACGGTGGTCATCCCGACCAACCAGCCGATGCGCAGAACCGACCTCAATGATCAGGTTTTCCGTACGGCCAAGGAGAAACACGCGGCGATCGTCGCCGACATCCGGTCCTGTCGCGAGCGCGGCCAGCCGGTACTCGTCGGGACGACGTCGATCGAGAACTCGGAGTTGCTTTCTGCTCTGCTCGACCACGAGAAAGTTCCGCATCAGGTGCTCAACGCCAAGCAGCATGCGCGGGAAGCGGAGGTCGTGCGCGAGGCTGGTCGCCCCGGCGTCATCACTATCGCCACCAACATGGCCGGGCGCGGTACCGACATCGTCCTCGGCGGGAGCATAGAGAAGCAGATCGCGCTGGTGCGCGACGACGAAGCGATCAGTGCCGACGAGAAGGAGTCACGTATCGACGACCTCCGCCGGCAGTGGCAGCAACTGCATGATCAGGTGGTTGCTGCGGGCGGCTTGCACATCATCGGCTCGGAACGGCACGAATCGCGGCGCATCGACAATCAGTTGCGTGGCCGCTCGGGCCGCCAGGGTGACCCCGGTTCGTCGCGTTTCTATCTGGCGCTCGACGATTCGTTGTTGCGCATCTTTGCCGGTGATCGTGTCAAAGCGATCATGGAGCGGCTGAAGATGCCCGAGGGCGAGCCGATCGAGCATCCGCTGGTGTCGCGCTCGCTGGAGTCGGCGCAGCGCAAGGTGGAAGCGCGCAACTTCGACATCCGCAAGCAGCTCCTCGAGTATGACGATGTCGCGAACGATCAGCGCAAGGTGATTTACGGACAGCGCAATGAATTGCTCGAAAGCGAAGACATCTCGGAAACGATCACCGCGATGCGCGAAGGCGTTCTGCATACCACCTTCCGCGCCCATGTTCCGGAAGACAGCGTCGAAGAGCAATGGGACCTGCCGGGTCTGGAGAACGCGCTCGCGAGCGAGCTGCAACTGTCGCTACCGATCGTCGAGTGGTCGAAGAACGAGCCGAATCTGAGCGATCGGCAGATTCTCGAGCGCATCGTCGACGCGGCTGCCCGCTCGTACGCGGAGAAGGTCGACCTGGTCGGGGCCGAGGTATTTCATCAGTTCGAGCGCAATGTGATGCTGCAGAGCCTGGACACACACTGGCGCGAGCATCTGGCGGCGCTCGATCATCTTCGCCAAGGGATACATCTGCGCGGTTACGCGCAAAAGAATCCAAAACAGGAATACAAGCGCGAGGCCTTCGAGCTTTTCGGGCGCCTGCTCGACACGGTGCGTGCCGACGTGACGCGCGTGCTGATTACCGTGCAGGTACGCGCGCAGGATGTGCAGGAGTCCGTCGCGCATGCAGACGTCCAGAATGTACGCTATCACCATGCCGACTACGATGAGGCTATCGAGCAGGGAGACGACGAAGTGGCGGCGGGCCGCCAGAAGACGGCCACCGGGCGCCACAAGGTCGGCCGCAACGAGCTTTGTCCCTGCGGTTCGGGCAAGAAGTACAAGCATTGTCATGGCAAGCTGTCATGAGGCGATCGGCCTTTTGACGTGGGTGCCGCCGTGCCGCTTGCCATCAGGTGGCCTGGTGCGGCCAGGCGGCGTGTTCGTGCTGCGCTGAGCGCCATTTTCCGGAGGTCGTAATGCCAGTCAATTACCAGACGCCGCCCGCCGAAGATCTCTTGCCGGTCGCCGGTGTCCGCCTTGGCGTCTCCGAGGCGGGAATTCGCCGGGCCGGACGCAATGATCTCGCCCTGCTGGTGCTTGACGAGGGTTGCCGGGTCGCCGCGGTGTTCACCCGCAATCGTTTCTGCGCCGCTCCAGTCGAGGTTTGTCGTCGCAATCTCGCGCACGGCGGCGAGATTCGTGCCTTGCTGATCAATACGGGGGTGGCCAACGCGGGAACGGGCGAGGCGGGCCGGCAGGCCGCCGAGGACACTTGCACTGCGCTTGGAGAGTTGCTGGCGGTCGATGCCAGCCAGGTTCTTCCCTTTTCGACCGGGGTCATCCTTGAGCCCCTGCCCGTCGATCGACTGATCAGCGGTCTGCCGCGCTGCATCGCTGATCTCGCGCCCGACCGCTGGCTCGCCGCTGCGCACGCCATCATGACCACAGACACGGTGGCGAAGGCTGCCTCGCGGCGCATCGACATCGCAGGCCGGCCGGTAACCCTGACGGGTATCAGCAAGGGGGCCGGCATGATCCGGCCGAACATGGCGACCATGCTCGGCTTTCTGGCAACCGACGCCGGGCTGCCCGCGCACCTGCTGCAACAACTGGTGCGCGAAGCCGCCGACGAGTCGTTCAATTGCATCACCGTCGACGGCGACACGTCGACCAACGATTCATTTGTCCTCATCGCCACCGGGCAAAGCGGTGTCCATATTCCGACGCCACGCGAAGTGGACTACCCGAAACTGCGCGACGCGGTGATCAGCCTGGCTGGAGAACTGGCGCAGGCGATCGTGCGCGATGGCGAAGGCGCCAGCAAGTTCATCACGATCCGCGTTGAAGGCGGCCGGGATCGTGAGGAATGCCGCCGAGTCGGGTATGCCGTTGCCCATTCGCCGCTCGTCAAGACCGCCTTTTTTGCGAGCGATCCGAATCTTGGGCGGATACTTGCCGCGATCGGCTATGCCGAAGTCAATGCGCTGGACGTCGACCGAGTCAGCGTCTGGCTGGCGGTTGCCGGGGAGGAAATCCTGGTTGCCGAGAACGGCGGTCGCGCTGCGTCATATCGCGAGGAGGATGGCGCCCGCATGATGCGGGCCGCCGAGATCGCGATCCGCGTCCAGCTCGGCCGGGGCCTTGCCAGCAGCACGGTTTATACCTGCGACCTGTCCTACGATTACGTGCGGATCAACGCCGACTACCGCAGTTAGCGGGGCCGGTTGCCGGGCTATCGGCCGGGATGCACCGACTCAATGCAGGACATGTGGAACGGCCAGGGTGAACTCGGGAATGCGGGCTTCAAATTGCCATCCGTCGACAGCGGTCATCTGGTAACTGCCGCGCATCGTGCCGACCGGCGTATCAAGTTGGCAACCGCTGGTATAGACGAACTTTTCTCCCGGTTGAAGGAGGGGCTGCCGGCCAATCACGCCCAGGCCGCGGACCTCCTGAACTTCGCCGCCAGCATCGGTGATGATCCAGTGGCGTGCGATCAACTGCGCCGCGACCGAACCGACATTCTCGATCGTAATCGTATACGCGAAAACGTAATGGTCGTTTGCCGGCTCGGACTGCTCGACGATGTACTGCGGGACAGCGCTGACGGCAATTGCGTACTTGTTGCTTTCACTCATGTGGGCTCGCATGCGGACGATCGAAACCCGCATTGCACACCAAACCAGCGAGACTGGCAAGCGGGCTGCGGGTCGCGCCACAGCGGATCAATAGCTTAGGGAATCATAGGTTCGGCGACGGCCAAGAATTTCGATGCTGACCCGGTTTGGTGCGCAAATGGCGATTTCGCCTGGGCGTGCGAGCCATCCCTGGCGCACGCAGTATTGTCGGGGACCCGGATCAGAACTTACGCGGATGCGTCGCTGATCGACGACGACTTCGGTCAGGCCAAGCGGGCCAGGGACTTCGATGCGGCGATCGCGCGCCAGGTCCAGCTCGAGGTAGATCTCGCCATTGCGTCGAATGACCGCCTTTTCGCTTGGCCCGGTCGGCCAGCTGGTGACGGCAGCGGTGGTGCAGGCAGCGGCAGCAAGGAGCAGGCACAAACCGTCGCCGGGCCGGCACAGACTCAACCAGTTCACGGCCGGGCCGGCGGGTTGCTGGTCGCTGGCAATTCACGGTGACGAATGAGGACGCACGCGCTGTCGTGAAAGGTCTTGCCCAACCATTCGGCAAAATACACCGAACGGTGCTGGCCGCCGGTGCACCCGATGCCGATCGTCAGGTAGTTGCGACTATCGCGTACGTAGCTCGGCAGCCAGGTGCGGATGAAGCATGCGATGTCGCCGCGCATGTGCAGAACCTCAGGCTCGATCTCGAGGAAGTCGATCACGGCTTGATCGAGGCCGGTCAGCGGACGCAGCGACAAGTCGTAATGCGGATTCGGCAGGCAGCGCACGTCGAAGATCAGATCGGCATCGAGGGGCGCTCCGTTCTTGAAACCGAACGACTCGAAGAGCAAGGTGAGTCCTTGATGCTGCACCACTGAGGGCTTGAGACTGACAAACTGGCGTATCCATTGGCGCAAGACGCCTGCTTTAAGCGCGCTCGTATCGATGTGATGGCCAAGTGCGGACAATCCGGCGAGGCGGACTCGCTCTTCCGCGATCGCTTCAAGCAGGGTCAGCTCGTCACTGGCCAGCGGATGGCGGCGGCGCGTCTCCGAGTAGCGTTTGAGCAGCGTCGAATCCTGCGCGTCGAGGAAGAGAAACTGCAGCTCAAGGTCGTTCGCACGCAAGGCGTCGAGCTGCAGCGGCAGCATGGCGACGCTTTCGCCGCCACGGATGTCGATGACCACGCCGACCTTGTCATAACCCTGCAGTTCGAGCTGCCCGACCAGTTGCTGCAACAACTGCGAGGGCAGATTGTCGACGCAGTAATAGTTGGCGTCTTCCAGGACTTTGAGCGCGACCGACTTGCCCGAGCCGGACAGGCCGCTGATGAGAACGAGATGCATGTCGCTCAGGATAATCGAAGCATGCCTTTCCGAGCAAGCCGGGATGACCTAGACTGGAAACTTTGTAGCTAAAGGATCAAGGCATGGACCCTGGGCAAATCACTTTTCTCGCCGACCTGGTTGCGCTCAGGCGCGATCTCCATGCGCATCCGGAACTGGCGTTTGCCGAGACGCGCACCGCCGCTCTGGTCGCCGATGAACTGGCGCGTTACGGCGTCGAGGTTCATCGCGGTCTGGCGCGGACCGGCGTCGTCGGTGTGCTGCGGCAAGGCAGCAGCGGGCGGGCGATAGGCTTGCGCGCCGATATGGATGCGCTTCCGCTGAGCGAGGAAAATGCCTTTGCCCACTGCTCGCGCACGCCCGGGTTGATGCATGCGTGCGGGCACGATGGGCATACCGCGATGCTGCTTGGTGCCGCACGTTATCTCGCTGGGCAGCGCGGTCTGGGGAGCTTCGACGGCACCGTGTACTTCATCTTTCAACCTGCCGAGGAATCGGAAGGTGGCGCGCAGGTGATGGTCGCTGAGGGGCTGTTCGAGAAGTTCCCGATGGACGCGGTCTTCGGTCTGCACAATTGGCCCGGCCTGCCGGTTGGTGAAATGGCGGTCGTCGCCGGCCCGGTGATGGCTGGCACTTGCGCCTTTGAGATCGACGTGCAGGGTACTGGCTGTCATGCGGCCATGCCGCATCAGGGGGTTGATACGCTGCTCGTCGCCAGCCACCTGGTGATCGCGCTGCAGAGCATCGTCGCGCGCAACATTCACCCGTGCGAGTCGGCGGTGATCAGCGTCACGCAGGTGCACGGGGGCGAGGCGTGGAACATCCTCCCGGAGAGGGCGATCTTGCGCGGCACGATACGCAGCTTCGACCTGGCGATGCAGGAGCGCCTGGAACGACTCGTCGAGCGTCAGTGTGACGGTATCGGGCGGGCTTTTGGCGCGCGCCTGTCGGTTCACTTCGACCGTCGCTATCCGCCCACGGTCAATAGCTCCCCGGAAACCGACATCTGTCGACAGGTGGCAGGTGAGCTGCTTGGGCGGGACAAGGTTCGCGCGGATGAGTTGCCGTCGATGGGTGCGGAGGACTTTGCCTACATGCTGCACGAGAAGCCGGGATGCTACGTCTGGCTGGGCAACGGGCCGGGTAGCGGTGGCTGTACGCTGCACAATCCACGCTACGATTTCAACGATGAGATCCTGCCTCTTGGCGTCGCCTACTGGATTCGGCTGGTCGAGACGCTGCTGCCTGGCGCAATGCGAGGTGCTCGAACGGGCTCAGGTTGAGTCCGACGGCAGATCCGCAGCGAAGCTTTTTTGTTACACTCGCCGGGTTTGCCCAGTGTCCATGCCGAGCGAGCGCTGCTGTTGCCGTTGGTGTTTCCTCAGTCGCCGAAAAAATGGCGGGGAGCGCCTGGTGCAGTAGTCAGGCGCTCCCCGAGTTCGGGCCAGGGCCGGAACTCCAGAGACCATAAAAGGA